>NZ_JAIVFQ010000119.1 GCF_020829495.1 Nostoc favosum CHAB5714 | reverse complement strand
TGTGCTTTAGTTCCTTCATTCTCTCATTTAAAGTGGATGTTTGAGTGGTTTATCCGACACACTACCTTTGATTTCGCTACTCTCCAGATGTACGGAGTTTTTTCAAAAATCAAATAGGAGTCCTATACTATGGCGAAAAGCAAAAGGACTGGTATCCAGTCCTTTATTATTTTGATTTAAGGTTTTTATCTTAATAACGGGATTTTTTGGTTTTTAACTTTTGCTTTTTACGCCGACGTTCGCTAGCAGCAACTGCATGTTCCACCGGATAACCGACTACAGGAATTACCTGATATTTGCGTTCTTGTTCTAATTTTTTCAGTTCAGTGTAATCAACCCAATGAATGCAATCAACTGGACAAGTGTCAATTGCTTCTTGAATAATTTCCTCAGCATCCCCATCTTGCCGAACCACGCGCGATCGCCCGTAATCTGGTTCAATGTAAAAGGTGTTACGTGCAACATGAGCGCAATGCTTGCAACCAATACAAGTGATTTCGTCAACATAAACACCATTTTGGCGCAGGAAACCGCCCAATTCCGGTTCTAAACCAGAACGTTCTGGGGCATCCCGTAAAAAACCCCCTAATTCTGGTTCCAAACCGGAACGATTTTCTTCTTGTTCTTCAAGCGACGGCAGAAAATCAGCCATTACGCACTCCAGCGCTGTACTACCAGGCGAATTGAACCATCTTCATTTTTTTGTTGTTCAGAGACTTGAAAACCAACACGAGCGGTTTCTTTCACAACTGTTTGATAAGCATAGCGCTGTGTTACCTGGCGTAAAAATCCGTCCACAGACAGGTTTTGCTGCCAATATTGCAAATCAGCCACCAGTTCATATTCCAAGCCATTCCATCTAAAACCGATGTCATAGCCATTTTCCTGCTCAATACTAACTTCCGCAGGATGGGTTTGACCGCGATAGCCACGGACTTGGCGTGGGCCGGGTTTCCAGTCTATGCCCAATTCAGTCAGAGCATCTTTCAAAGAATCAAGGTTACGGATTTGAGTCTTAATTTGGCTAAAGTGTGACATGATGGTTGTGAATTAATTACACTAAACTACTGTGAAAACTTACCAATCGCTGTAAGTGGTGTGTGTATTCGCCACATTAGATTGCTGCACCTTGGCGGCGAAATATTCTGAGGTTGGCTCATGATTAAGTACTTGCCCCAGCTGTGCCTCTATTGCTGCTGTAACCTCAGCGCAAGAAGCACCCACAATGCCAGTGACTTTTTCTTGTACCCGACCGTCTGGATAGATTATGAACTCTAATGTCTCCATGCTCTTGGCCAACCACGATAAGTACGCTTAAATTCTACTGCCTTAGCAGAAGGCTACAAATATAGCCGTAGGAACATTTTTACTTAGATACAAACTTACCATTTGTTAAATAATGTTCCATCTCTCAACATATATATCTTAGAATCTTTACAAAAATTATTAATTTTGTAAGCAGTCACATCAGTATTTAGTTAGTCTCTCTTAACCTCATCGATTAGTCAAGGTAACAACTGAGTTTGCCAAGTAAGCGGCAAAAGTCCTCAAGATAAGCATTACAGGTAATATAGCCAGCAAGGCAATTTACAAAAATATAAATTTTATTGAAAAACTTTATCACTACCATTAGATTTACCTTATTCTCTTAAGGTTTTCCAGGTAGGTTGGATGTAGCGCGGTGTCAGCCTACAGCAATGGCTACCACATCATATTTTGCCCAACGTACCGTAATCAGGTACTTGAGGGGGCAATAGAGATAGAGCTAAAAAGAATTCTTGGTGAAACTTGTCAAACCTATGGTTGGACGCTCTACGCGATTGAGATCATGCCTGACCATGTTCATGTGTTTGTGCAGGCAGACCACACCACAGCACCAGTAGAATTGCCAAAACGATGAAATCAATCTCTGCTGTGCATATATTCAGCACCTTTAAGGATTTAAAAAAGCGTAGATTTTGGGGTTCTGGATTGTGGAGCGATGGAACGTTTTACTCTTCTGTGGGCGGAGCATCAGAGGAAGCAGTTAAGCAATATATTGCAACTCAAAAACAACGCGGATAGTGTTAATGGGGTATCGAACCCCATTATCTAACCGTGCTTACATCCTCACCCACAAGGGGATGAGGTTTTACGCACGATCTATAAAAAATAGAGCCGTGGGGCATCCGGTTCTTAAAGCTCAACGCCTCCTAAGCAGTAGCCGGATTGGTTGAGAAGCCCACACTGTACCTGTACTCAGGTCAGTGTGTGGAGTATGTCACACTGCGATCGCCAGAATATAAAAAACCTTTAAATATAAGCAAATTTTGGGTTTTCTTGGATCAATGCTAATTCCAGTGCTGCGTAGGCGTAGCCCGTCGTAGACATCGCTTGCTCACGGCTAACACTGGGAAAATGATCTAAAAACTCATTTAGGGAATCACCTGCTTCTAGATAATCAAGCAAGGTCTTAATTGGTACGCGAGTTCCAACAAAGACAGTAGTTCCCCCTAATATATCGGGGTCACTGTGAACAATACGCGATGTTGGTACCATAAAAACTCTAGACATTTATTTGTCAATATTTCGCTATGATCCTAACTCGGAATTACTACTACTGTAATAAGCGTAGGCAGATCATCGTTGTAAATATGGCACTCTATAATTTATTAAACCATCGTGGGCACTATAATAGGCGATCGCTTTGAACACAGAAACTTTGCTTGAGATAACTAACGATTACAGTTGCAATCTCATAACCATCCGGTGTGTGCGATTCTTAGACACATTATTCAGCAAAAATTTCAGCCAAAGTATCTAAAACTGCTTTTTGTTCATCAGAGTCATCAGTGTTTACACTACAATAGGCGATCGCTTTTCGTCCTATATCTAGTCCGTTTGCTCCAATGATGTATTAACCTGCATAGCTGCGGAAAGCTGCTTAGAATAGTAGTGATAGAGAGGATTGTAATTATGAACGTCGTCATTCCTAATGAAATACTAACCGCAACTCGGATGACTGAAGGCGAAATGAAGCAGGAAATTGCGGTGATGCTTTTTCAAAAAGAAAAGTTAACCCTTGCTCAAGCCAGTCGATTTGCAGGCATGAATCGTATAGCATTTCAGCATCTACTTGCAAGTCGTCAAATTTCAGTGCATTACGGTGTGGAGGATTTTGAACAAGATATAGAAAACTTGCGGACGATGGGTAGACTGTGATCATTGTCAGTGATACTTCGCCCATCAATAACCTCGCCGCCATTAACCATCTTCATTTACTACAACAGCTTTACGGAACAGTTCTAATTCCTGAAGCTGTCTACCGAGAACTAACTGATCCCAACTTTCCAGTTGCAGGCGCAACTGAAGTACAAACTTTTATCTGGATTCAAACTTGTCCAGTTCAAGATCGTATACTGGTTGAAGCATTCAGCAATGAACTGGATATTGGTGAAGCTGAAGCGATTGCTCTAGCACTGGAAATGAAAGCAGATCAAGTTTTGATTGATGAACGTCGTGGTCGTATGGTTGCGGCTAAAGTAAATCTCAGCTACACAGGGATTTTAGGAATCTTGGTTGAAGCTAAAAGTCAAAAGCTAATTTCTGCCGTGAAACCTCTGTTAGATGCTCTAATTAACCAAGCAGGATTCTGGGTGGCGAAACCTTTATACAAGAGGGTTTTACAGCTTGTTGATGAAAATTAATTTTTGATACTGTACAAGTAGCTTACATAAAAAAACATCAGTCAGCCAAAGAACCCAGGATAATGAATCATAATTAACCTCTATAGCTTTGAGCTATCAGCCATCAGCCACCAGTTACAACCCGGAAACTGAGATGCAGAATGCTAAAGGCTTTTGATTCAACTTAACCAATTGACTATGAATTCTGAAAAAGTCAAAAATTCTCTAAATATTTCGCCAGCGATACGCATAGGAGTACTAGGTTTCGGCGGACTCGGACAAGCCGCCGCCAAGGTACTTGCTGCTAAACAGGAAATGATTTTAGTCGCCGCAGCAGATCAAAAAGGTTACGCTTACGCTGCTGAAGGTTTAAATACTCAAGAATGCATTGCAACCTACCAGTCCCAAGGTTCGGTAGGTCATTTAGAGCCAGTTGGTACGTTAACAAATCAAAGTATTCAGAATGTAATTGAAATAGCTCAACCTGTGGATGGGTATTTTCTGGCTTTACCCAACCTACCAAATGATTTTATCCCCTCTGTTGCCAAAGAGTTTATCAAATCTGGTTGGCGTGGGGTGCTAGTGGATGCGATTAAGCGCACCACTGCTGTAGAACAACTACTGGCGATGAAAGAAGAACTGCAAGCAGCCGGGATTACCTACATGACAGGCTGTGGTGCAACACCCGGACTGTTAACCGCCGCAGCAGCTTTAGCCGCCCAAAGTTACGCCGAAATTCATCAAGTTGAAATTACCTTTGGGGTGGGAATTGCCAACTGGGAAGCTTACCGCGCCACCGTTCGGGAAGACATTGGCCACATCCCTGGTTATACAGTGGAAACTGCCAGGGCGATGACTGACGCAGAAGTAGAAGCACTACTAGATAAAACTAATGGCGTGCTTACCTTGACGAATATGGAACACGCTGATGATGTGATGCTAGAGGTAGCGGGAATAGTGGGGCGCGATCGCGTTACTGTTGGTGGTGTAGTCGATACTCGCAATTCTAAAAAGCCCCTCAGCACCAACGTTAAGGTAACAGGGCGCACCTTTGAAGGTAAAATTTCCACCCATACCTTTACTCTGGGAGATGAAACTAGTATGGCAGCTAATGTCTGCGGCCCTGCCTTTGGCTATCTCAAAGCTGGTAGACAATTGCACCAACGCGGCATTTATGGAATATTCACTGCTGCCGAAATTATGCCCCAATTTGTCAGGTAATAGTTAGGAGTAGAGACGCGATTAATCGCGTCTGTACAGGAGTTAGGAGTTAAAAATATAAAATCGCAAATTTTGAGCCTCTGAATCTGCTCCAAACTTGCGATTTTAAACTCCAAACTCCTTAGTGTTAACTTCTAACTTTTTCTAAGCTGGTGGAAGTTCTGGAGAGAAAATATCTGTGGAATTCTTTTCAAGCAGCGAATCTGATGCTTGTATAATAAATGGAAGTTCCGCCCCTACAAGTCCTCGTTGGATGCGTTCTAAAGTCTCACTAAAAACGACAAACAGAGGATATATAGTATTAGCTCCTTCACTCAAAATATGACTGTGATAAAGAGGCATTAACCACTCATAATCATTGTCTAGCCAAACTTGAGTTTTTCGCCAACGTCCTAACAAATCAGAAAAGTCTTCATCAGCACGATGAATAAAGACTAGGATTTCTGCTCCAGTTTTGATTTTCCACTCTGGATCGCACATCAAAATTGCCACATCACAAGGTAAGCAAATCGTTTGTGAGGCTGTTGTAGCAGTATTGCGAAGGCGGACAATTGGCAAGGGGATAGTGATGACACTTTCATTTGGACGGCGCAGACTGGGAATCATCTCCAAGTATGGCCGATATTGCTTTAGTAAGGCGATCACAGCTAGATGATTGCTGTACTCTGCCAAACTCGCTTCGTAGTGAGATTTTTGCACAGTCATAGTTTATTAAATAGTGAGGAGACGCGATTAATCGCGTCTGTACAGGAGTTAAGAATAAAATTAATCAGTTAGGAGCTAAAAATTAGAAATAAAAAGTTTTAATTCCTAACTCGTAACTTATAACTCTTAACTTTTAATCCTTTATCCCATCTTTTCAAATACCTTAAACATAGGTAAATACATTGCTAGCAAAATGGTTCCAACCATTCCCCCTACAAATACAATCATAACTGGTTCCAAAATACTGGTCATTGCTTTTACTGCTTGCTCGACTTCATCTTCATAGAAATCGGCAACTTTCATCAACATTCCATCTAATTCTCCAGTTTCTTCTCCGATACTAATCATCTGAATTGCCATAGCCGGAAAAACGCTATCTTTTTGTAAAGCAATGCTAATCATACCTCCTTGTTGAATCTCCATACGGGCTGCATCTATGGCATTGGCAATCACTTTGTTTCCTGATGTATCTCGGACAATTTCCAAACAAGTTAAAATTGGTACACCTGAACGAGTCAAAGAACCAAAAGTTCGGCTAAAGCGGGCAACCGCAGATTTTTGAATTAAGTCACCAAACAACGGCATCTTGAGGGAAAGACGATCAATTGTTAAGCGACCGACAGGAGTTTTACTGTATTGTGTAAAGGCAATTTTCAATCCTATAAGAACAGCGATAAGCACGAAAACCTTCGGGCTTCTTAAAAATAGACTAGTATCCATCAAAAATTGCGTTAGAGGTGGTAATTCAGTTCCAATTTCTGTAAAAATCTTCGCAAAAACAGGAATCAGAAAAATGGTCATACCGAGAAAGATAGCAAGTGCGATAAAACCCACAACACTTGGATAAGATAATGCTGATTTAATTTGGTTTTGTAAGCGGGCAACATCTTCTAACAACTTGGCTAAACGATTCAATACTTCGTCTAGAACACCACCAACTTCGCCAGCTTGAATCATACTCACATATAATCCATCAAAGCAGTCAGGATGCTTCCGCATTGACTCTGAAAGATTCATTCCGCTTTGAACATCGTTGCTAATCTCAATCAGGGCTTGTTTCAGTTTAGTATTACTACACTGCTCAGAAAGTACTCCTAAACTTCTAACGATCGCAACTCCCGCATTCATCAAAACGGCAAATTGACGGGAAAAAACGGCTTTGTCTTTCACAGAAACCTTAACAAAGGAATTCTGGATTTTTTTTAAATCAAAATTCGGCTGAAATCCTTGAAATTGTTTGAGTTCTTGGACTACAAAACCTTGATCTCTGAGATTGGTACGAGCTTGCGCCAAGGATTCGGCAACAATTTTTTCTGTTCGGGATTTTCCTTGAGAATCCCGAACGCGGGCAACGTAGGTTGGCATAAATCAATTCAAAATAGTCGTTATTTATTATTGGGCATTGGGCATTGGGCACAAGGAAAAGACTTACTGCAACTTCCTCATCCCCCTCATCTCCCTCATCTCCCCAGTTCCTCTAATGCGCTTTGGCAGCTGCACCGAGTTTCGCACCTGCTGCTTGGGGCGGTACAGAAGTACCGATGAGACGTTGGATTTCATCTGGCTTAGAAGTTTTAGACATCGCCGCTTCAAAGGAAATCGTTCCTGCTTTGTAAAAATCGGCTAAAACCTTCTCCAGAGTTTGCATTCCCAATTTGCCGCCAGTTTGAATAGCCGAGTAAATTTGAGATGTTTTGCCTTCTCGAATCAAGTTGGAAATAGCAGGAGTGACAATCAGAATTTCTTGAGCCATTACCCGACCATATTCACCGGGTTTAGGGTTTTTCTTGGATACTAAAGTTTGGCTAAATACCCCCACTAAAGAGTTAGACAATTGCACCCGCACTTGGGTTTGTCTTTCATGGGGGAAAACGTCGATAATCCGGTCAACAGTTTGGGCGGCGGAACTGGTGTGTAGCGTACCAAATACCAAGTGTCCTGTTTCCGCTGCGGAAATCGCCAAAGAAATCGTTTCCAAATCCCGCATTTCCCCCACCAGAATAATATCTGGGTCTTCCCGCAGGGCTGCTTTCAAAGCATTAGCAAAGCTCTTAGTATCTTCTCCCAGTTGCCGTTGGTGAACCAAGCTTTTAATTGGTTCATATACAAATTCAATTGGATCTTCCACCGTTAAAATATGCTCTGCCTTGGTGCGGTTAATCAAGTCAATCATTGCCGCTAGGGTAGTTGTCTTGCCGGAACCTGTAGGGCCTGTGACTAGAATAAGTCCTCTGGGCTTATCGCACATTTCCCGCACTATATCTGGCAGACCTAATTTTTCAAAGTTAGGAATTTTAGAACTTAATGCCCGTAAACAAGCGGCATAAGCACCACGTTCTTTATAGACATTCACCCGGAACCGAGCCAAACCCTTAACACCATAAGAACAATCCAATTCCCAGGTCTGCTCTAAGGTTTTACGTTGGGTGTTGTTGAGCATACTAAAAATCAGCCTTTGACATTGATCGGCTGTCAATACATGCTCACCTATGGGGGTGAGTTTGCCACTGATGCGGAAGTAGGGAGGCAAACCTGCGGATAAATGCATATCCGAGCCACCCATTTCAATCAACTGTTCCATCAGGTCTTCAATCATCATTTCCATAGTTCTGCTTCCTTTTAATGTTTTATTTGTCCTTTGTTATTTGTCAGTTGTCATTTGTCAGTCGTCATTTGTTTAAAGTTACTAAACATCGACTAATGACCAATGACCAATGACTAATGACCAATGACCAATGACCAATGACCAATGACTATTAGTCTTAAAACCGAGATGTCATACAGTAGGGACAATCCAGCCATTCTGGTTTCAATGTGGCCTCGCAAGTCCGGCAGGTAAGACCAGTCTTGCGTTTGGCTTTTAACTCGGCTTCCAAACCAGTATCAGTAAACGTCACCCGTTCTACTTCTTCTAGAGTGGTAGAACCTTGGCGCACTAAGTCCAAACTGTAAGCCAGCAAAGTTTTCATGCCCTCTTCTATTGCCACTTCCTTGATGCGTTCCGTGGGTGCATCTTCGTTGATGAGAGTTTGCAGGTTTTCGGTGACTCGCATGACTTCATAAACACCACAACGCCCTTTGTAGCCGACCCCATTACATTTTGAGCAAAGCTGATTTTTGGTTTTGGCTTCGGCGATCGCATCTAATGTCAAGGTGTTAGCCTTATAGAAAGTAACTCCAACATCTGAGGAAGCTGATAGACCATAACGACCTAATTCTTCGGTTGTGGGAGTGTAGGCAATACGACATTCAGAACATACACGCCGCACCAAACGTTGAGCTAAAACACCAATTAGGGAACTAGAAACCATGAAAGGCTCAATCCCCATTTCTCCCAAACGAGCGATCGCACCTGGGGCATCATTGGTATGTAAGGTAGTTAATACCAAGTGACCGGTTAACGCAGCTTCAATTGCTGTTTTTGCCGTTTCCTTGTCCCGCGTTTCACCCACCAGCAGCACATCTGGATCTTGCCGCAAGAAAGCCCGCAAAGCGGTAGCAAAATCCAGCCCTTTTTCCCGAATCACCTGTACTTGAGTAATCCCTGGAAGACTGTACTCAATGGGGTCTTCTACAGTACTGATATTAATTCCGGGATCATTCTTTTCTGATAATGCAGAATACAGCGAAGTAGTTTTCCCAGAACCAGTTGGCCCAGTTACCAAAATTAGACCAAAGGGACGGCTGACCATATCCTTGACAATATTCAAAGTCTCTGGATCGGTAATTAACTTATCTAATCCCAGTTGGGTGGAGGAGTTATCCAAAATCCGCAGCACCACCTTTTCCCCGTAGCGACTAGGCAAGGTATTCACACGGAAGTCCACCTTACGTCCCTCAAACAGCCGCCGGATGCGTCCATCTTGGGGTAGACGGCGTTCAGCAATGTCTAGATTGGAGATGATTTTAAATCGGGCTGTCACCGCCGGGATGATTTTTTTCGGTAGGGGATCGAAAGCTTCGCGCAGTACGCCATCTTTCCGAAAGCGAATGCGTAAGTTTTCTTCTTGCGGTTCGATATGAATGTCAGAAACGCCCTCATGCAACGCTTTAGCCAAGATTCTGTTAACTAGGTTAATCACTGGGGCATCCTCTGCACCCTTCATCGCTGCCCCTAGATCAGCCTCCATTTCTTCAGGAGCATCCGAAATATCGAGATTTCCGAGGTTTTCTAAATCCTGATTAATATCTGTAAACTTTTCTTGTTCCAGGTGCTTTTGCTTAACAGCCATTTCATCCAGATATTGGTTGATTAGCTGTTGGTAGTCTTCCTGTGTAATCACCATGCGCTGCAACGCCAAGCCTTGGGGGCGCAAGATGCGATTCAGGTCATCAGAAGCCTCTAGATTATCTGGAGCGACCATCGCCACTAAAACTGAGGGCGGGGTTTGGTCTTCGTGTTTCGATAGTGGTACTAAACGGTGGCGACGGCAAATATCCACTGGGATGAGGGTTTCAATCAGGTTCGCCATCTCAGTGTTGCCAAAGGAATTGACTTCCGGATCAAGGAATTCAACACCGTATAGTATTTTAAGTTCAAATAGCTGCTGTTTTTTGTATTGCCTGAGCAACTCAGGTGATAGTTGTTGCCCAGTGATTGACTCTAGTACTTCCGTTAAGGGTCTGCCAGATTTGCGGCTTTCAATTAGTGCCTGCCTCATCTGTTCGGTATTGACATAGCCAGATTGCACTAGCTTGTTGCCGAAGGGCGAAAACTCTGTTCTGGTAGTTAGAGCGGTACTGCGCCGTTGTGGTGACGAGTAAGTCATAAATGAGCGAATGAGTAGGAAAACCTCTGCTTAAAGTATTCCCAGGCTGTGAGACAGAATTCTCATTTACCAAAAAAGTCCTGAGTCACGTCGCTTTGCTCCGAATTCAAAATTCAAAATGACGCTCGCAGACTCGCTAACGCTGCGCTAACAAAATTCAAAATTAAAGATATTTTCAAATAAGATAAAGGGCGAGTCACATTCAGCGCTCCTCTTGCAAATTACTCGTTCGGGTTCCCGCCTTAGTGGCGTCTGGGCTAAGGTGTTCACCATTTGTCACAATAAGAGGACGGTTACATCATTTTCAGAAACTTGTCGGCAATAAAATCAGCCTCAGTGGCAAGCCGTGGATGACGACGGTTGCAAGCTGTGGAGATACACTGCCATAAAAAGCATCTGGAATGAGTAGACAATGATGGATGAAAATAAACAAATAAACAATACAAGCCAGCAATTGGGTGAACCAACAGAGGTAAAGCAAGCAATGAAGAGTGACTCCCCAGCCCAAATTAATTTCAATGAATCTGGTAGCGAGGTGACAGAGCAAGTGACAGCCCAAACCAATGTATCGGGGGATACGGCTAATCTCAATCCAGAAAATAGCGTCGCTGCAAGTGAGAAAACTGGAGTGGAAACAGCAGCTTTGGCAGAACTGACTCAACAAATCGACTCTCTCAAAACGCAACTAGAAGAGCGTAGTACTCAATATATGCGGATTGCCGCTGATTTTGAGAATTACCGGAAACGTACCAGCAAAGAAAAAGAAGAGTTAGAGACACAGATCAAGCGGAACACCATTCTGGAATTACTGCCAGTGGTTGATAATTTTGAGCGGGCCCGATCGCACCTCAAACCGCAATCTGAAGGCGAAATGACCATGCACAAAAGTTACCAAGGCGTTTACAAACAATTAGTAGATAGCCTGAAACGCTTGGGTGTATCACCAATGCGTCCTGAAGGTCAAGAATTTGATCCTAACCTCCATGAAGCAGTAATGCGCGAACCTACGGATGAACATCCTGAAGGAACAGTGTTAGAAGAGTTAGTGCGCGGATATTACTTGGGCGATCGCGTGCTACGCCATGCAATGGTCAAAGTAGCTGCTCCCAAGGAAGATACACCTTCTGCACCAGAAGATCAGTCGAGTCAAGCCAACAGTTAAGCTGTAATCGCTCGCCTCGCTGACCTAAAGTGCCTGGGTTCTAGCAAGGACGAGTATCGCGTACCTAAAATTTGGGCAAGGCTTTGGATAACTCTCTGTGTTTCAACTTCTCTTTTGCTACCAGCAATAAGGGTTCCACAGACGTTATCCGCTAGCCTTGGTTCGTAAAAAAAAAGTTAGTCCGCGACATATTACAGCAGTTCAACTCGGTAAAAATACTGATAATTATGGGAAAAGTTATTGGGATCGACTTAGGCACTACTAACAGTTGCGTCGCAGTTTTGGAAGGCGGTCAACCATTGGTGATCTCCAATTCTGAAGGTGGACGAACTACTCCAAGTATTCTGGGATTCGGGAAGAGTGGCGATCGCTTGGTTGGTCAATTGGCAAAGCGCCAAGCCGTAACCAATGCCGAAAACACAATTTACAGTATTAAACGATTTATCGGGCGGCGTTGGGAAGACACTGAAATAGAACGCGATCGCGTCCCCTATAACTGCATCAAAGGTCGAGACGATACCGTTGATGTCCAAATTCGCTCAAAAAATTACACGCCACAAGAACTATCCGCCATGATCCTGCAAAAGCTCAAGCAGGATGCGGAAAGCTTTTTGGGTGAGGAAGTCACTCAGGCAGTGATTACCGTACCAGCATATTTCACAGATGCCCAAAGACAAGCAACTAAAGATGCTGGCACGATTGCAGGACTAGAAGTCCTGCGAATCATCAATGAACCAACAGCTGCGGCTTTAGCTTTCGGATTGGACAAGCAAGACCAAGAGCAGCTAATTTTAGTATTTGACTTGGGAGGCGGAACCTTTGACGTATCGATTCTGCAACTGGGGGATGGCGTTTTTGAAGTTAAGGCAACTTGTGGTAACAACCACTTAGGTGGAGACGACTTTGATAATGCGATCGTGCTTTGGATGATGGAACGCTTCCAGCAACAAGAGAAAATCGACCTTTCCCAAGATAAGATGGCACTGCAACGCCTGCGGGAGGCAGCAGAAAAGGCAAAAATTGAACTCTCCAGCATGGTAAATACCTCCATCAACTTGCCATTTATAACGGCTGATGACACCGGGCCAAAGCATCTGGAGATGGAACTGGGCCGTTCTAAATTTGAAGAACTGGCAGGCAAATTAATTGAAGGTACCATCGAACCAATGATCCAAGCGCTCAAAGATGCGGATCTCAAACCACAAGCCATAGATCGGATTATTTTAGTAGGTGGTTCTACCCGTATTCCCGCAGTCCAAAATGCGCTGATTAAGTTTTTCAACGGCAAAGCTCCTGATCGCTCTATCAACCCTGACGAAGCCATAGCATTGGGAGCGGCTATCCAAGCAGGTGTGTTGGGTGGTGAAGTAGATAATCTCTTACTATTGGATGTCACTCCTCTGTCCTTGGGAATTGAAACCTTGGGTGAAGTGTTCACCAAAATTATTGAACGCAACACCACAATTCCCACTAGTAAATCACAAATTTTTTCCACAGCAGTTGATGGGCAAACCTCGGTGGAAATTCACATCCTCCAAGGTGAACGGGCAATGTCACGAGATAACAAGAGTCTCGGCAAGTTTTTGCTAGCAGGAATTCCCCCATCACCCCGTGGTGTGCCACAAATTGAAGTATCCTTTGAAATCGATGTTAACGGCATCCTGAAGGTTTCTGCCCAAGACAAAGGTACAGGTAGAGAACAAAGTATCAGGATTACCAATACAGGTGGTTTGAGTACCAACGAAGTCGAACGGATGCGCCAAGAGGCCGAACTGTTTTCCGACGAAGATAGAAGACGTAAAGAACTGGTTGAACTCAAAAACCAAGCAGATAATCTGTTGTTCAGTTACGAATCCACCATCAAGGATAATAGCAACTTTATCGGCGACCAAATGAAAACTTTGGCCAGTGAAAAAGTTTCACAACTCCAAGCTGCAATGATTGACACCAGCATCTCCACTGTGGAATTTAAGCAGCGCTTAGACGACTTCCAACAAACCCTGTTTGCAATTGGTGCTGATGTCTATAACCGAGCTAACAGCCAAAATGAGGAGACTGAAGAGGCTTCAGCTAGTCTGTTTACTCCAGAAGTAGACTCACCAATGAATGGCACACTAATACCACAATTCAACTTTGATTTTGACGAAGAAAGTACTGCCCAGGTTGATTATGAGGCGATAGATTAGGGGTTGGGCATTGGGCATGGGGCATGGGGCATTGGGACAAGGAGAATTGGGGACAAGGGGAAAGACTTGTTGCAAGTTCTCACTCAACAAGTCACCTTGTCACTTGGTCACCTTGTCTTCCCTGCTTCCTCTGCCTCCCCTGCTTCCCCTGCCTCCCCTGTTCCCAGTCCGCAATTCCCTAAGTTGCAGATTTTTATTAAGACACTTTAATATATCTATTAATTGATTATAAATTTAGCGAAGTTTCACAAGACCCCGACGGTTTGCTAGATTGTAGAAGCAAATTACTTTGGGCTAGGCAGTCTGCCAATTCAGATGCACTTCCATTGCATATAGGTGGTTTTCCACACCTAATGGTGCGGCTAGCCCCTTTGTTGATGGCCGGGGTTTTCCTCTGCTACGTAGCACAATTGTAAAAGAGACAGCCGACTCGGCAGTGAGAAGTCTGAGCATAAGGCTTCCCCCGCTCTTAACTTCTATCGCTTTTGTCGTCTCCCACGAGGAAAGCACCTGTTGCTCAAGATTTGTCGGTGATTTTTGTAAAGGGTAAAGGGTAAAATCAGTTATTAACAAAAATTAATTTTATCTTCTGCCTAACCTCCGGCAAGCCGCTCTCTAAAGAATACTGTGTTGCTCTTGCAATCTGTAGGCAAAACACTTTTCTGTAGGGTAGCAAGTGACCGTGACGTTCTACTGCCCTTCGGGTTCGCCAGTCGCTTATGGGGGGAACCACGCCACTTGCTCATGGGGGAAACCCCCAAGACCGCAGTGGCTCCCCAAGATCGCGCAGGCTCACCTTCTGCTTTCTTCCTTCTAACTTTTACCTTTGCTATATGGCCCGCGACTATTATGAAATCCTGGGTGTCTCTCGTGACACCGACAAAGAAGAGATCAAACAAGCCTATCGCCGTTTAGCCCGAAAGTATCACCCAGACGTGAACAAAGAACCGGGGGCGGAGGATCGCTTTAAAGAAATTAACCGCGCTTATGAGGTACTCTCAGAGCCAGAAACCCGCGCTCGTTACGATCGCTTTGGCCCAGAGGGTGTGTCAGGTGCTGCTGGCTCAGGCTTCCAAGATGTGGGCGATATGGGTGGTTTTGCCGATATCTTTGAAAGCATTTTTAGCGGCTTTGCTGGCGGTATGGGTAATCCCACGCAACAAAGACGGCGCAGTGGGCCTGCTAGGGGTGATGACCTGCGGCTAGACCTGAAGTTAGACTTTCGGGAAGCGGTATTTGGCGGGGAAAAAGAAATTCGCATTTCCCATCTAGAAAATTGTGAAGTTTGTAGCGGTTCTGGTGCTAAACCTGGAACCCGCCCCCGGACTTGTTCTACTTGTACCGGATCGGGTCAAGTACGCCGTGTTACCAGAACACCTTTTGGCAGTTTCACCCAAGTCTCAACTTGTCCCACCTGTAATGGGACAGGGATGGTAATTGAAGATAAGTGTGATGCCTGTGATGGTAAAGGCGCAAATCAAGTCACAAAGAAACTCAAAATTACCATTCCCGCAGGGGTGGATAATGGCACACGCTTGCGGATTTCTAGTGAAGGAGACGCTGGCCAACGCAGTGGCCCTCCTGGGGATTTATACGTTTACTTGTTCGTAAATGAGGACGAAGAATTCCAACGGGATGGCATTAATATTCTCTCGGAAATCAAACTTAGCTATCTGCAAGCGATTTTAGGTTGTCGGTTAGAGGTAGATACGGTAGATGGGCCTGTGGAACTGATCATTCCGGCTGGAACCCAACCCAATACGGTGATGAAGTTGGAAAATCGCGGCGTACCCCGTTTGGGTAATCCCGTTAGTCGAGGGGATCATATGCTGACAGTATTAATTGATATTCCCAACAAGGTCACCCCTGAGGAGAGGGAACTGTTGGAGAAGCTGGCTAAAATTAAGGGAGATCGCACTGGTAAAGGCGGTCTAGAAGGATTCTTGGGAAATTTATTTAAGTAATGAAGCCCTCTTCTCTTTTAACTCCCGATGCTCAACTTGATTTACGCGGCACCCCTTGCCCAATTAATTTCGTGCGGACAAAACTACGTCTGGAGAAAATGCCATTGGGAGGTTTGCTAGAAGTCTGGCTAGACCCCGGTGAGCCGATTGAGCAGGTTCCGGATAGTCTGACAATGGCAGGTTATCAGGTGGAACAAATTACAGACTGTAGTAGTTATTTTTCTCTGTTAGTACGCCGTCCACTTGCTGGCCAATGATAGGGGAAAATTTTGCCGCAACTGGACAGTTATTGGGTACGGTGGTGGCTGTACAGGCTAATTTTTACCGAGTACAGCTGGATGAAGAGGATGGGAAGATGAGGGAGATGAGGGAGATGAGGGAGATGAGGGAGATGGGGGAGCAAGATCCTCCTCATCTTCCTTATCCCCCTCTGCTGCTTTGTACTCGCCGAACACGTCTGAAAAAAATCGGGCAACAGGTGATGGTAGGCGATCGCGTTGTGGTAGAAGAGCCAGATTGGGCTGGGGGACGGGGTGCGATCGCTGATGTTTTACCCCGCCAAAGTGAATTGGATCGTCCAGCGATCGCCAATGTCAACCAAATCCTATTGGTATTTGCCGTTGCTGATCCGCCTTTGGAACCTTATCAACTGAGTCGGTTTCTGATTAAGGCTGAGTCTACAGGCTTAGATGTACTTTTATGTTTGAATAAAAGTGATTTAATTTCACAGCAGGAACAGCAGCAAGTTAGCGATCGCCTCCTTGGTTGGGGCTATGAGCCAATATTTATTAGCGTTAAAGATGGTATAAATACCGACCAAGCAGCCAGATATTTGAGTAATAAAATTACCGTAATTGCTGGCCCTTCCGGTGTGGGTAAATCCAGCCTGATTAATTCGCTGATTGATTCTGCAAAGCTGCGAGTGGGAGAAGTTTCTGGCAAACTAGCTCGTGGTCGTCATACCACTCGCCATATAGAATTATTTGAGTTGCCTAACGGTGGAATGCTTGCAGACACCCCCGGCTTTAATCAGCCGGACATGGATTGTATCCCAGAAGAATTAATCCATTATTTCCCAGAAGCAAGAAAGCGGTTAGCAGTTGCTAGCTGTAGGTTTAGCGATTGTCTGCATCGAGACGAGCCGGAATGTGCAGTGCGGGGAGACTGGGAACGATATGAACATTATTTAGAATTTTTGTCCGATGCGATCGCTCGTCAAACTCAGCTGCACCAACAAGCTGATCCTGAATCTACCATGAAGTTAAAAAGCAAAGGCAAAGGGCAGAGTCAATACGAACCCAAGCTAGAAAGTAAAAAATATCGCCGAATTTCCCGCAAGACTCAGTTACAGGACTTGCAGGAATTATATCGGGATGAGGAATAGGGAGTGCGATGTCTACGACGGGCTGTGCCTACGCACTTCTATGTAAAGGTTGGTCACGATAGCATGGATACAAATAGAAAAACTATCTTGTATGTCTCAGCCCTTTGCTGCCACCCCTAGTTTACAAGCTGTCACTGAGAGTATAATTTTCCCACCAGGCGACATCTATAGTGACGAACCCCCTTGGGAATCTGATCTGCACCGCGAACAAATCGATTTACTTATCCGCCTCATCAAGTGGTGGTGGCGCGATCGTCAGGATTTTTATGCTACCGGCAACTTGACTATTTATTTCAGTCCTAACCAGAAAAAATCAGAAGAATTTCGAGGGCCTGATTTCTTTCTGGTTTTAGATACAGAAAAAAAAGAGCGCAAAAGCTGGGTTGTGTGGCAAGAAGACGGCAAATACCCCAATGTAATTATAAGAAAAATGCCGAAAACCCCTGAGAGACAGGTGCTAAGCACCGTATCTCGTACTTTAGGCAGGGGATGAAGGCTAACAACACCCTTTAGGGTGTTCTGAATTAATCTTTTTGGTGTGCTATG
>NZ_JAIVFQ010000118.1 GCF_020829495.1 Nostoc favosum CHAB5714 | reverse complement strand
CCTGAGCCAGGATCAAACTCTCCGTTTTGAACTGGAAAGCTTTAAAAGCTCAATACATTTAGCTGCTCTTTTTTAACTTCAGCTTAGTTATCTTTATTTGATTGACGCAAACTACTTGCTGTCTAATCGCTTTCAAACTATAATATTTTCAAGGTTCGGTCTCCTGAAAGCGTCGCTATGAAACGCTTCGCTTCCGGCACTTATTCAATATAACGAACCTGCTTCATTGTGTCAACTATTTTTCCAAAATTATTTTGGACGGCTTTTGATTCCCCTTGTAACTCCCCACAGTGCCTGCTTCTAGGGTAAAATGGCACTTACTTAAAGTTTTATGCTGCCATCTGGGGTTTGATAGCGCGTCGAGGTTTGGTCATGCGAGGATATGACTTAGGTCGGCGTTTGAGAACTCTTGGCTCAATGCGATCGCTACGAGAGGGAAACATTTATTGCTTATAGGTTCTCTCTTATTTTTTGAAATAGATCTTTTAAGAAGTTTTCTGGTAATCTCTGCTTGGCTTTGGTATAGCCTCCAGTATTTGCTCAAGGTGTTTTCACTCCACTACCTGCCAACCATGCAATCACTTAATTGACTGCGTTGCTGATCAAAGTCCAAAACTTGGTATATCCATGCCCAGAGTGTGACAATGGGATTGAAAAAACGATGCCGAGTACGGCAACCTTCGGAACGCGCTATTTAATCTGTGAAGATTTCAGAACTTCTTCGATGGTCGAGGCTGGTAATATTTTTTGCCAGGCAAGCCCCAGACTTCGGCTGAATTTCCCCTTGAGAATTTCTATGGGATTAGGCATAGTACATGCAATTATCGTTTTTTAATTGCGTCTCCAAGCTTCTAACCTTTTTTTAGTAAGGGCTTGGCGACATTTCTAACCTATTCTCTCGCATTTGATGATCGCTTAAGTAAGTGCCATTCCATAGTAGGTGTGTTAATGCCAAACGTTTTTATAATCTATTGCGGTGCGTTAGGCTAACGCTATAACGCACTCTACTATGGAATGGCTAACGCTACGGCAAATAGGGGTTAGCAGGCTAGGAAAATCAGCAGATAATACATATAGCTAGCGTCCACCAAAAGCCACTCATGCCGCAAAATAACCAAACTGCTGTCGAATTCTGCGATGTCACCTTTAGCCGCAATCATCGCACATTGGTGTCAAATCTCAATTTCACCATCCGCCAAGGAGAAGCACTGGTATTACTTGGGCGCAGTGGTAGCGGCAAAACCACCACAATGAAGTTAATTAATCGCCTATTCACACCTACACAAGGCGAAGTTTTATTTGATGGCATTCCCACAACTCAATGGGATGAAATTAAACTGCGGCGAAAAATTGGTTACGTCATTCAAGAAATTGGTTTATTTCCCCATTTTACAGTTGAACGCAATGTGGGTTTAGTCCCGGCTTTGGAAGGTTGGCAACCGAAACAAATAAAAACGCGGGTTTATGAATTGTTGCAATTGGTGGGTTTAGAACCAGCACAATTCGCCGGGCGTTACCCGCACGAGCTTTCGGGAGGACAAAGGCAAAGAGTCGGTGTAGCCAGGGCTTTAGCAGCAGATCCGCCAGTATTGTTGATGGATGAACCCTTTGGCGCACTCGATCCAATTACGCGCCTAGAACTGCAACAAGAGTTTCGGCATTTGCAGCAAGAATTAGGCAAGACAGTTGTGTTTGTCACCCACGATATTCAAGAAGCTTTTGTCTTAGCATCGAGAATTGGTTTAATGTATGGCGGAGAATTGGTAGTATTGGAGGCAAAGGATGAATTTATGCGATCGCAACATCCAGAAAGCCTAGCCTTTCTTCAATGTCTGCGTCTCTTCCAAGACAATTTATGAAAAATTTTTTCCTCATTAAGTATGCCCCAGAAATTCTTCAGCATACTCTAGAACACCTATTTTTGGTAGGGATTGCAATTGGAATTGCTATACTTGTAGGCATTCCGTTAGGTATTTTAATTACACGTAAAACTTATCTCCGCCAAGCCATCCTCGGTATAGCAAATATTTTCCAAACTATTCCTAGTTTGGCACTATTTGGCTTACTCATTCCTGTTCCTATAATTGGCGGAATTGGCGCAGTACCAGCAATTGTTGCTCTGACTGTATATTCCTTGCTACCGATAATTCGTAACACTTACACAGGTATTAGTGGCGTAGAGCCAGCGATTCGAGAGGCTGGGAGAGGCATGGGAATGACAGATAGACAATTGTTGTTGCAAGTTGAGATTCCCTTAGCACTGGGAGTAATTCTGGCAGGGGTGCGAGTAGCAACGGTAATTGCCATTGGTATTGCAACTATTGCAGCAGCCATTGGTGCAGGTGGTTTGGGAGTCTTTATTTTTCGCGGTATATCAGTAGTGAATAATCAGTTAATTTTAGCTGGTGCAGTTCCGGCGGCGGTAATTGCATTACTAGCTGACTTTGCAATTGGCTGGATGGAGAATAAATTAAAAATTAAAAATTAAGCTAATAATGAAAATATTTTTGACGCTTTTATTTTTAAGTTTTGCTGTGTTCTTGCTAATGACTGGCTGCACGCCTAATTTAAATAGTAGTAGCAATGATGGTAATATTATCGTTGCTTCCAAAGATTTTACTGAACAAGATATTTTAGGTGAACTTTTAGCGCAGCAAATCGAGGCAAGAACTAATTTAAAAGTTGTTCGCCGCCCTCGCTTGGGTGGTTCTTTTGTTTGTCATAATGCTATTACTGCTGGCATAATTGATGCTTATATTGAGTATACAGGCACAGCTTTGACTGCAATTTTAAAGCAAAAACCAGTTAATGGCTCCAAAGAAGTTTATGAAATAGTAAAACAAACTTATGCCCAGCAATTCAATTTGGAAGTGATGCCAAGCTTAGGTTTTGAAAACACTTTTGCGATGATTATTCGGGGTGATGATGCCAAACGCTACAACATTCAAACTATCACCCAAGCTACTCAATATACACCGCAATGGCGCGGCGGTTTCGGCTACGAATTTTTAGAACGGGAAGATGGTTTTCCAGGATTAGCTAAAACTTACGATTTACGTTTTGCAAAACCACCCCAAATCATGGACTTAGGTTTAATATATCGCGCTTTGATTCAAAAACAAGTGGATATGGTGGCGGGTAATTCCACTGATGGGCAGATTTCTCGCTTGGGTTTAGTTGTCTTAAAAGATGACAAACAGTATTTTCCGTCTTATGAAACTGTGCCAATTGTCCGGCAAGAAACATTCAAAAAATATCCCGAATTAAGAAATGCGATCGCACAACTTTCTGGAAAGATTTCGGCAGATGAAATGCGGCAGTTAAATTATTTAGTTGAAGGAGAATTACGTGAGATTAAAGATGTTGTACGCGAGTTTCGCAAATCGAAGGGATTAAAATAATTCGTAATTCGTAATTCGTCATTACGGAAGCCGTAATAACATTTCAGTTTAATAATGATACAAATACGCTGGTAGGGGTATGGCATTGCTATGCTCTTACTATAATCTATACGTATCAGGATTTTCGGGAATTGGTATAACACACCCTACTGCTGTTCACGCAAAAAGTTCTTTAACCACCTAATGACTTCACTTGTTGTTTGCTCATTGGCCATTTGGAGACATTGCTGCACAATTTCTCTGACGTTAGGAAAGTAGCTGCTTTCTGTAAGCACATAACTTTCTAAGAGGAATCGATAAATTAATAGCCGATTACTCTTTAATATCCAAACTTCTGGTACTCGATAAGGCAAGAAATCATTAATGTCAGTGTAGCTTGTTACATCTATTTCAATTGCTAAATCTGGTGGTGGATCTGACTCCCAATCAATTCTTTTTTTGCCTACTACTGCTCTGCAATTTTCAATGTAAAAGCAAAAGTCTGGTTCAATACCACTAATTTCTGGCAAGCTCATGGTGATGGGCGTAAATGACTCATATATACGGTTTAAATGATCCAGCAAAACCTTAGCAATATCTGCCAACAAACTCGCATCTCTTCCATGCTCTGGTAGCGGTGCCATCAGTAAAATTTCTCCTCTTCGATATTTAATGCGAGGCGAGGAGCGATCGCCTAATTGCTGACTCAATACTTGATAGTCTTTCCAGTTCCCCAAAAGCTTCAACACCGCGCCAGGTGGTAACTCGATTTTTTCTGGTGTAATTACGGTATTCATATTAGCTCGCATTATTTACATGAAAGATAGGCGCTCGCAAGATTCATGAATTCAACAAACAGACTGTTATATCAAAGGCTTTTGCTTACAAATACAAAGCCACGGCTTTTATTTGATGTGGAATCATTTGTGAGCATTGCTTTCCATAAATCTGCTGTTTTTACCCAAACGGGTGGATATTTATAACGAGAAACATCAAGAATTAAAAATCTATCTGTTTGCTCATTATATGCTGCTAAAGGAGAAATATGTCCACCTTTCTCTTGACCTATTTCTTTGCGTAAATAGTTTACTAAAACAAAATTTTGCGGTTGTTTTAAATTTTCTGTCGCTTGTTTGCGGAACTGCTCTAAACTAGTGTCGGCAGCGTGGTAAACATTAACTTTAACGCCATAGCTGGCTAGTAATTGCCCTAACTGGTCTAAAGTTATACCTTGGCGAGACACAACTTCAGGAGTTAGCACTTTTTTTGTATTATCATTACTAAAAAAGTTTTCTTGAGTAAATATTCGATATGGCTTGTACTGCGGTACTTCTGGTGCTGGAATTTGTAGGCCATTCAGTACCATAACCATACTTGCAACACCACAATATGCCTGATTATTTTGAGTGGTGAATTGCATACTCAGTGGGAAGAAGTCTTCATTTGACTTACTCTCAAATAATAGTTTTTCACCTTCAGGCGTATTAAAACCTACTAAGTTAGAGGAAAGCGGTAATGTTTGAGAGACAACGCTTCCGCTAGAGATACATAAGCCAATAGTTAAAGCTTTGAAAAATGTTTTACTTATTTTTCGCAACATAGCATTTATAAGTGCTGTAAAATTTTCAAATCAGATCATATTAATAATCTCACACCAAGATGCTATCGCGGTTATCGATCCAGTGAGGTACAATTTTGACCTCTCTCAAAACCTCTCTTCTAAAAGGAGAGAGGCTTTGAATTTTTCCCCTTTCCCGCTTCGGCAAGGAGGTTAAGGGGTTAGGTCTATTTGCATACCTGTACCTCAGCGGATTGAAAATGGCTATAAACAAGTATAAGATTTTATGAAAAATGGTATAAAAATGCTTACTGTTGCTAAACCCAAGCGAGTTGCGATGGCTACGCCCGCCGCAGCCATCGCAATCTTTTCTTTCAGCGTTCTACTTTACACCCAAGTCGCATCAGCCGCCTTGACTTTACCCTTACGCAGCAAAAAGGGGATGGTGGTTTCGGCCCATCCCTTAGCAAGTGAAGCGGGAATTTTGATGTTACGCAAAGGTGGTAATGCAGTGGATGCAGCCGTAGCCACAACCTTTGCAATCTCAGTAGTTGAGCCTTTTTCAGCAGAAATCGGCGGCGGCGGATTCTGCTAATGCATTCTGAGAAAACTGGCGACATGAAAGCGCTAGATTTCCGCGAACGCGCACCCCTAAAAGCCACAAGAAATATGTATCTAGACGCAGAAGGAAAGGTGCGCCCTAATGCAAGTATTAATGGTTATTTGGCAGTAGCAACACCAGGAACGGTAGCGGGACTTTATGAAGTGCATCGTCGCTATGGTAAGCTTTCTTGGCAAGAGGTAATGAAACCTGCGATCGCACTCGCTAAAGATGGCTTTATTCTTGGCGATGTAGCAACGTGGCGTTCTCTGCAAACGAACCAATCCCGCAAGCAAGCAATTCTCAACAATCCAGCAGCGCGGGGAATTTTTACTCGCAATGGTGAATTTTATAAACCAGGGGAGAAGCTAGTGCAGCGTGATTTAGCACGCACATTAACAGCAATTGCCCAAAATCCCCAAAGTTTTTACACCGGAAGTATTGCTCGCACCTCGTAAGACTCCCTTATCCAGCATGACTCCCACAATTGTCACAGAAAATGGTCATTTCCGTATGGCAGCAGGTGCGCCTAGTGGTAGCACTATCATCACCCAGGTTTTGCAAGTAATCCTAAATGTGCTGGAATACAACATGGATGTTGGTGCGGCTGTTTCTGTTCCACGCATACATCATCAATGGCTTCCAGATGAGTTGCGCGTCGAATCCTGGGGTTTGGATGCTCTCACTGTGCAAGACTTACGCCGTCGGGGACACAAAATAAAGGAAACTACTCCTTGGGGTAATGGTAACGCGATCGCTGTAACATCTGATGGAACTTTAGAAGGGGCCGCCGATCCTCGCGGTGAAGGTTCCCCCAGAGGTTTGTGAGCGAGTGAGAGACTAGGAAGACCCAGAGACACTAAAAATAATAAATGACCAATGACCAATGACTATTGATTTTGGGCTGTTGACTCTACGTAGCTGCTGCTGCCAAACTCATTTGCCCGTGCGCTAGGTACTAGTGTCCAACCTGCTTTGAGAAGTTTTTGATAAGTTGCCCAACCTTTAGAACCACCTGGTATTTGATAATCTGGGACTGTAAAACCTCTAAAAGCTGTGTAAGGACGCCAAGGTTGATTAGGTTCTGTCTGCAAATACAAAATTTTCTCTCCGTCGCCACCAGACTTAGGTAACCAGCACATTTGTCGATGCATTGCAAACTCCTTGTACTTTTAGCTAATAATGCATAATAACAGACTTTTGTCAAGCTAATTATCACCCTTATGGGATACTTTTTTGCCTAATACTTTAGACAAAGTGTAATTAAGTAACTATCCATTTCAGGATAGTTACTTAAATAAGTCATAGCTTGGAATACATCTGCTAGAGGGAAACAAAGATAAACAGCTTTGCCTCACCTTATTTATCGGGTGAGATTTTTCTAATGTTATCCGCGTTTTTTAGACTTGTGTGTAACAATAACTACTATTTTTGCTGAAGTTCACAATTAAACTATTTATTTTTCTGATTATATACATATAGGCTATTGCCGATTTCGGAAATTACTTATAAAACTAGGTAAGTCGGCATGATAAAACCCGTGTAGATTCAGTTTTGTAAAAACTGTGGAATGACCAATGCCTAAGCTATTGGCTGATTTTACGTTTCGTCACATAGCTTAATTTTTTAACACCGACTTACTTTATATCAACCCTCTCTCTTCGTCCTCTTTTTTTGGCGAAGGTATTGACGATCACTAGTATATTCTTTAAGGAAATATTGGATTTAAGATGAAAACCATCGATAAATATATAATTCAAAAGCAAATTAAACTAGCTAAACACCCACTTTTCATCCAAATTACTAGAGAAAATTCTTTAGAAAATATAAAATTGTTGGCTCAATACTTGAGCTTCTGGGTTATGTCTTTTCAGGACGTAATACGAATAAACGAGATGCAAATGACTGATAGTGAAATCCGTAAAGTTGCTCACCATCATTTAGTCGAGGATATGGGGCACGAACAATGGTTTTTAAGCGATCTTCAAGAGATGAAAGTTGAAGAACCTAATCTTAAACTGCTATATAGCCGGGATTATATTTTCACCCGCGATGCTACCTATGCCATAATATCGGAGGTTTTTCGAGCAAGTAGTGATATTGAAAGAGTTGCTCTTATAATGAGTCTTGAGTCTACAGGTCACATCTTTTTTGAGTACACTGCAACCTTGGTGAAACGAGTCGGTTATTCTAGTAAACTCAAGTACTTCTCAATACATCATTTAGATATTGAAAAGAATCACGAAATTTTTGAGCAGGAAATGCAAAATTTTTTAAATAGCATTCATCTTTCTGAAGATGAAGAGAAAAAAATTTGTGAGATCGTTGACCGTGTCTACCAAGCTTTCACAATTATGTTTGATGGCTTTAAGGTTTTATTGGGCAAACGGAGCCAGGTTAAAGCTTTGTTAAATTAATAGAGAGCGTAAACCGCAATAAAAGTTCCTTAAAGATGATTTATGAAGTGAAAATAAAATTGTGTTAGCCGTATATCTTGATATGTTTCGTAACAAAAATATCATATCAGCGCCTAAGAGGATATTTTAAAAGTATTTTTGATTAAGCCGGAGTTGCAGTTGCGCCTAGCGCAACCGCCATCTCCTAGTGCGCCTTTGCATTCAATAAGAAATTGGTCTTTGAGAACCCGTAACTTGGGTTATTACAAAGATGGAGCATACAACTTATCGCCGACAATCTGGCGAATTGTTTCTACTAGTTGAGTGTATGCAAAGTCAGATAAAACTGGTTTTGCTCCTTGCAAGTGAATGGGTTGATCTAAATCAATCCATGACTTGCAACCGCCGTATTTAGGCTGGTAAGGAATTTCTTGTTGGGGTAGTTTATATGTCCGTAAGAGGAGAATATAAAGCGGCTGGCGTGGTTTCCATTTGAGGCGATCGCTAATAAAATGCTCGTTCCAAATATGGAAGGGAAGCAAGGTGTTGACAATAGACTCATCGCTAACTGGCAGAATATCTGTAATTTCAGCCCAACTGCCGATGGGAACTGTCTCTGGATGCCAACCTGATGTTACTGGATAAACACGATTGGCATACTCAGCTTTCAGCATAAAAGCTTGTTGATGTTCATAAGTAGGGTAAAGCAAAATTTGCTTGTGGGCAACTTGGAAATGTCCATTTCGTTCATGGATACCGCCTTTACGGAGCAGCATAATTATTTTGCCACTTTCCAAAGCATTTATGGCAACGGCCCATTCTTTGAGAGCATGAAAAGTTGTAGTCAATTCCATCTGCATCTACTGTAACTCTGATTTAATTTCAAGCTAAGACCGATAAAGTGTGAAACTATCTAGGGGAATGAATTAGAAAGCAAGCAGTTATGGAAAAGCGAGCGCTAGGTACAACTGAAGTCCAAATCACACCCATCCTTATGGGAACTTGGTAAGCTGGTAAAAGAATGTGGGTGGGAGTTGAGACGTGGTTAATTGCTCAACCTCAAACAAATGCAATCGCCTGGGCGCGTTATCCCGAACAAGCACGAGACAACGCATTAACCCGCCCAAATTAAGCTTTCCGCCGCTCAATTGGCAGAAATTGATGCCATTGGACGTATTGTCACTGACCATCTGGATAACAGTCAGATTATGTGGAATTGGTGACAATGCATTTTGGTTTTTCATGCTTATCTATCCAAGATCCCATTAACTCTCTTAAAAAGAGGGCTGGGGATCAAATATATAATTATAGATTGCAAAATCTAACAAAACGTCAACTTTAGTAAATTAAAGGTTGTGACTCACAAACTGAAGTGCTAACTTAAATAGTAGGACACCAAACACCAAACCAAACTAAAAGGGTAAATGACTTAGTGTCCCCTGTCATCAACCCAAGCAAATTTCAGCAGATCAAATTATAGAAGTGGTAAAAAGCCGAATGTAGAAGGCAAAGCCAAATCCTAAAGCGGAAAAACGCAATAATGCTGAGTTTGTTCGTTGTTTAGCCAACCTTAGTTATTAACTTTCAATTACTTAATTAGTTTAACAATTTGAAATCTGTAAACTCGATAAAACCTGGTCAACCTCGACCAGGTTTTTGGTATTTATCAGGACTGCCTTCTATCGAGAACTCAAGAGTGGCAAAATTACCAAAGCCGAAGCTATCCACCGTGCCCAGCTAGAACTGCTGAAACATCCAAACTACAAAGCACCAGGCTTTTGGTCTGCTTATGTGTTGATTGGCAATTGGTTGTAATTTGTTGCAGTTGTAATATAGTTGTAATATTTTCTCGGCGTTAGCGATCGCCACTCAGAAGTCAAAATAAAATTAATTAATATAATAAGCTAGATGAGCCGTTTTTTTGTCGCCCTTTTACCACCACAAGACATTCAAGACTACGCCAACCAAATTAAGCAGTACTTTGCTGATCACTATGCTAGTAAAGGTGCGCTAAAGTCTCCGCCTCATATTACCCTGCAACCACCCTTTGAATGGGCAGATGATAACTTGCCACTGCTAGAAACATCCTTGAAAGAATTTGCTAGTAGACAACAGCCAGTAGCAATTACACTCAAGGGGTTTGATGCCTTTGTGCCTCGTGTCATATACATTAATGTAGTCATAAGTAAAGAACTTTTGACTTTGCAAACTGATTTAATGGCTTATGCAGAAAGCAACTTGGGAATCGTTGACAAGGTTTCTAAAACTCGCCCTTTTGCTCCCCATATAACGGTTGCGTTTCGAGATTTAACAAAGCAAAACTTTAGAGCTGCTTGGTCAGAATTTGAAAAGCGTCAGTTGCATTTTGAGTTTACTGCCGACAAATTAACGCTACTGCTTCACGACGGTAAGCGGTGGAATATTAAATCGGAGTTTGGTTTTCTGAGCAATGAGTAACGTCTAAAGTGTATGGTTACATTACTTTTACTTTAGCTTTGCCTGCGAGTCATAGCCATAACCGCGTTAACCATAAGCTCCGGCAAATCCCCCAAAGTTGGTAAAATGTCTTCTGCGGAATAAACCAGTGGCAGATCATCTCCAAGCCATACCCAAATCTGTTGACGAGTTATATCTATTAGCCAAGCTAATTGCGTTCCGTTGCTGAGACAGTGGAGAATTTTGTTTTGCAACTCTAGGGTGCTTTGGTCAGGAGAGCGAATTTCAATTAACCAGTCAGGCGCTCCCTCTAGAGGGCCATCTTTATCGTCAAGGCGATCGCAAGCTATAACGGAAATATCTGGTACTGGGGAGTAGGGAGGTACAATACAACGCAGTTCTTGCACGGCTTCAAACCGCTCAGTATGACGATTTATGTAATTCACTAAATTGCGTTGTAGCCGCGAGTGAAAAAGGGTTGGCATTGGTTTTTCCAGCGCTTGCCCGTTAATTAACTCCCATGCGGGGGAAGCCTCAATGTTGGGTTGAGAGAGAAACTCGGCTAAAGGGATCTTTGCAACTGACTTCATGATGAGTCTTCCTCAAATTTTACCATTTATGAGAGCATAGATTCTTGCCGCACTTTAATATTAAACTACTTCCAACTCAGTAATATATAGTCACTGCGAACCCTACAATCAATAAGGGGCGATCGCACTACTATCAAGTTTAAGACTCAGCGATATATGCAAACCACTAATTCTACAAGTGCGATCGCGCTACTTCAACTACCAAAATGACGAGCTTACGGCATTATTGCTGCGTAATTTTGTCTGGAGCATTGTCGTTATAATGGCATGTAATATATGCGATCGCTATTTAGAAACAACCCGAAGCGATCGCCCACCAACGCTAAACGTCTCAAAGAGTTGCACCTTGGGTCACACATAGCTTAAAGTTTGGAACGCCTTGCAAACAAGACATGTTAGATTTATTTATTTCTACTTACATAATTTTTGTACAACAAGATACATTAAAGGGTAGTTTAGTAGCAAAGGAACCAAAAAGTATGGCTGTTAGTAGCCCTGAAGTCATCCGTCATATATTGATTGGACTGGGATATTTAGCTTCTGAGATAGATCCAAAGCCGGATCTAACTAAATTTGCTCCCTGGAAGCGGAATAACAACTCCTTGACAGATGATCCTACCGAAGAAGCGATTAAAAAGTTTCAGAAACAGTACCCACAAAAACTTGTGGTTAATGGTAACGCTGATGCCCAGACTCGAACTGTAATGGAAGATACAGTCATAGGACTTCAGAATAGATTAAAGTTTCACGGTTTTGCAACCAATACCGAAATTCCAAAAGGCTTGCCTTTTTATGGGCCAGCCACTTATACAGCAGTCAAGAAATTTCAGAAATCTCAGGGTTTAACTGAAAATGGCATTGCCACTATTGAACAGCGTCAAATTCTACAGCAACCTACTCTCACAAATAAGCCCCAGTCGCAGCCACAGTCACAACTTAAGCTGATAGATTTATTGTCTCAATTCAAAAAGAATCCTCAAAATCCTTCTTACATCGCAGCCCTAAATAACTTACAACAAAATCTGCCCAAAGACGTTTTGCACAAAGTTACTAACAAATGGAGGGGGACAAATGATCAAAATCCTGAGATTGTCAAGCTGACGAATGTGTTCACTTATTATGATGACAACAATCAAAACCATCGTGATGCACTAACTCACTTACAAAGTCAGATCACCCCAGCTATCTATAAAGAATTTATTAATCTCTGGAATAAGAAGTGAAACACCTAAGCTGATGCGTGTCTAGGTTGTACATTGCAATCGTTAAGACTGTCCTAAGTCAATTGGTCATCTGTCCTTTGAAATACAAATGACTAATGACAAATGACTAATGACAACCCTCACGAGTAAATATACAACTTAAATGCGTAACAGCTTATCACTGATGCAAGGTAAGTCAGTGGTGGCTTCGCGTCTCACTCGTCCTATTTATAACGCAATACGCTTGGGTTAAGGATTTTTGGTATTAATTTTAGGTATGTAGAGACTAGCAATTGCAACGTCTCTTGCATTGGATTTGGGGGTTAACTGAACTGTATTGATTTATAACGTGAGTAGTAATTGCATCCCACCCCCAGCCCCACCCCGCCTGCGGGGAGGGGAGACAAAGCGTAGCTTTGGCGGGGTGGGGTTCTTGGGGTTTAGTAAATAATCAAGCGGACATGATATCACCCGTTGAACTCACGCTATCTTAAAGGAAGTGGTAGACCATCACGCCCTTAGCCAGAAAAAACCGCAATGACTGATGAACAACTCAAACTATTCACACCTAGACGCAGTGAAACAGCATTTATTTTCTTAAACAGTCGATAATGTAAATAAATGTAATAAAATCCTCAGGCAGGACAAAAGCATCTATGCGTGTAATTTTGATGACTGGTAAAGGCGGTGTGGGCAAAACTTCCGTTGCTGCTGCGACTGGACTCCGTTGTGCGGAACTAGGCTATCAGACATTGGTTTTAAGTACAGATCCCGCTCATTCGCTGGCAGACAGTTTTGACATAGAACTGGGACATGCACCCCAAAAAATTCGCCCAAATCTGTGGGGTGCAGAATTGGATGCTCTGCAAGAACTTGAGGGAAACTGGGGTGCGGTGAAACGTTATATTACCCAAGTTTTACAGGCAAGGGGTTTAGACGGCATACAGGCAGAAGAATTGGCAATTTTACCAGGCATGGATGAGATTTTTGGCTTGGTAAGGATGAAACGCCATTACGATGAAGGTGAGTTTGATGTTTTAATTATCGACTCAGCTCCCACGGGTACTGCACTGCGCTTGCTGAGTTTACCTGAAGTCGGTGGCTGGTATATGCGCCGTTTTTACAAACCATTCCAAAACATCTCCGTAGTACTTCGCCCTCTGGTTGAACCTTTTTTTAGACCAATTGCTGGTTTTTCGTTACCAGATAAAGAGGTAATGGATGCACCTTATGAGTTTTATGAACAAATTGAAGCTCTAGAAAAAGTATTAACAGACAATACTCAAACCTCAGTGCGTCTGGTAACTAATCCCGAAAAGATGGTGATTAAAGAGTCTCTGCGTGCCCATGCTTATCTGAGTTTGTATAATGTTGCAACAGATTTAATTGTGGCTAATAGGATTATTCCTAGTGTTGTCCAAGACCCATTTTTCCAACGTTGGAAGGAAAGTCAGGAGCAATATCGCCAGGAAATTCATGATAATTTCCACCCTCTACCTGTGAAAGAAGTTCCACTATTTTCTGAAGAAATGTGCGGATTGGCGGCTTTAGAACGCCTGAAAGAAACCCTCTATAAAGATGAAGATCCGACTCAGGTTTATTACAAAGAAACCACTATGAGAGTCGTACAAGAGCAAAACCAATACAGCTTAGAAATTTATTTACCTGGAATTCCGAAAAACCAAGTTCAACTGAGTAAAAATGGAGACGAATTAAACATTACTATTGGCAACCACCGTCGTAACTTGGTTTTACCACAAGCTCTAGCAGCGCTACAACCAGGAGGGGCAAAGATGGAAGATGACTATCTTAAAATTCGCTTTGCTGACAATATAAAAGTTTAATGTTGCTACGGCAATGTTTGACAAAAAGTCAAAACTAAAAAGCAAGAATCTTTTGTTGTAGCTAATACAGACGCAATTTTTTAGCGTCTGTTTCTGTGATAATTGGGTGAATTTTTCTAAAGGGTAAATAAATATTTTTATTAATGATTTGCCCGTAGTTTTACTGAAGACAAATTGATTAAATAAATTTCAAAATGGCTTTAGATTTAATTATGTCATTTTGCAAATTATTAATTAATTTTCCTATAAGCAATGACCTCAAACCCTGAACAAGATTTGCCCTTATCTCGCCATGAAGAAAGTCTACTACGCCGGATTACAAACCGTATCCGGCGAAGCTTAGAGTTTGAAGAAATTATCACAGTGACAACGGCAGAAGTGCGATCGCTACTAAAAACTGACCGAGTGATGATTTACAAATTTCATGCCGATGGTAGCGGTCAAGTGATTGCTGAGTCAATTTACGAAAATTGTTTGCCATCGCTATTGGGGCTGAATTTTCCTGCTGATGATATTCCACCCACCGCCCGTGAACTATTTATTAAATCACGAGTGCGTTCTGTTGTTAATGTTGATACTCAAGAGATTGGTCAAAGTCACCTCCATGACTTGGAAAATGGAGAAACTATATCAGAGGAGATCCGTTACCGTCCTGTAGACCCATGTCATGTTGAATACTTGAGTGCGATGGGGGTCAAGTCTTCTGTAGTAGCACCCATTATCTATCAAGATCAACTTTGGGGGTTGCTGGTGTCTCATAATTCTGAAACGCGTTTGATTTCAGAATATGAACTAGAAGCAGTACAGATGGTAGTCGAGCAGCTGTCAGTGGCGATCGCTCAAAGTACCCTTCTCACTCAAGTCCGTGAAAAAGCTGAACGGGAAGCTATCATTAACCGCATTGCTACACTACTGCATTCATTACCCACGATTATATTACAGCCAGCCTTAGAAGCGGCTGTTGGTGCATTTGATGGTGTTGGTGGCAGGCTTTGCATTAGAAATGCAGCTTTTGATTTCCACAATGGCAACCTGACCAGCTTAACAGAATGCTTAATACCAGGAAACACTTGTGCCAAGCTTTATATCTGTGGACAGCAACCTGTGATGCCAGAACAAACTATATATCCACTAATAGAGCAGTACAGTGTATGGCAAGAACACTACAAATCTGGTAAATATGATGTTTGGCCGATTTTAGACATATATCAAACTCCTAGCTTACGAAGTTTGCAACCCGCTTTTCAACCAACAAAAATTCGCAGTATGTTGATGATCCCACTTCTGTATCGTCAGCAATTGCTGGGTTATTTAAGCATTTTCCGAAACGAAATAGACACAGAAACCCTGTGGGCAGGGCAATATGACAGCGATCAAAGGCAATTGTACCCCCGTCTATCATTTGAAGTTTGGCGCGAATCTAAAAAGGCACAAGCTCGCAAATGGACGCTTGAAGAAATTGAACTGGCTAGAGACATTGGTAAACACTTTGCTTCAGCAATTCAGCAGTATGAACTTTACCAACAGGTTCAAAATTTTAATGAAAATTTAGAAAAACAAGTCAAAAGACGCACACTTGAACTGCAACGGACAGCTGAACAACAACAGGCTGTATTTAAAGTTATTGCTGAAATTCGTGAGTCTCTTGACACTGATACCATTTTTCAAACAACCACTAAAGAGGTTTGTCAATTAATCAAAGCCGATCGCGTTTCTGTTTATCGTTTTGATTCTAATTGGGGTGGTCAATTTGTCGGGGATTTTGAGGCTGCTAGTCCATATTGGTCGAATGAGTCTGAACTAGGTGTTAATACAGTTTGGAATGACACCTACTTACAAGACACACAGGGAGGGCGCTACCGCAACAATGAAACATTTGCAGTCGATGATATCTATAAGATGGGGTTTGCTCAGTGTCATATCGACAATCTAGAGCAGTTTCAAATTCACGCTTTTGTGCTTGCTCCGATCTTTGTTGGGCAAAAACTTTGGGGTTTGCTAACAACTTATCAACACACTGGGCCCCGTCAATGGAAAAAATACGAAATTAACTTTCTCAGTCAGATTGCTGGTCAAATGGGAGTAGCACTTCAGCAAGCAGAATTACTCACGCAAACAAAACAGCAGACGTTAAGTTTGCAACAAGCAGCAGAACAACAACGCGTATTGTTTGAAGTTGTTGCAAAAATTCGGGAATCTCTTGATCTAAAGACAGTTTTTGCGGCAACTGTGTGTGAAGTCCGTCGCTCATTGAATGCTGACAGAGTAGTAGTATACCGCTTTGACCCGAATTCCGAACTCGATGAAGGTGAAATTGTTTCAGAGGATCTTTTGCCAGAGTTTACTTCTGCTTTAACATTAAAAATTCAAGACAACTGCTTTAAGAAGAAGTATAATGCCCTCTATCATCAGGGACGCGTCCAGGCGATCGCTGATATCCACAATTCTGGACTAAATGTTTGTTATGTCCAAATGCTGGAGCAACTCCAGATTCAAGCCAATTTAGTTTTGCCACTGGCTAAAAGTAATGAACTGTGGGGTTTATTGTGCATTCACCAGTGCAACCAACCGCGTGAATGGCAATCCTCAGAAATCCAGTTCGCTACCCAAGTTGCTGCACAGCTTTCTGTAGCACTGGAACAAGCTGATTTACTTGAACAAACTAAGCATCAGGCTGTTGATTTGCAACAAGCGGCAGAACAACAAAGGGTATTGTTTGAAGTTGTTGCCAAAATTCGGGAATCTCTTGACTTAGATATGATTTTTCAGACTACTACTCAAGAAATTTGCAAATCATTGCAAGCAGATCGTGTAGCTGTCTATCGCTTTCATCCAGATTGGAGTGGTGAATATATCGCCGAGTTTGTAGGTGATGGTTGGGTAAAACTTGTAGGTTCCGATCTCAAAACAGTTTGGGAAGATAGCTATTTGCAGGAAACCCAAGGTGGACGATATCGCCACAATGAAAGCTATATAGTTGATGATATCTATCAGTCAGGTCACTCGGAGTGTCACATTGCGGCTTTGGAGCAATTACAAGTAAGGGCTTATGCGATCGCACCTATATTTATCGGGCAACAGCTATGGGGCTTACTAGCAGCTTACCAGAACTCTGCACCCCGCCATTGGGAAACTTCGGAAATTAAGTTCATCACTCAAATTGCCAATCAGCTTGGGGTTGCACTCCAACAAGCGCAATTGCATAATCAAACCAAAGAGCAGACAGAAAAGCTGGCTCAAGCTCTGCATGATTTAAAACAAACTCAAACCCAACTGATCCAAACTGAGAAAATGTCTTCACTGGGTCAACTGGTAGCTGGTATTGCTCACGAAATTAATAACCCGGTGAACTTCATTTATGGCAACATCAATCATGTCAACGATTACGCCGAAGATTTACTCAGTATACTAGACCTCTATTTGCAAAATACCCCTAATCCCATTCCTGAGATTCGCGATCGCGCCTTCGAGGTAGACTTAGAATTTCTGATCGAAGATTTGCCCAAAACTCTATCTTCCATGAAAATTGGAATTGATCGCATCCGGCAAATTGTCTTGAGTTTACGGAATTTCTCTCGCCTTGACCAGGCAGAAATGAAGCCAGTTAATATTCACGAGGGCATTGATAGCACCTTGCTAATTTTGCAGCATCGCTTGAAAGCAAAACCAGAAAGTCCAGCGATTAAATTAGTCAAAGAGTACAGTGAGCTTCCCTTAGTAGAGTGCTATGCTGGCCCACTGAATCAGGTATTTATGAATGTTTTAAGCAATGCGATCGATGCTTTAGAAGATTACAGGGAATCTCAATCAAATTCTCATAGCAGTGAAATTACCATTCGTACTGCTCTTGGAGAGCTTGAAGGCAATGTTAAGAGCATAGTAATTCGCATAAGAGACAATGGCCCAGGAATACCCGAAACCCTAAAAGCAAGAATCTGCGACCCATTTTTCACTACCAAACCAGTAGGAAAAGGCACTGGCTTGGGGTTATCAATTAGTTATCAAATTGTCGTAGATAAACACGGTGGTGCGTTTAAATGTGATTCTCAGCCGGGGTTAGGTACAGAATTTTGGATTGAAATTCCGATTAAACAAATCACAAAATCGCTCCATCAACTCCCGTAGGTTGGTTTGAGGTACAAAATCCATTAGTTAATCCGAGCAATTTATGGGAATTTGATTATTGTGGAGAAAAATATTGCAACAATTATAATGAGAAGCCCACTTTATCCCACTTCAGAGCAGAACGAAACGTGTTTTATCCTTTTTGACACTCCCCATGCGTAAACGCAGGGGATTCCAGCGTCACTGACGTTCCTTGCTTTTACAGGTCTTTCGACCAATAGAAGTAGAGGGAACATCTCGACTGGCGTTACTTCCCGGATGCCCTC
>NZ_JAIVFQ010000117.1 GCF_020829495.1 Nostoc favosum CHAB5714 | reverse complement strand
TATTACTGGTAAAGGTTGCACCAATAGGTAGATACTGGGGCTGGCGAGTCCAAAAGTATAGTGGTAGGGGTGAGAGAGCAGCAGTAAAACCAGCAATCGGCCCAACGATATTGAGAATTTTGAAAAACAGGCTTTTTTCTGGATTTTGTGCTTGTTTAGTTTGAATGTTGGTTTGAGCGGTTTGTCTTGTAACTTCCATAATCTTAGATAAATAAAGTAGAGTGGTTAGAAATGGCAGGCATTATGAACTTTTGAAATGTTTTGGCTACATTTGCTTTCGTTCAAACATGGTGAAACTTTGAATTGATTTATGGAAACAGAATTCAGAAGTCAGGAGTTAGAATTCAGCATGAATTCTGTAAGACTGGCAGATGAATAACCTTTTTTTGACTCCACCAAATTTCAATTTGGTGGTCTTCAATCAGTGGCGGGTCTGAATCCTTCACTGATTGATTCTGACTTCTGAATTCTTCTTGAAGATGTTTGCTAGCTAAAAATCTCGATGTTACCAACAGCAAACTTGCTTTCATCGAGGGGACTACTAGGTAAAGCTTGTTGGTCAGCTTTGTTACGCATCGACTCGACTTTATCGGCTTCGCGGATGGCAAGCGGGTTAATCTGGCGGCGTTCTTCTAGTAATGCTTCGACTGTTAGTTCGAGTGCGGGGAGTTTGCTTGATGCGTAGGTATCTTCTATTACTGTTTCGCAGAATATGGTACTAGCGGCGCGTTCTACAATTGTCTGGATTTCTGCACCTACACATCGATTGGTGGCTTTAAGAATTCTGCGCCACTGTTCCTCGCTCCAGGGGTCGCCGCCATTGCGAAAACGTTCGTCAAATCGGGCAGCGTGCAGTTTGAAGATACTATATCTTTCCCCATTATTGGGCAGGTCTACCTTAAATAAATAGTCAAACCGTCCAGCACGGGTGAGTTCGGGTGGCAGCCATTCCATTCGGTTGACTGAGGCGATGACCAGTACATCTGACGTGCGCTCTTGCATCCACGTCAGCAGCTGGCCAGCAAGCCGTTTGGCGAGGTCATCATCCCCAGCGAAGCCTTTATCAAAGTCGTCGAAGTACAAAATTACTTGATTGAGCCTATCTGCCACTCGCAACAAGCGTTTAAGCTTCATTTCTGCTTGGTTGCCAAAACTTCTAAAGTTGCCCCAATCGACCATGATGAGGGGAATACCCATATTCTGGGAACAGGCTTTTGCTGAGTGTGATTTTCCTGTCCCCGGTGGCCCCACAAGCATAATCCCTTTGGGTACACGCAGATTATATTGTTTGGCACGCGGGGTAAGCAATCGCTTGAATTTTTTGAATGACTGCTGCATAATTTCCAATCCTCCAAGCTGGACTTTTGGCGGAGGTAAGAATTCAATGTCATACAAGCGGTTGAGCAGTTGAATTTTTTTTGATAGCAGAAGCTTGGCTATCTTACTGGAATTTCTTAAATCATGATTTTTACTAATATCATTTAGGCAATACATAATATCAGAAATATACAAACCAGCACTAGCGTTAGCAATTTCTAAATAGTCTTGATCTGTATATGTGAAAGAAAAAATTTTGCTTTTGATTAAACTATCAATAATTTCTTGTGCATCTGGTAGTTCTTGACTCCATAGGGGAATTTCTGCCACTATTTCGCTTGCTATTTCGGCGTTTGATCCTATTAATATAGTAGTTTTACCACTATCTTTGGTATGAAATTTAATATTTATTAACGACGACTTAATCCATTCTGATATAAAAATAAAATCAGATTCTTTAGGTATATTTTCTTTTATCCAAGGAAAAATATTTTCAACGATTAATACTCCGCTACCAGAATAAAACTTCCAAAAATTGAGTACTTGAAAATAGTCTTCTTTATTTTGTTTTATCGAAGGTTTATAGTCGTCAAACTCTCGAAGAACGAGATTTTCTTCGGCGCTGACGGCTAGTTCTTTAATACTATCCTCGCTAAGACTCCAGATGTAGGCTTTTTTGCCTGCTTGCTGACAGTAAGTAGTGATTCGGGTGAGGAGGCGGTGACGTTCTTGGAGGGGAGATTCGCAGGCGATGATTGGATAGTTGTCTGCAAGAAGGTCTTCTAGATAGTCAAAGCTAGACTTCATCTTTGTTGCTTGTAGCTTACTCAGAAGTAATCTTATCCAGAAGAGATGCTGTACGAGAACTGATAATTTTCTAATTCTTGCGTCCATAAATTAGAAAAAAGTTGATTTACTTTCAGTATTTTGTTGATTGTGTAATCGCGTTGTGAATTTAGATAATTGCAGTATGAAGAGTTAGTGCAAGTATGGCAAAGACACCAGAATATCCAATTGTTGTTATCCCAGAGTTAGTTAAAGAAAAAAAACAGTTTACCCCTTTAGTTTTTCCTTCTGGACAGGGAGATGCACCAATTGGGGCAAGTGAGGGGCTGTTTGAAAATGTTCTCAAACACTATTTTGGTGAAATTGTTTCTCCCCAGCAGGTGATGCTTCCTCCAGGGCATCGACTACCATTTACGGCTGATTTTCTTATTATTGAACCAAATACTGGCTTACACATAGATTTGGAGGTTGATGAGCCAATTTCGTTTGCAACTCTTAAGCCTACCCACTGTATCGGCGAGGATGATTACAGGAACAAGTGTTTTGTCGATGTCAACTGGCTAGTCATCCGGTTTGCAGAGGAACAAGTCTCGTCTCAACCAGAACGCTGCGCTCGATTTATTGCTGGTGCGATCGCTCAACTGACAGATAATAATACTTATCGCCAGAAGCTACTTCATGTAGAAAAAGTTACTCCTATGCGTCAGTGGTCTGCACGTCAAGCTTCCAAATTAAAGAAGAGTGATTACCGCCAAGGCTATCTTGTCCAAAGGAAGAACTAAGGATGTGATATTCGATACAACAATACTAGTGAGAGCGATTAGCATTCTGTAACTTACACTATAAAAAGGTCAAAATATGGGTTCTTGGCAACTTTTGGTGATCTTGGTTGGGGTAAGGCAGAAAGCAGAGGGCAGAAGGAAGAGGAAGGAAAAATTCCCACAATTGAAGCAATGCAAGGATTATAGAACATCTGCATCACAAGAAAGCCGTAAGCGATTGCCCCTTGAAGTCACAAATCCCACGCCCGGATAAGAAAACGTTTTAAAACCTTCTGCCTCCTGACTTGAAAATCAAACTTTGGCAAAAAACCAAAGAAAGTATGTGGCTGAAAACCATTGATGGCGACAGCCCCTATCCAGATGGGGATAAATTTGAATCTATGGCTGCACAACTTTACCCACTTCTCAAACAGCATTTTAATTAGGCTCAACTTAGATTTCTGCAATGCTTTAGCTACTAAAAATCAATTAAAATCCTTATTTATGCTTTAGTTTAGTTGAGAAAAAATCTGGCTTTCAAATACAAATTAATTCCCCAATCAAATTCGCCGCTCGCTCTCCATATTTTTGCTTAACAGCACTGCTATATGGCAATTTAGCTTCGCTCAAAAAGTCGCGGATAAATAGAGAAAAGTTAAATCCTCTCTTCGAGTCAACATATTCTACTAGTTCAATATTAAATAATGCTTTGAATTCGTCTTCTCTTTGTTTGAGCGCTGAATATTTAGTTAAGTTGTTTGAAGAGAAGATTGGGCTGACTGCCTCATTAAACAGTTTTTCCATTAAGCGATCGCTCATATTTTTCTCTACACTTCTTTCCTAAGTTTTACTTCAACAGAACTTCAAGTTGTGTAACTGTGCTTTGAACTAAAAAATGAGAAAGATTCTAAACCATAAACAGAGTAAGAGGCAATGTAATTTCGTACTTGAGCGCCAATAATGACATAAAACTTTGCATCTATGCTCTCTTAAAACTAACCGCAAGCTAACTTAAAATCTACTGCCTACTCCTATTGTCCAGTAATACCTTAATCTAAATCTATTATCCACAATCCATTATCCCACTTCCAACCCCAAGAATTCATATTATGACGTTCAAGTTCTGACATATTGGTATAAGTTTTCAAAGATTTATCCTCTACATAAATGATACCCGGCTCGTTTATCTCTGAGCCAATACCAACATTGGCTGATTCATCGTACTTAACAATTAGGTTTAATCCGTTTGATAAGCGTTGGATTGTTGACATAATTTACTACTGTTTATCTAACTCAACCGTTTCTTCAGATATGGTTGCATTTGCTCCATTCTAAGGGAACAGGTAAGTTTTTTGGTATCATCACCGGGGCGAATGCACTGCAACCGACATTTAGAACAACGCCAGCCCACAGATTGTTTGACTTCCAGAGCGATATTTGACCAGTTTTCTGGATAATGTGACTGGTATTTAGAAGGCATTTCCTGATTCTCAAAATGCGTAGCGATTTAATTACCAGTTCTTGGATTACGATTAATCTACTACAAATGGAGTTCAACATAGTTAGGGGTGTACTATGTGGTTTTGGGAAAAGGAATCGGTTGAGTACGAGGTATTTAAGAAATATGAAGGAGCGCTGATAACTATCGGTGTGAATTTTGCCGATGCCGAAGTCCAAGATGCACTTGAAGGTTGTTCGTATGATTTAGAAGATGCGTTGCGAAGTGCAATCGAATATGCTCTGTGGCTGAGTGAACACGAGAAAGAGATTTTTCCCAACGCCTTATTAATTCGTGCCCTACAGGATAATTGGAAGCCTAAAGCATGGCGTAATGAATATTTAGAAAGGGAGATGTTCTCTTCGCCTGGGCAACGGTGGTGGAATGCCTCAGAAAAAATGTGGGGACGCGATCTGCGAAATCAATTGGTTGTTGATGTATTTTCTGACGAAGGTAGAGAATTTATCAAATTCAGCAACGGTAAAGAGATCCTAGTAAAAACTGCATGGGTCTGGGGATGGGAACGATTGCTTGAATATGCCAGCCCAATATCTGTTTATCGATAATGACTTTTTTCATTGCCTTTGGAGAATGCGGCACGCTCCCAAGTAACTCTCACTACCTCTTGATGGCTACCCGACCACTGTGACCCCTAAATAAATAATTGAGGCGACAGAGTTCTAGACAGACTCCAATATGTTTACACCGTCTACAAGTGTAGACGGTGCTACAGCTTCCACAAAATGTCTAACTATCTCTCTAATATCTACAGATGTAAACGCTGTATACAAAGCTGTAGGCGTGCATTGGATACCCCTAAAGTACCTGGACTCCATTTGGTTTAGTAACTATTGGGTGAGTGGGACTACTGGCTAGTTTTTGCTGGTTGAAATTCGTCGTTATCCAACACTGGGAAGTATCGACGAGCATTGAGGGGTTTTTGAGAGCCAGTCAACTCTCAAGGTTGAGCATCGTTGCCGATTGATTGATTTGACTAGCAGGCGATCGCATAAAGGTATCTACTGTCTTAAAGGTAGTAATTATCTTAGAGACAACTTAGAGACAAGTCATAGATATCTTAGAAAAAGTTACTAAAAAGACTTGTTAAAGTTAAATAGTTCATAAAACAAACTGATAATTATGTCTAAACGGTCATCTCAATTATCAACTGAAGGCTATATAATTGCTCAAAAAGCTTTAGAATCAAAAGGCTGGACTAAAGAATTTTTAGCCGGTAAACTTGAACTATCTCCAGCTACTATTCATAAATTTTTTGCTCGAAAACCTGTTGAAAAAGATAATTTTGCTAATATTTGCGTAGCCCTTAAAATAGCTACTCAAGAGGTTATTGACATACCCAAGTTTCAAAATAATGAATCAATTGATAAGCTAATTGCAGACATTCGTCAAAAATATCAAAATAGTATTATTCAAAGATGTGGGACTATGAAGGTACTAGATATGACTTACCCCATTGAGATTAACCACATTTATACGACTGTAAATATTTTAGATAAAATCACTGGAAGACAGCGAAGGAGTATTGATGAACTTACACAGGAATTTGACCGAAATAATTTTGAGAGATTGGGATTACCTCAAGTTGTTGAAAAACGAGTACCTGGATTAGAAGTCGTCAAAAATTATGATAAACTCCTGGTTTTAGGAAAACCAGGCTCTGGTAAAACAACGTTTTTAAAGCATTTAGCAATTCAATGTATATCAGAGCAAATATTCAGTAATTATCTCCCAATATTTTTACCTCTTAAAGAGTTTGCAGATACCGATGTCAAACTGAAATTATTAGATTACATCTGTCAACAATTAGCTGATGATAAGGTTGACAATAATTCAGTGATCTCCCTGTTTGAATCTGGACGAGTATTATTGTTGCTGGATGGTTTAGATGAAGTCCAACAACAGGCAGATAATCATGTGATAAGAGAAATTCGTGATTTTTCTCAACGATTTTCTATGAATCGGTTTGTATTGACTTGCAGAATAGCCGCAAAAGAATATACATTTGAGCAATTTACCGAGGTAGAAGTAGCTGATTTTGACCAGGAACAAATTCAGTCATTTGCCGTTAAGTGGTTTACTGCTAAAAAGTCTAATATTGATAAACTATTTATAGAACAACTACAAGAAAATCCATCAATTTATGAACTGGCATCTAGTCCTATATTACTGACTTTATTATGTATTGAATTTGAAGATGCTGGTGACTTCCCCAGGACTCGTACTGAACTATATCAAAGGGCAACTCATACACTTTTAAGAAGATGGGATGCTAAACGTGCTATTAAAAGAGATGATGTCTATAAGCATCTTTCAGTACTGCATAAAGAAAATTTACTCAGCTATCTTGCTTTCATGAATTTTGAAAAAGGAGAGTATTTCTGGAAGCAACAGGATGTGCAGAAGTATATCGCTTATTATATTAGGAATTTCCCCGAATCTCCCCATGCTCTAGAAGCTTTACTGTTAGATAGTGAAGCTGTATTAAAATCTATTGAGTCTCAACACGGATTATTAGTAGAAAGAGCTAGAGAAATTTATTCCTTTTCTCACTTGACATTTCATGAATATTTTACAGCTAAAGAAATTGTAGCTAAAGCCAATCCTGAAATATTTAATGACCCGTCTCTACTTAATTTGAGCAAGTATGTTTTTTACAAACAATGGCACGAGGTTTTCTTATTAACCTCAGAGATGTTAAAAAGTGCTGATGTTCTTTTGCTGTCTATGAAGTTTCAGATTGATATAGCAGCATCACACAATAGACATATTCAGGAATTATTGGCTTGGGCTAGCCAAAAATCTATTCAAGTATCTAGCTCTCACCACCCTGCTGCAATTAGAGCATTTTATCTTTGTTTAGCTGCGGGTATTTGCATATTGGATCATACAATTTATCCGTTTTTAGAACATTGGGAATTCTTAGAACTGAGCGATTTATTAGAGTCGCTAGACTCCAATATAGAGTTAAGCTTTTATACAGGAAGTGGTTTAGGCTTTGGCATGGGCAATTTTCATGCTCCTGTTGAACTTGTTGATTCAAATCTAGCTTTAGACATTAACCTAGCTCATGCTCGCGCTCAGGCATCGTTGCTGTATCGCATCGCTAATAGAGATATTGAAAATGAGAATTTTACATCTATCATTCTCTGGCAAGCAGATGATTATGAATATTCAGAGTCAGATGATGAAATGAGAAAAAAGCATCCAATTGATGATACTAATTTTTATACCTTAGATGAAGCTTTGTATGCAGCTACAAATTTGATTGATAATCAAGAATTCTTTGATGAAGTAGTCAAGTTAGACGAAGAGCTACCACAAGGAGTTTACGAGCATTGGGACGAATATTACCAGTGGTATAAAAATGATAGCGGTGCTTGGGCTAATCGGCTCAAGGAGTTGAATAAAAAGTATCGTAATATAGATTACGATTGGCCATTAAACAATGCAGAACAATGGGGACTCTTAAGAGCCTATTGCTATGCTAATAAATTGTTATTAGATTGTCTTAATACCCAATGCTATGTCAGTCTTGACACTAGAGAATATATTCAAGAAACACTGCTATTGCCTTTTAATGAAATTGAAAAAATGATGGAAATAGAGAGAAAAAAATTACTTAATAGAGATTGAATCTAATACTACTCCCAGACTACAATGCAAAGCTCACATAATCCCGAGAAGCTAATGGTGGTCAGATAAGGAAATCGCTTATCGGTGATTCCTGTCCCTGAAACGGTGGCTCAGAAGATTCTGGCGCTCATAACCTCCTAACTCACACGAATGTCAGTAATTATCTATAAACTGAATATAACTAAAAATAAACTTGAAGTATGACAAATTAATCGATTCATGACTAAGCCCTTCAAAGGAGAAACCCGCCCCCGCCATAATTGGTCAGTGACCCTCTGCACTGACCCAGAAGGTAAAGGCTTTTACGCGCAATGCACTTCGCCATTCGGCTTAATTCTTTGCACAGATATCTACACTGACAAAGGTTTAGTTTGGCAACAAGGTTATGAGCTAGTAGACCGGACAATCCGCTCCGAACAAACCCATCGTTACAATGCGATCGCTCTGCCTCTGACTCTTGCATTGTTATATGTGTCTGGAGGAGATGAGTACGGTGAATTAGGTGATGAATTAGGTAATGAACAATGTTTTCAAGGTAGGCGTGCCTACAAAGGCTATGACTTCGATGTTTTAGATTTACTGACTACTGCTGGACTCATAGAAGAACAACGCTATCCTAAACAAGTTAAGTCGGTAGTTTTAACGCCAAAGGGAATTAAGGAAGCAAGACGAGTTTTACGAGGATTTAATCTAGATGGGGTCGAGGAGTTTCTTGGCGCTCTTGCCGAACACGATGATTTACCAGATGAATCAGAGAATGAATAAAGTAAATAAATCTCTCACCAGGGGCGGTTACTCAGAATTGATATCACGAGCTTGATAGCAAAAATTTACAAAACGGTGGTAGATAAGCAAGTACAGACAATTTTGATAGCAAAACTGATACCAGCCAGAAAGAAAGCCATCTTTCATTAGCTGACTCAAGTTTTTGCTCCCGATGCAAGTTGACGCTTAGGCACAAGCCTTGAAAAAAGATACCAGCCGCCACACAGCAGCTCTTTCTCTGGTTGAACCTAATAGCCAAACTTTTTTTTGTGCTGCCTCTACTGACTGGTCAGCGCGGTCAATGGTGGTGAGGGTGGCTTGCTGCTGTTGGTTCAGTTCCAACCACAGATTAAGGTGTTTGCTCATTACTGATACTCAAGAGCATCCTTAAAAATCCATCCAGATGCAAAGCTGCTTTTTTATATTCTAGAGGCTGCCTGCCCAATTTCAGAGAAGTAAGGTAGTGTTCTCGTGCCGCGAGTAACCTTGCAAGGTCGCTTCATATCATCAACGTTCCCGGATCTACCAATTTTAAACGATGGAGTTTTTAGATTTTAAAGTCTTGCCAGTTCCAAAAAATGCCACTACGACTAATTAAGAAAGGCTTACTAAGTTTATCCAATAGGCGAGCGCAACAGCTTAGAAGTTGAGCATAATCGTCAGGATGAATGTCAAAGCTGCTTCTAGCTCGCGTTAACTCTTGTGTTTGGTTTTTGTGCCATTCCCAAGACTTATACCACCACGATGGATAGAATTCACTTTGTGGAGCGATTACGGCATAATCACGCCCCTTTTGCCTATCTTCATAATCCCATGCAGGAAGGTATGCAAGTAAATCAGTGGTAGCCCACCATTCTTCGATAATTGCTGTACCATCATCATCGCGCGTACCGATTCGCTTTCTGGCTTTGATGCGAATTTTTGCATTCCTTGCAATCACGGCGTAATCTTCCAGTCTTGTTGCTAGTGGATTGAACTCGATCAACATAATTTAATTCTCTGCTACCTCAGCACCTATAAAACTAAAATTGTGGTTGTAAAGTTATTAAAACCCCACATCAGCTTGTGTTGCTCTTTGAGGCAACGATAATCCCTTATCAAGTGCTGCAATGACTGCCTTACAGTAGATGCTCTGGTTGAAAGCCATAATCAACTACAGCTTGAGCTTCTACGCTGTACTCTTGAGCCGACTTTAATAACCTTCCTGCTTCAGACACAGCAGCCAACAGCATTGCTCTAGTATCTTTTGAAGCTTGCAGAAAATCTTCTTCCCCGTGCTGCATTTCAATCAAAAGCGATTGCATTTCTTCAACCAAGGTAATCAGGTGTTGTTGGTTTTCTTGTGGTGAATGCTTCAAAGGGTCATAAAAATTTTGATCGAGCATTATTTAAAATCCTTTTTCATCATTTATAAATAAAGATAATTAACTTTTGATTATGTCAATATCCTTAGATAAATCTTTCTTTAATATTTTCAACCAAGAAAGGGAACCATAAACATAATCATTAATCCTAATAGTCTGCAAATCAACATTTTCATCATCAACTCATCTTTCAAGTCTTGCAATAAATCAATAGCTGCATCAATTTTGCTAATATTTTCGCCAAAAGTCTGAAGATAATACTCAATACGTTGCTTTATTTCCTGTTGAGTCATATTCCTGTTTTGCTTCCCGTAACTTAATAACTGCATCAACGGCTTGCTGTGGTGTCATTCTCTCAAAGAGATGGCAATTTTCTAGGTCTATTAGTAATGCATTCTGATCACGCTTAATCAGCTCCTTCTGAATTTCGACTAGCCAGCTAGCCCTAATCCGACGTTTAAGGCTATCTATTTCTTGTTTTTCTTGTTTGCTTAATTTTTTAGTCATAATTCCCTTTTCGTCACTTGATACTTAAAACTACTAAAATTAATGTATCAATAATCATGATTGATTTTCTGTCCAAGGATTTAAAGCACTCCGAGAAATATTTTGGTTTCAGCCAAGCTTATCAAACCAGTTCAAGTTAGGACTTTCCCCATTTTTTCGTCGGTAAGCCTCAGCACAAGCCTTTTCATAAACCTCATCCCAACCACGAAGAAAGTCCTTTTCATAAGATACTAAATCTTTGTATGGGATAGCGCTTTCAAGCGAGACAGCCTGCATTATCTCTTCAAAGCTTTGAAAATATCCAGGCTCAATTGCGATTGCTAACAAAAACCTCACGGAATTGTTTTTAAACTCTTGATGACATAGCTCTAATACATCTGATTTCATACTCCTACCCTTGAGAATTATTTGGACTGAGTTTCGTTTTATAGGTGACTTGATAAGTTCCGTAAAAATATCTTATCAAACAGATTGAAATACCAGCTATTGAATATTATTAATCTCTTCTAATCAGTTAGTCTATTAATTTTTATTCACCCGAATTCTTCAACATACCCGTCAACAATTTCGACATCTCCCACAGGTCTTTATTTCGGCCCAAAGCGATGGCATAACATTTCAATAACCGCTTTGGGACATGATTAACCCAAAGCGGTTGCTACCGTATATTCGCTTCTTCTATAAAAAGAGCCAGTGATTTACGAGATATGACTCACTCTCGACCTGTTTCATAGAGATGCTTTCGCCAAAGAGTCGAAACCATTACAGACCCTAACTTTATTGTGCATAATGCCGAACCCCATGACTGTACGGCAGACTCGACATCACAAGTAGAGGTTTCCTGAACGGCTTGTTATCAACTGGGGGTATAGAAATTTGATTTTGGGAATACTAAAAATAGTACAGGAATTATTAAAGTTGAAAATTTATAAAATGGTACGTTGACCTCGATACTGGATCTACCACAAGCAATCTCAACTCATGAACGAACAAATACGACGAAATGATAGTTAAAGGGGTTCTAAATTTTGACCAAAATAGTACAGATAAACTATATGGCGTTCGCGTTTATCCTTATTATCTAGCATTCCTTGTCATAATTAATTATTAAAATGACCAAGTATTAGTGCCAGAGAAATCTACTTCTGTGACCTGAAGCGTGATTTTATCGGCTACGGCATTGCTCACTCCCAGACTTAATAAGTGTCTGAGGTTGTATGAAGAGCAGGCTTTATCAAAGTACCAGGGAGCGAGATTGTCAATCGGATAGGTGGAGTATCGTTTAGTATGGTGTGCGAGTTGGAGTAAAGTCGTCAAATCATCGGTTTCGGCGGTAGCCTAAAGATGATCTGTTAGTGTTGATTGACTGGCAAAACCAGATGATTTACCAGACTTACCAACCGCGATCGCCGCTCTCGCAATTTGTTGAACTGCTCTGGAGTCGAGAAGGTGAGAACTTACCTAAAGCGCAGTCTCGATTATTGCCGATCGGTTCGATGGAGTTGGTTATCAATCTACATGAAGATAGGATTCCACTATTCGATCGCGACCGTCGAGTGCAAATCGGCAGCACCAACGGCATGATGATTTGCGGTACCCATTCTAAAAGCTTCATTATCAACAATGACAGCAAGATATCGATGATGGGCGTACATTTCAAACCTGGGGGCAATACCCCATTTTTTACGTTGCCTGCGGGGGAATTGCACAACCAGAGAATTTCATTAAATGAATTATGGCAGGGTCGGGCGGTTGAACTGCGCGACCGCCTTCTAGAATCGCCAACAGTAGCAAGCCGCTTTTGGGTTTTGGAGCAATTTTTGCTGATGGTAATGAAACCGCTAGATCGATATGCCGCCATCGCTATGGCATTGCAAGAGTTTAGGAGATATCCAACCACCAAAGTGAGCGAAGTAACAGATAAAATTGGCTTCAGTGCCCGCCATTTCAACCAACTATTCCGAGATCAAGTGGGGCTAACCCCCAAGCTATTTTGTCGGGTTCGACGCTTACAGCAAGCCCTTGACCTAGTATCCGGTAAAGATCGGGTTGATTGGGCGGACATTGCGATCGCCTGTGGTTATTTCGACCAAGCACATTTTATTCACGATTTTCGGTCGCTGGCCGATTGCACGCCTACTGAATACCTGGCACAATGCGGCTTTCACCCCTGCCATGTTGTTCTGCTCGATTAAGGTCAATTTTTTACAATCCTTGCCGATCAATACTGCATCATAATTTATTAGTTTGTACCAAGGTAATTTATGCAGATTACTGCTTCCGCCATCTCACTCAATGTCGATGATGTCACCGCATCAGCTACCTTCATTAAGCAACATTTTGCCTTCCATGAAGAGATGTCCGCCGAGGGCTTTATCTCTCTCTCCAGACCAGATGCTAGTTTCAATCTAATCTTTCTTCAAACTGGGCTGGAAACCTTCAAACCTATCCATATGCGAGGACATCGAGCAGACGGTCTGCTTATTGTCTTTGTAGTCGATGATATTGATCGGGAATATATCCGAATCCAATCAGAAGGTGTACCCATTACAACTGCGATCGAGACTGAGCCTTGGGGAGAGAGATTTTTTCAGGTGACAGATCCGAATGGTGTCGTCATTCAACTCGTCCAGTGGATTACGGAAAACACAGGAGAACTAGGATGAAAGTACCTTTTACAGGTGGTTGTTTATGTGGAACTATCCGCTACGAATGTTCGGCAGAGCCAATTGTCATGGGCAATTGCCATTGTCGCGATTGTCATTTGCACCGATCCTTCATGCAGAATCGAAGACCTTTAAAGGCTTCTAAAATGTGCAAGTTAGGAGCAAAAAATAGCTAATCTGAACATTTTTTCATAACAAGTAAATATCCTTGCCACAAATCTTGTATAATATTATGTTTCCAGACTATGAAATCCGATTTGCCCGCATTGAGGATTTAGTCAAGCTAGCTGAGATAGAACAAGCCGCAGCTAGGTTATTTCGTGACACGTCTTACGCTTTTCTGGTTAACGCTCAACCCCTCTCAATGGACTTTGTTACTCAACAATTTCAAGCAGAACGGGTATGGGTTGCGGTCAACGATCGCGATATAGTTGTGGGGTATGCGATCGCCCAAGAGGTAGATGGAAATGCTTATCTACAGGAAATTGATGTCCATCCAGTTTATGGACGCAGAGGCATTGGACGCAAACTGGTTGAGCGCGTTTGTGTTTGGGCAAAAAAACAAAACTATCACAGAATATTACTATCGACCTTTCTCGACATTGAGTGGAATGCCCCATTCTATACAAAACTTGGTTTCCAGATTTTGCCTGAAGTTGAACTAAGCTTTGGTTTTCAGCAGATCAGGTGCAAGGAAGCTGAGGCAGGATTACCCATCGATCGACGTGTCATTATGTATCGTGATTTAGGGCAGGCGATGTCTTTGACAAGCCGCTAAGAGCGTCTACGCTTAACTCGGGCTAATTTGGCAATGTTTGTTTTGTCCATCTAGCTTGTGCCTACTTGTAACGGTTAGGAGTATTGATGTATGAGTTATTCTGTTTACCGAATCAATCTTCCAGAAAGCCCAGAAGCAGTCGTTTTTGTAAATGGTTTTGTGGCTCGCAATCGCGCTGGCTTTTTCTGGATGTGGAAACAGCTTTTGTGGATCAAGAACGTGACTGCTAAAGCTAAAGGCTGTATGCAAGTCAAAGCAGGTATCTGTAGTCTTAATGAAGTGATCATGGTGAGTTACTGGGTTTCAGAAAACAGCCTGAAAGAATTCTTCCGGGGTGAACCTCATCGACAGATGATGCAGTTTATTGCCAAAAATCCTCAGAGCCTGTGTCTTTACAACGAGACATACAGCCCCTTACATAGTGGTAAATACATCAATGAACCGCAAGGAATGGCAACCATTTATGCGCGATCGTAAGCGGACGAGGCTTGTGTAGTAATGATTAATCTACGCCCTGCCACGCCAGATGCTCCACTTGGGGAAACCCCAAGACCGCACTGGCTCCCCCTGCTGACTTGAACCTGCTGCAACACTGGGATCAACAACCTCATGTCATTGCCTCAGATCCCAACGATGATTGGTATTGGGAGGTAGAACTAAGTCGCAATCCTGACTGGAGAGAGCAACTAATTGCTGAAATCAAGGGTCGTCCCATTGGATTTGTCCAAATTATCGATCCAGCGCGTGAGGAAAGCCGTTATTGGGGCGATGTTGCACCGGATCTTCGTGCCATTGATATCTGGATTGGGGAAGAAACAGATTTGGGCAAAGGCTACGGCACAAGAATGATGCAGCTTGCCCTAGCTCGATGTTTTGCCGACCCGCGTGTGACGACTGTCCTCATCGATCCACTTGCCAGCAATACTCGCGCTCACCGCTTCTATGAACGTCTTGGCTGACAATTTGTTGAACCACGAAGGTTTGGTGACGATGACTGTTTTGTTTATTGCCTGAACCGAGCAGATTGGCATCCTGAAAACGCGATCGCATCGCGGTAGCGGCAGCTAGTGAGCAATGCCAGCATAGCTTCGCCGCATAAAAACGCCCATGCACACCGAGCGTCGAGAGTCGATCGGTTATGATGCAAAGGTGATCTGCGTCGGGTGATGGGCACTGTTAGACGCTTGAAGTCATATTTAGGAGTTGCATACAAAAATGAAAACTCAGTATTTCACAGCGACAAGTCTTGATGGCTTCATTGCTACTGAGAATGACTCACTAGATTGGCTGTTTCCGCTTGGTGACCTGAATGACTCCAGCTATCCAGAGTTCATTTCAGATGTGGGTGCGTTGGCAATGGGATCAGCAACTTACGAGTGGATGGTACGCAACGCCCAAAAGGTTGCCACTGAGACTGGCTTTGCGTGGCCATACACTCAGCCAGCCTGGATATTCTCTAGTCGCAAGCTGACAATAATCGAAGGTGCGAACATCCGATTCGTCAATGGAGATGTACACCACGCCTACGCCCAAATGCGAGTTGCTGCTGGCACCAAAAACATCTGGATAGTTGGAGGCGGAGATCTGGCTGGTCAGTTCTACGATGCTGGTTTACTAGATGAGCTTATCATCCAGGTTGGCTCGGCCACCCTCGGCAAGGGTAAGCCGCTATTCCCTCGCAGAGTCCTAAGCCCAGTTCTGCGCCTAGTGTCTGTTCATCAGATGGGTGCTGGCATGGCTGAGTTGCGCTATGAAGTACACAAAGGCGGTGTGAGTGGAGCCGCCTAACAATTGCAATGCATCGGATTTTTGAAGACCCTGGTTGTAATGCAAAGGCTGTTTGCAGCCGCTGATTGCAACCGTAGTATGAATTGCCAAAGGGGGGAAACTGATGAGTTCATTTGTGCTTTGTTTTCAAGATATTGATAAAACAAAACTCAAGCTTGTTGGGGGTAAAGGCGCGAACCTGGGGGAACTTACCAAGATTGAAGGAATCCGCGTACCGGATGGCTTTTGTATTTCTACTGAAGCTTTTAAAAGAATCATTGAGGAAACGTCGTCGATTAATGAATTACTCGATCGGTTATCGCTTCTAAAAGTGGAAGACCGAAAAAAAATCGGTGAACTTAGCGGTGAGATTCGCTCTTTCATCGAAGGGATAACCATTCCTCAAGATATTAATGAAGAGATCGCTCGCCTGCTCTCCAGGCTTGGAGAAAAAAATGCTTATGCAGTACGATCCAGTGCAACAGCAGAGGATTTACCGACAGCCTCTTTTGCAGGTCAGCAGGATACGTATTTGAACATTATCTCAAAGGAGGCAATCTATCAGCATATCAGCAAGTGCTGGGCATCACTATTTACCGAGAGGGCAGTAATTTACCGCCTTCAAAACGGCTTCGACCACCGTCAAGTCCACCTGTCTGTGGTTGTTCAGAAGATGGTCTTTCCGCAGGTGGCAGGAATTTTGTTTACTGCCGATCCCGTCACTTCTAATAGGAAAGTGTTATCCATTGATGCCAGCTTCGGACTTGGTGAGGCTATGGTCAGAGGCATTGTGAATGCTGATATCTATAAAGTGTGTAACGGCAAGGTTATCGAGAAGAAGATATCCACCAAGAAACTGGCTATTTACGCTTTAAAAGATGGCGGTACGAAAGAACAGGAGATTGAACCTGAGAGACAGAACAGGCAAGCGCTGACGGATGACCAGATTGTACAGCTTGAGCGCATAGGCAGAAAGATCGAAGAACATTTCGGCAGCCCCCAGGACATCGAATGGTGTTTGGTTGATGATACATTTTATATTGTCCAGAGTCGCCCAATCACTACTTTATACCCGATCCCTGAAGCGAGCGATCGGGAAAATCACGTCTATGTATCTGTTGGTCATCAACAAATGATGACCGACCCCATGAAACCATTGGGATTGTCTTTATTTCAGTTAACAGCTGCTCGACCCATGTATGAAGCTGGTGGAAGGTTGTTTGTTGATGTCGCACATGACCTGGCTTCACCTTCTAAAAGAGAAATTTTAGTAAATGTCCTGGGGAAATCCGATCCGCTCATAAGAGATGCTTTGATGACCATTTTAGAGCGAGGAGATTTCATAGAATCGTTACCAGATGACAGGCAAGGACAGAGTTCCGGTAACAGCAATCAAGGTCCGTCACCTGTGGGTTTTCAAACACTAATCGACTACGAGCCGACAATCGTTGCTGATTTGATGAAGAGGAGTCAGGCATCGATAGAAGAGTTACAACATAACATCCAAACGAAATCAGGACCGGAACTGATTGACTTTGTTCTGGAAGATATCCAGCTATTAAAGAAAAGCTTATCCGATCCACCAAGTTTTGGTGTGATTATGACTGCCATGAATGCTTCATCATGGATCAATGAGAAAATAAATGAGTGGTTGGGTGAAAAAAACGCAGCAGACACGCTTTCTCAATCTGCACCAAATAATATTACTTCGGAAATGGGGCTGGCGCTAATGGATGTCGCAGATGTGATTCGTCCTTATCCTGAAGTAATTGATTATTTACAATATGTAAAAGATGATAGCTTTTTGGATGAACTGGTTAAGTTTAATGGTGGAAAGGAAACCCAAGACGCTATCTATGCTTATCTCAACAAATACGGAATGCGATGTGCCGGAGAAATTGATATTACTAAAACTCGTTGGAGTGAAAAACCAACTACACTTGTCCCCATGATTCTCAGTAACATCAAAAACTTCGAGCCTAATCCCAGCAATCGGAAATTTGAGCAAGGGCGACAGTCAGCTTTGAAAAAAGAACAAGAGTTATTAGATCGATTGAAGCAATTACCGGATGGTGAACAAAAGGTCGAAGAGACAAAACGAATGATCGGCCTAATCCGAAATTTCATCGGTTATCGTGAATATCCAAAATACGGCATAGTTAATCGCTACTTCGTTTATAAGCAGGCTTTACTGAAAGAAGCTGAACAACTTATACGAGCTAACGTTATTCATGAAAAAGAAGATATATACTATCTCACTTTTGAAGAACTTCGCGAAGTCGTATGCACAAATAAACTGGATTACCAGATTATCAGCAAACGAAAAGACGATTACAAATTATATGAAAAACTAACTCCCCCACGTGTTATCACCTCTGATGGTGAAATCATTGCAGGTCGGTACAAACGAGAAAATCTCCCAGCCGAAGCTATTGTAGGTATACCTGTTTCTTCCGGAGTTATAGAGGGACGAGCACGTGTCATCTTAAACATGGAAGATGCCGATCTAGAAGATGGAGATATATTACAATACCTCTGCCAATTTACGAGGTTACAGCGTCGGTAGAAGCGGGATGAATACGTCCTAAAGAAGTAAGCGTGGCAAAAATTTTGGCTAATAAAATAGGCTCAGGGATTTCTGGAAGCATTTTTAA
>NZ_JAIVFQ010000116.1 GCF_020829495.1 Nostoc favosum CHAB5714 | reverse complement strand
TCCCCTGTTATAATGATTATCATTACGAAAAAGCGAACATTCAATTTCCTGAAAGTCATATCTGATAGCGGTCTTGGTTCATTTCACTCTTAGGGTGGCTCGTCAATATTTAGATGCGTTTGCCCTGGGGGTCAGACCGACTTTCTGTGCTGTACTCTCGGCGGACAGATCATCAGGATCTATTTCATAGTTGATAATTTGATAGGAAATGCCTAGTTTATCAAGTAGTCGAGCAGCATTAGTTTTCATTCAAGTCCAACATTAGAACTGTATGGCATTTAATGTATAATCCTGTATTCTTTCTCTATCACACTCAACAATTTCTCTTCCAAAGCACTCAAATTCCCGATTCTTACGATGTAACTGAAGTTAATGACTGTGTAGATAGCCATACGCTTATCAGCTTGGTAGTAAAAGAATAGTCAAGCTAATAAGAGTAATTTATGGGTTATCAATCTTATTCCAACTCATCCATTACACCTTCAAGGAAAGCGATCGCTCCTTTACCCCAAGGATTTTGTTCTGTAAAATGCTCACCGATTTTAATTGCCGCTTTCTTGCCTCCATTCCACAGGCGTTTAAGTTGCAGAAAGTTTTGCCAGTGTAAAGGTTGTTCTTTCACTCTCACATCAATGATTCGATAAGCCTCTGTTTCATTTGCCACATCTGGATATTCTTGTTGTAAATTGTGGATCAATTGCTTAAAGCAAACTATTTTAGCCTGTTCTTCCGAATCAAGTGCAAATTCTATTAGCAAGTCTGAATCTTTTTCTTGATTAACTCTTCTTTGGAAATGCCAGCTTATAAAAGAATATTCTCGTGGGTCTTGTAGAGAAACTTTCAAGGGTATGCAGATAGCAAGTCTACGATTATTACTGTATAAAAACTCCCAAAACTCTCTTTGATGATTGCTATTAATTGGGTTCCAGCATCGATACTCGGTGAGTTGTTTCAGAAGTAATTTCTCTAGAAGTCTGAACCCCTGTGCGACATTAGTCTGGACAAGATGCAGGGCAAGCCGATCAAAATAGTAATTTTGATCTGATGTATCACTTGCTTCTAAACACTTCCAAGCGAACTCAGCAAGCTCCCCATCAACTGCTTTTTCAGGATGGAACCAAATGAAGAAAGATTCAACTACTGCTGCTGCATTTTCTAAATCTGAACCTGCTATAGCTTCCAACAAGTAGAGATATTCGCCTGAATTAAGACAGTTAAGCCATTTGCCGTGTTTTAGGATGTATGCAACATATTTGGGATCAACCCGCTTGTCTCGGATTAATGTCACCATTCGATTGACCCCTGTAATATCACCTCCAAGTTGCTGAGTAGCACAAACTATTGCTTCAGCTTTAACCTGACCTGACTGTGTAAGCTGATCCAAATAGTCACTAACAAACTGGCGATCAATCTGACTTAAACCACCAAAGTAAGCTGAAAAGACATTAATACCATCTTGTCTAATACCAAGCTGCTCGATCTGCGCTAACCATCTTCTTTCAGAATCCAGCTTTCCAAGACAGAAGCAGAAATTGTGTGCCTCTTGTGCTTCCACAGAACAAAGCCACTCTAGTAACCCAAGTTGCTAGTTACGTATTTAGGCGATCGCATGAGTCAGTAAAGCAATAAAATCCCCTCCAGAGGAAAAAAATGGAGGGGCTTATTTTATAAAAAGTTTAATTTGGCACTTCCAAACTAATTAGTACTGATAATTAAAATTAAACAAGATATACGGTTGCGCGAAGCGCAACCGTATATCTTGTTATGGGCGATCGCCTGCGAAGCACGCGAAGGTTGATAACTAGCAACTTGGGTTACTACTTCAATAGCAATGCTCTCAGTTTGATCATAACCATCGATAATTTTTGCTTTTAATTCACTCTGTTCATCAAGTGTTAAATGTATGTTTGTAAATAGAACATATTTGCTTGGTATGCGTTTAGTTCTATTCACTAAATATTTGATAGCGCCCTTTAAATCAGCTTTTAGCTTGGAGAAAATTTCTGCTTTATTCCGAACGGAAATATCACGATGCTTATATTGATATACATTCCATCCAGAACTTAAGAAAGGTGATAGGTGTTTTTGGAAATGCGCTATTTCTACTGTCCACTCTGCATCTTTACCTCCATCTGGAACATATATGCGCTCGGTAAATGAAGGTAACGAGGAGCATTTTTTTGCAGCAGATGCCCATGCAATAGAATTACAAAGAAGCACAAAAGTTTGCGGAGAAAATCCTCGGTTGACAATACGCTCAATTTCTTCAGCACTAATCGGCTGTCCATGAACCAATGAGGTCATCTTTCTCTACAGAAAAAGTTTTCTCTTAAAGCCATCTTAGCAATAAGACAAATAAATTAGGAGTTGGCTAAATGTAAGGCGAACAGCTGCTAAACGTTACAAATAGATTGCAGGCGATTGCTCTTTTTATTCCTGCAAAGGAAACCTCTTCATCATTTCCCTAACCAGAACAACCTCTGTATGGCTTGATCACTAATGGTAGCAGCTATTTGTTTGTCAAAACCTTGGGTAAACAGTATGGTATTTCCGATCTATTTGCAACCCGATCGTAATATCTTAACAATTTATCTGGAGTTTTAAGAATACTCAAGCATTTGGGTAGAATTATTACGGAATCTTAACTTACTTACAGCATTGTTGCATTAATCTCTGATTTCTAACTCCAGAACATTCAACACTTTCTCTTCCAGTGCAGTCAGATAAGGTCTGCTCAACTTCCCCAAAGACTCCAAAAACTTCTGCACCGACTCCTCCAGCGCACTGGAATACACCCGACTGATGCGATCGCTCAAGGACTGCATCTCCTCACATTCCTGGGGCAGGTAGTTGAAGGACTTCAGGTGCTGCAACCCAATGGTGTACTCTCCATCCCACATTTTCACGGTGCAACTAAAGTCATTCACTGCGCTGACAATCCCCCAACACCTACCCTTGCCCCTAAGTTCTGGGTTGTCCTTCGCAAGGATTTGGCACACCTCGCCAATTTGGTAGGTGTTTGGTACTTTGGTTCTCTCCATTATTTTTTGCACAACGTCTTTGACGATTCTACCCGTGGGAACTTTCCCGCCAGCTTCCTGTACTGCGGTTTGCCACACTTCCCACTGTTCTTGAGGTTCTAGCTTTGTAATGGGTCGGACTTGCCCAACACTTGTGGGCAAAATTTGTGATCCATTTGTTGTCAAATCTTCAGGCGGTAAATTTTGACAACAAATTGTTGTCAAATTCTCGTAGACATCAGCTGCTGCAATCAAATAATTTGATTTTTGACGGCTATGCCCAAAGCGATCGCGGCAATAATCCTCGAAGGTTTTATGCGTCAAACGGTACAGTCTGCGATCGCGGAGTTCTGCCAGTGCCTTAAGAGCCTCAAAAAACGCTCTTTCCACACGGCGCTCTAGGTGAAGGCGATCGCGTTCCTCCGCCTCGGTCAACTCCTCTACTTCAGCAGCAGTCACCGTAATCGTTGCTGAAGCTGGATTTTCTGGATTAAAGATATCCTCCGCAGAACTAGCAGTTGCTTTTAAATTGTTGGATATAGCAGAGGTGGCTTTTTTGCGCTTAGAAGGTGGTTTAGCCATTATTCCACCCCTTTAGTTCAACAATATTTTTTCAGAGTCAATTACAACGTAGATTTTAGAAGTAGCTGATAACTGCTCCGGCATAGCCCGCCGCAGGCATCGCTTCTTTGGAAAAGCTGAAGGTAGGGCAAGAGGATTAATAGTCTGAGGGTTAATCGCCATTAGAACTTTCTGTTAAATTAACCCCAGGAATATGCTGAATCCATTCACCTAAACACTCTTTTAAATCCAGCCCTACAGCATTGGCTGCCCTGATAAGGGTGTCTAAAGGTACACCCTTTGTATCCTCGTTCTCAATTCTATTAAAATTTGCCCCGCTCATTCCGGCGTAATCACCAGCTACGGTTAAACTCATCCCCGCAGCTTCTCTTGCCTTTTTCAAAGCAGTTCCGATACCAGTAAACTCCACTTCAATAATAATTTTCATTAAATCCATAGTCATACGCCTCCAAAGAATTATCTCTAATTTAACCCATTACGCATTGCTTGACAAGCATTACGTAATGCGTAATAAATATATAAAGAAAGCGCCCCGACTGCGAATCTAAAGCGCTTTCCGTCCCGTTATGAACTTAATCAATCATGACATACCAAATCTACAGCCAACAACAGCTGCAACTGAAATCTATTGCCCGACTCAAGCAAATCTACAGCGAAACGCAAAGCACAGTCGAAGTAAGCGACAAACGCTCTCTAGATTCTTGGATTAGTGCGTTCGCCCTTGGCGTTGGCGCAGCCATCGCTGATTACCAAGCCAGCAAGATTCAGAAACTCGCCCCTGCTGCCCCCGACAACCAAGCCCTCGCCCAAGCCGAACTCGACCACTTCATCACCGACCAAGCCCAAGGCATAGCCCCCGAACCACTGACAACAGTAGAAATCAACTTCTACCACCACGAGGTCTACTGTGGCAAAGAACTGATAGCCTACATTGCATACGACCACGATGAATTAGTCACCCAACCCTGGCTAGTAATGGTCAACGGTAAAGAGGAATTCCGCGCTAACACCTGGGTCAAATGCTATCGCTTCATCCAATGGCATCATAAAGACGGCACACTTAGAGAAACATTCCCAGCACCAGCGCAAGTAGCAGAAGCTCCAACCATTCTGGAAATCTCGTTTTATGACCAGGAAGCGTTTGTGGGTGACGAACTGGTAGCCAGCATTAGCTACGACCACGGCAACTACAAAAACCTATACTGGCGAGTACTGGTCAACGAGATTGAGATTTTCCGCGACCTCTCGGCCGCAAGATGCCACAGCTACATCAAGCAACAATACCAGCAAGGTACGCTACCACTACAAGTACCAGAAGAAGAAGCAGAGGGGCAGGGGGCAGGGAGTAAGGGAGAAGAAATTTCCCCCCTGCACCCCGCACCCTGCTCCTTGTCCTCTTCTACCACTGGTAACGAAGTCATGGCGCAGATTTTCAACGAATGCGAGAAGCACGGGTTTGAAATCCTCAATGATGCAATTTACAACAACGACGTGAAACTGGGCGAAGTAGGGCAGACGGGTTGACGAAGAAATATTTCACCTGAATGTGCGTTCGCTCCACGGCACAACACCCTACGAATATCTGCTCTACAGTCCCAAAATCTCCCGCCGCAACGATGGACGACTGCGCGATCGCGATTTGAAAAAATACCAACACATTGAACTAGGCGGCTGGTGGTGCAGTGGCGTTGACCCCCTCAACAACTACGTCCTGATGATGTGGGGCTGTTTCAAACCCGACCATCCCCGACGCGATCGCCAAAAAATCCACAAGTTCATAAAATACGAGCATCCTTACAGAGAAGAAACACGCGCTTTCTTCCTCCTAGTACCGAATCGCATCTGGGTGAAAGTCTCCAACCGTAGCGATATCCCCATTACTGAAGAAGACCTACAGCATCGTGGCGGTTTCTGGCACTGGGTTTGGCGGCACAATGTCCCAGTCACAATTGTCGAAGGTGTCAAGAAAGTGGGGGCGTTACTGACTGCTGGTTATGCAGCGATCACAATTCCGGGAGTAAACGCTGGATACCGCACACCACAGGATCAATACGGTAACGCCATTGTCTTTTGTGGCGATCGCTTGCCCTAAACTGCATCAAGGACGACCGCCTGACCCCCTCCTCCACTGTTCAATAGCTTTCAAAGCTGTAGCCCTTATTCCGTATAGCTTAGAGCTTTTCAAGCGTGCCATTCCGCCCTTGTCCAGTATTGCAGGCGCTAATTACCACTAGTTCGGCGTTTAGCTTCAAGTCGAAGATTTCTGCGGCGGTGAGCAAACCATTGTCGTTACCAGAGGGAGTAAGAGCGATCGCACTCCCTAATCCCCTCAGATCATCCAGTATCCCATGTGTGGCGAAATGAATTATTCTGGCTTTGGGGAGAATCGGCAAGATTGCCAGTTTAGTGGCATCTTTGCCTATGATGGGTTTGGCTTGAAATAGAGGTGCTATGGCTTTAACTTCTGCTTCCGTTCCTTCTAGTTGAGGTAATTGTTGAGGTGGTTCTCCTGGTTTATTAACTACCTTGGGCATGATAGGATTACCAACAAGCAGGACATCTTTTGCTGAACCGGGAACTCGCTGCCGTTGTTGATAGGTTAACTGTAAAACTTGAATGGATGGGGCGGTAAGGATTGTGTGCTTTTCTATTAAGTATCGCCCTGTTGAGTCTTGCAGTGCTGGAAAGGGAACGGCAAATAGTTCCTGCTGAGGGATAAAAATTACACGAGCATCTGACTCTTTTGGTAAATCTTCAGCTATGGGTTTGATTAGCAATTGATAGAGTTGTTGCAAGTTGCGGTCTTGGGCATTGGCGCTAGACTGGGAGCCGTTCTCACCGACTTTTCCCACCACATCAGTTATGGGATAGTCTGATGTCTGCCCTGGTGGATAAAAGGGTTGTCTGAGTGTAAGTGTATCATTATTAACTGCTACTACTATCCAGGCAGGGTCGCTACGAAAGTCATTTTTGAGTGTGACGCGATCGCCTTTTTTGAAGGTTAGCTGATTGGTATTGCCACGAGGTATACTTACAGCTTTGGCATTTTTAGGGATGGATACAAGGGTATCATTAACGAGGTTCAACAGAGAGGTATTTTTTTGCTGTAATGGGGTGAGGTCAGATTGGTGAAATTTAATTTCGCCGTTGGGTTTAACGACCCAGATGAAAAGTTTTGCTGCGGGTGTTTGTGGTTTCTTACTCGCAACTGAAGATGGAGTTATACGCAAGCGATCGTAAATAATTTGGTATTCAACTAAAGTTGCATTTTGTTGTTTGGCTATTTGCTGAATTTGTTGAACAGAAACTTTGGAAGTTTGTGTTTTTAACTCGCGGTTTTTAGGGTCACTGGAGGAGTTTGCTAGTAATTCTGCTAATATTTTAGCTCGACCTCGCTCAGAAATTTCTAGTGCTTCCTCTTTTCTATTTTGAGCAACAAGAACTTCTGCAAGTGTTTGATAAGTAATTAAATAAGAATTAAAAAACGATACTCTGTTAGCATCTTGCTTACCGACTCCTTGGTCAAGTACTGACTCATATTTATCTATAGCTTCAAATAATTGTTTTTCCGCTTTAGCTGTATCTTTAGCTAAAAAATACAAAAATCCTGATTGCGATAGACTTAGTGCTAAACCATGCGGGTTGTAAAAGGTGCGATCGCCTTGCTGTTATCCCCTATAGCAGTATAAGCATGTCCCAGACTGACTAAAATATTAATCTCTTTCAGTTTATCTTTAGTATCTCGAACAATTACTAAATTTTTCTCTAATAACTCAATAGTGCTTTTAAGAGCAGATAAAGCTTTTTGCTCTATTTCGGAATTTTTACTTGCTCTGGCGATCGCTAAACTTTGTTGATAAAAATCAATAGCCTTTACTTTATTTTCTTGTGAAGCATTTAAATTTATCGTTCCAAGATTAAGTAGCGCTCTTGCTTCTAAATCAGAGTTTTTAATTTCTCGTGCTATCGATAACGCCTGTTGCTGATGGGCGATCGCTTGAGGATAGTCACTAACAAAATATTAATCCCACTCCGAAATCGCCAAATGATAAATCCTCCGACTAAAGACCAAGCATAAATCCAAGCAACATTTTCCCAACCGAACCAAGGTCTTAAAAATGGACGACGATCAATAACTCCACTGAGAAGTTGACTAATCATCTGTGCGTGAAGCCAAACAGGAGTAATTTCTTGTTGGTAGGGGGTTTGAAAAAGTTTATTTTTGGCAAATTCTTTATCTGTAACTCCGATAAGAACGATACGATTTTTGACTGATTCTTCGATTTTCTTTGTATTTTTGGGGTTTCGGGAAAGATTGGTAAAATTTTCAATGGTTATGCGCTTGGCAATTCGATCAAGTTGTTTTGAGTTAGTAGGTCTATCTTTGGATATACGATAATTAAGTAGCATCTGCAATCCACCTGTACCAGCATCAAATTTTTGATATCCTCCCACACGTTCACTTTTAATTGGAAAAGTTGGCAGAATTAAATTACCAATTTTTATTTTTCCGTCGGGTAGCGATTGATGATTTATCTCTTTTACTTCTTTTAAATAATTCAATGCTAATACTAAGCCGAAAGCATAAGGACTTTTACAGTGAGGATTTGCCGATTTATCTCCTATCATCAATAAAGAACGACGGACGACTTTATCATCTCTAGAAACATCACTAAATCCAAAAGCATTCTCGGTGTCAGGTGGATTTCCTAATGCTTCGCTTTCATTAATACTTTTACTACTGTTGCATGTAAAGTATAAATTAGGGGTTTCCCCCAAGATATTTTCTAATTGTTGTTTGGATATTTCTTTATCTGGTGTATCTAAATCTTGAACTAAACCGATAAATAGAGGTTGATGTTTTTGGATTTCTCCAACGACTTGCTTGATGGTAGAAACAGTTAGTGAAGATTTTTATTTCCTTTTTTTTGTTCGTGTTCATATTTAATATCATCCGCATCAACTTCAACAACCACAATCCGATCGTCTTGTTTTTCATTTGGTCGCAGTTGCATCATATGGTCATAAGCTTTAAGTTCCAGTGTTTGCAACCCACCTAGATGACGTATTCCCAAAAAAGAAGAAGCTACCAAGAAACTTGTAACCAGGGTAGTTTTTAGTTTGGGAGTATTTCTATGTGGAAATTCATCAGGTAATGATCGCATCTCAAACGTTAGGGATTGAAGGTGCGATCGCCTATACGATAAACTACTTGACAATAGCGCGATCGCGCTTATATACCCAAACTGCGCTCAATCCGAAAAATCCAAAAGCCCAAATTAACCACAGCAAATGTAAGATAACTCGTGGGTCAGAATTTGATTGCGCTATCGATAAAACCAATTCTTTATAGTGATAAAAAGGCGATAGGGAAACCAAGTCCTGCATTAACTCAGGCTTAAATGGTAATGGGACACCGCAAGCAAAGGGAATAATAAACAGAGATAAACTCAAAATTGAATCAGCACTTTTAGGATGGAGCAAATATCCGAGTTCCAAACCCAGAATTGCAAAAGGTGTAATCCCAATTATTAAACCAAGAAAAACAGATAGATATAAACCCAAGCTTGCATGAATTCCTAATTGCCAATACCCCAGAATAAAAACTGAGAAGATAGCAACAGCACAAACAATTAGTAAGCTAGTAATCTTGGCTGCTATGTAAACGACAGGAGGTAGAGACGTGGTTTTTAATAATTTGAGCCATCCTTCCGAACGCTCGATTGCGACACGTTTACCTAGTCGTTCGATTGCAATGGTAAATAGGATAATCCCACACAAATAAATTAACTGGTCTATGGTTACTTGTCCTGGTTGGAATCCTGGCTGTAATTTTAGTAATGGTACAAATCCGACAATACTTAACGTTCCTAGCAAAAATGTGGGTGTACGTCGCAATTGAGTAACTTCAAATTCAAACTGCTTCTTAAATATATCCAGTAAATTTCGAGGTGTAACTGGAGCAATAGTAGATATTTCCTCATCCTTATTTGTTGATGATTCTAATTCAATCTCCCTATTTTCTAATGTGGATTCCTCAAGAAGTTGACCTTCTGCTGGTATTTCGGAAAATGGATGCAATTTCACAATCCGAGTTGCTAACTCATTTAATTTTTCCGAGTCATTTTGGTACTGTGTGGTCATTAAAATAGTCACACCTTGTTCGTGACAAAGTTTAATTTGCTCCCAAAATACTTTATGACTTTCCGCATCTAAATTTCTGGTGGGTTCGTCAAGTATGAGTAATTTTGGATTACCGATTAAAGCCAAAGCCAAATAAAGTCGTTGTTTTTCGCTACCAGCTAAAGGAGCCATCTCAGAATCTAGTATTTCTGGCTTTTTGAGATTTACCATTTTTAAAATCTCTTCATTTGAAAGTGGAAGAGGGTTGGGAGAATAACTTCTTAGCAGTTCTAACAGTTCCCTTACTTTCATATTTTTTGGAACTTGTGTTTCTTGCAAAACCACACCAACATAAAGTTTAGCGTTCGCATCTTTGGGATCGAGACCCATGAGTTTGATTTCTCCACTACTGGGAGTCATTAATCCACAAATTTGTGATAACAAAGTGGTTTTACCCGCGCCACCATCTCCCTTAAGCCAAACAAATTCTCCTGAATCAATTGTGAAATTAATATTTTTAAGTATGGTTTTTTGACTCAATCCTTTACGAAATGTTTGTGTGACATTATTAATTTCAATTACTTTCATTGTTCGCATCTCCAAATCTATCTCTAGTGAAGTGATATCTGCATTAAAAACCAAGTAGCTAAACCACCTATAATCGCAATAGGAGCCGAAACACCCATCAAAGTTAAAACCCCAAATCCAGCCAATCCACCAGCAGCAGACCAGAAGCTATAAACAATTGGGTTTTGGTAAGGGAACTCACTACAAATACTAAAAAAGCAGAAGTCATTTCCTCTGGTAACAAGGAAGAATGTAGCAACGATAGCAACTGCTATAATTCCAAGTAAAGCTGATTGACTGAAAGAAAATGGAAGTTTAGAAGATTTGACAGTTACAGAAATTCTTTCCTCATCGTTACCTGTATTATTGAGTTGTTCATCGATAGTTTTAGAATTTTCGATTTCAGAATTAGACGAAGCTTGGGTTATATCTGAAGATTTTTCCTGCTTTGATTTGTTAAATATGGGTTTCATCTGCAAAGTTACTCCTTAATTGAGAAGATTGAAGATTATAAATCTTGAAGATTAGAAAGAATTAAAACAATGTCTTAACGGTTTTAGCAGCTAGCCATGCAAGCATCCCAAGTCCCGCAGCAATTGGTACGGGAACACCTAAAGCAGCAGCAGTCGCACCTACAGCAATTCCAATTGTTCCTGCATCTAAATTGGAAGTTATTGGTGTTACAGGTGGAGGTAATGGCGAAGGAAACCATCCCGGTGATGTATTACATTCTGCTGGAAGTTTAGAGAAAGCAATCATTGGATGGCAAGAATGTTGAATTTGCAGAGTTTCGGTAATTAGCAAAGGAGTCCAAATTAATAAGCATACGACTAAAATTGCTGAAAACCGATGGCTATTCCGTAACGTGTAACTTTAATTCCAATTTTTATTAAGTCTTTTAAAGAGTTAACAGATTCACACTTTAATTCTTTATTAAAAATTAATTCAGATATTAAATCTTCTCCCTTTACATCATTGTAGTGCTTTAATACCTCTTTCCATTGCTTGTCAGTAATTTTCTTCCTATCTATATCGTAATTTGCATTAGAGATAGCAGCATAGTCTGTATTAGCAAAATTACAATGAGCTAGAAAAGAATTCCAAGCTAGCCAGCATTGATATAATTCTGCTTGTTGAAGATGAAGCCTTTCTTTTTATTTTAATACACTTAATGCTTCTTCAAAATCTGTTCTCTTGATATTTCGTAGCTGTAATTCATAAACTCCAAATCTTCCTAAAGAATCTTTTGCATAAGATTTACTTACGTTTAGCAGTAATGTTCCATTAGAATACTTTGCTCTGCTTTCGTCCACTCGCAAATAAAGAGAAGCACGATCTCTTATTCTTTTATCTACAAATTTTTCTAGTGGACTAAGCTTTGGATTATATTTTTCCAATATCTTTTTTAAATTATCAAGATTATATATAAATTTTCCCGTTTTATCAAATTTCAGTTCATGTATGCAGTTTCTAGCGTCATAAAAACACCCGTCTCTAAAATAGCTTTTAATCGTGGTATGGCAATTTCATCTACTATTTTGACCAGGGCTTCTAAACAAAACTCAAATTGTTTTTCAGTTAATGTACTATCGAATAAAGGAAGCTCAACTGTTGCACAAATTTCTCTACCCATCGGGTCATAAGCCCACCGTACCATATTGGTTTGCAAAGAGATATGTAGTAATGCTTGGAATATTAAAGATTCATGTGCCTCATTAATATTTGTCAGCAGATGCGGTGCTAGTATTCTTAAATAATCTTCATCTTCGCCTGCATTAATTAAGAGCAAAATATCTTCAATGTTCTCACCTTTAAATCCGGTAGTAATGCATTGGTTCTCTGCATCGAATTCGTACTTTACCTCGTTTTTTTCTAGGCAAGTTATAACTTTATTTAGTATCATTGTCATAAATGACCCCCTTTTATTTACTCTTGGTTCAGGTTAAGTAGATTATCTGGAGCATCAAGAAGAAATTATGCGGTTTTTTTAAGTAACTTCTAATTTGCTCTGGTGTCATTGCCACAAATAAACCCTTAATGATTTGCTTTTGGCTGACATAAGTAATTTCTGGATAGGTTTTGAAATTTATGCAGGTTGCGGTTTAATTCGTTTCCCCAATTAATGTAAAAGCAGCCCAGTGCTTGGGGTCTGGGTTTTTCTTCATCGTTGCCAGCATTGCCAGACGCAACGCCGAAGCCTTATCATTTGCTGGCAACTGTTGGTAAAACTCCCTCATTAGCAATGCGGTGGGAGCATCGGGTATTGACCATAGGGAAACGATCGCACTGGGGACACCTGCACTGATAAAAGAGCGCGATAAACCAATTACCCCATCTCCGGAAATTTTTCCTCGTCCTGTATCGCAAGCACTCAGGACAACTAACTCGGTATTATTGAGTTTTAAATCGAAAATTTCGCTCGCAGTTAGTAAACCGTTATCTTTATCATCAGGAGCGAGAGCGAATTTTGTAATTTCTTTTCAATGTTAAAATCACCACCAATAATTGAATATTGAACGAGAGTGGCATTTTGCTGTTTGGCAATTTGTTTAATTTGCTCAATTGTGAGTCGAGGGGGTGTATACTCTGCTTTGATATTTGGTTCCACACGCCTTTGCAGTAATTCCACAAAGGCTCTAGCTCTTCCCCTCTCGGCAGTTTTTAGGGCTTTATCTGTTTTATTTTGAGCAATTAGAACGGATTGTAAAGTGCGGTAAGTGCGAGCTTGTTCCTCAAAAATTGAAACTTTAAAGGCATCGTTACTACCTAATCTCTGACGTTGACATTCCCAAACTGCAATTCCCTCAAATAGGCTTTTTTCTGCTTCTGGAAGTTTGCCTGATTTTTGCAGAGTCACTCCTAAATTGTTCAGTGCCAAACCCTCACCTTGACGGTCTTTGATTTGGCGTGCGATCGCCAACGATTGTTGATTGTACTCAATCGCCTTTGCATAATTCCCTAGGTTAGTATACACATTTCCCAGATTACCCAGCGCCTCGCCTTCGCCTTGAGGGTCTTTTATTTGCCGCGCAATTATCATCGCTAGGTTAGTTCAGGAAGATGTTCCCTACCTAGATTTGACAACCTACGGGCTTGGCATTGGCAAGCAACCTGGTGAAATCGAGTTTTCTACCCGTCATCCAATGACCATTTGCGCTACTGAAGAAGCAGCCAGAGTATTAAAATATTGTGGTGCCGAAGTTCATTATCAAGTCGAAAGTGGTACAGTCTGCCAGGAGAAGCAATTAATTCTTCAAGCTAGTGGCACTGCTCAAGCTTTGCACAGTGGCTGGAGAGTTGCTTTAAATTTGATGGAATACGCCTCCGGCATTGCTTCGCGTACACCAGTATTAGTAGATACTGCTAAAACAGTAAATCAGTCAGTCGACAGCAAGTTTCTTTACAATATTAAGCTGAACTATTTTAAAAAGAAATAAAAATTAATATTGTTAGCGTTTGATTACCAAATAATATGGTAATTTACTAAATAAGTTGGTATTATTTTTAGTAGATTACACAGATACACTTATCCATTTTGAAAAACGCAAGCCGAAGAAGAGGTTTGCGGCTAACTTTGGCTTTTAATTTATTAGTTTTTAATAACTTATATTGAAAACTAGCTCTTTTGTATCGTCTGGTAAGGAGTTGAAAGTTGAATGATTTAAAGATTTTATTTTTTCTAACAAAATTTATTGTCAACTTGCTCATTTTTGGCGATAACGATACTAATTTTTAGTGAGCAAATAGCTTTCAAGAAAACTATCTAACTTTTTAAATATTCAATAGTAAACGGAGAAATGTTTTATGCGTTTTACCCGCCAGATACCCATTGCGTCTTTAATGCTATCGATCCTGGTTTTATGGCAGCCTACTTTAGCTGACTCAAGGAGTGATGTTCCCTGGAATCGAGAAGAAAAAACACCTTCTGTCTGGGATAAAAATAAGTGTCTTGGAGGTTCTTCGCAAAGTTTTCGCTTGGGTGGAGAACTCAATAATCCAGCCACTTATAACTTGCAAAAACTGCAAAATTTACGAGATACTTTAAAAAAACAAAATCCAGCATTAATTACTGAAATTACTGTGAGCTTTCAAACCGGCTCAGGGCCACGAACAGAAACATACTATGGAGTTCCTCTATGGGAATTGATTAATAATCCGAAAGCCGGAGGTGGTCTAAAACCTGGGAATTCTGGGGTGAATAGTAAAAACTCTTTTCTGAGGCAATATGTTCTAGTTGACGCCACAGATTGCTATGGTGCAGTCGTAGCTATTGGTGAAATTCAACCTAACTTTGAAGGGAAAACAGTGCTAGTTGCATTTGCAAAAAAAGGTAGTGATGGTAAAATCGTGCCTTTAATAGATGAAGGATTTGCTCGTTTAGTAGTTCCAGGTGACAAAGCTGGAGGTCGTTACGTTACTAATGTGACAAATATCGTCATATTATCTGCTCCTCCTTCTCCTTTGAAACCAAAATATTTCTGAAAACCCTTCTGATTAAAGACGCCTACAACGGAGAGTTACCACGCCACTTGGTCTATTTGGGGAAACCCCAACAAGTAGAGCAAATGGCTTCCTGTTGTAGGCGTTACGCCTTCTTGCTCGTTTAAAACTAAGCTTTGATATTTTCATACATATGCAAGAATCAGGGTTTAACTAGTTCCGTGGGTTTAAGTCCCCCGGTTCAATAAAAATTTTGTTTTGTGTTGGGGTTAAATCCCCATTACAAAACAAAATTTACGAAAGCGTTGCGGGGCGAAGCCCATTACGAATTACGAATTACGAATTATTTAATAGGAAGCATTCCAATCTTGCAAAAAAAGTTATATAAATTCTCAAAAAAGCAACCTGTGCAGCTAGTCGGTATTCAACTACTTGACAAATTACTAAATTTACCATGTGCCAAGAATTATTAGAACGCACCAAAAGAACTGAGTAGCCGCATCACCAAAAACAGTTTTTAATGAATGCTCCGCCAAGCTTTGACTGTTCCACTATCGACTTTTTCACGATATTCTAATACCAGTCTCATATCTAAGTTATTCTGTAAGGCTGAAGATAGCATCCCACTAAATGAGGATAATCCAACAATCTGATAGTTGTTAGTATTACTCTGTTCAGAATTATCTTATAACTAGGGAGGATCAAAATATGGAAGTTAGCGCTCGTAATTCCTTAAAAGGAACTATTAAGAAAATTCACCCAGGAGCAGTCAACTCTGAGGTCACATTAGAAATTGTGCCTGGGGTGGAAGTAACTGCAATTATTACCAAGGAGTCGGTAGAGCATCTCCAACTTCAAGAGGGAAAACAAGCGATCGCTGTGATTAAAGCGTCGGATGTCATAATTGCTACAGAATAGCTCGAAATGAGTAGATAAGTTGTGGCGATCCGCTTAGAGAGCGATCGCTACGACTATACAACTATTTACGAATTTTCCGAGCAAGAACTGCTACCACACACCAGACATAAAGGATCATGATAAGAATGTCGTTTGGCAAATTCCATTCGCATCAAGTCGATGGTCAGCAGTTGTGACAATAGCGGTTGACTAAACTTGGTAATCAGCTTTATTACCTCTAATGCACTAAGACAAGCTAGTGTCCCAGAAACAGCACCGATAACCGAGAACCCACGCCGATTCCAATCCGGCTTTTCTGGAAACAAGCATGATAGACAAGGAGTGACACCAGGAATAATCGTCGTCAGGTAAGCTTCCATTCCGTCCATTGCAGCTTCCACCATTGGTTTTTGCCAGCGCACGCAAGCCTCATTGAGCAAGTTCCGCTCTGTGAAATTGTGGGCGCAATCAACAGCTATATCAGCAGATTGCACTAAAGAGTCTACATTCTCCTTTGTAACGTAATCATGAACTGCTTCCACCCGAATATCAGGATTAATAGCTTGCAGAGTTTCTCTGGCTTTGAATACTCTTGGCTTACCTACCCAATCATTTGTCATGAGAACCTGACGATTCATATCATCTAGCCGTAAGTCACCACCCCGAACTAGGATTAGCCGCCCAACACCCGCTACTGCCAAATAAAGCGCTGATGTACCGCCTAATCCCCCTACACCTGTAACCAAAACCGTTGCGGACTTCAAGCGCTTTTGTGCTGCCTCTCCAAAATTGGGAAGCATCATTTGGCGGTGATAGCGTTCTAACTCACTGGGTGTTAAGTTCATCGCTTTTTACCTCTTTATCAGTCGTAAAATTTACCACCTAGTTGGTAGCAAGTATTGTAGTTGTCTATACACTTTTCTGAGTTTTTACCTATAAAGTTGGTATTTATTCCGGGCACTATTAAGGGAGCTATGTACAAATATAGCGATGTCTACGATGGTCACTGAGCTTGTCGTTGGCGCAGCCTCTCGTAGAGAAGTGCGGGCTACGCCTACGCAAATGTGGTGCTGCTCCCTCTGCAAAGATGTCGTGATAGTCCTTTATTCAATCATCCCTGCTCTTTGACCAGCACCGATCCATTACTGCCAGTTTTGCTTTTTGTCCTGGGTTGAATGCCCAATGAAATAAACCCTACAGCAAAACTGTGGGGCCTTTGAGGTATTATTGCTTTCTGGTGGAATATACAGCAATGGCTGATGCAGGAATCAGTACGGCATCTATAACTTCTGCCTATGGGTTGGGATTTATCCCCCTTTACAGTGCGCGATATGACTTGGTGATTTTCAAAGAATACTTGGAACAATTTACCAGTACAGCAGTTTATCGCTATCTTGGGACATCAGAAGCGTGCGATCGCAATGGTCGAGGAAGATAGAAACTGAGTCACTAATTGGTTGTAGGTCATCATCAAGTAAAAATGACCCACTACCTGGTTGCATGGGGCAACGGATGGCTTTGTAGTTAGTTATTTGTTTGGCACTATATGGTTTGGTATTGGGGAAGATTTCTAGGTGTCCTTGGCGCAGAATAAAGCCTGCATTTCTCAAGGTAATCTCTAGGGCGCAGGCTAGGGGAAAGGTGGGTAGGGTGGAAGCAAAGGTTAGGATCAGGTGATAGCCGCTACTAAAGCTGGACTGGAGGATGATGATATCGACTATGCCGATGTCCTCTAGCGCTGCTTTGATCCGATTTATGGATTCAAGCACCATCCTATCTCAAGGAAGTAGTTTTGAAATCCCAGTTTTTACCGAGGCTTTTCATCAAACTCTAAGCAAGCATTTCCACAAACTCGACCACTTGAGCAGAAGTCACTTGTTGTGCGATCAGAAAGTCAACGAGTCCATCGAGTTTTTTACGGTTGTAGACGGTAGAATAGCCTTAAATCTGGCGTTCCTTGCAGAACTGTCACAGCTTCCGCGCACCTAAACCCAAAAGCTTCTTCCTCTCTTCCGTAACATCTATTAGCACAAGTTGTCTGGCTTCATCCGCAAACCTAGTTTCAACAGATGGCGGCGCAGTTTCAATAATCGAAGATTCTGGTTCAGAAAATTCTTTTTCATTGGAAACAGCACCAATCACAGTCAAATCGGGAGCATCCCATTTTTGCGAAAACATCAAATAGCCAGTCGCAACCCATTTAAAAATGCTCCTATTGTTTCACCAGTAGCCATTGGTTTTACTAACTGATGAAATAATCGTCTCATAACCCCTGCTCCTAATCTTTGCCGAGCTTGAGTAATTGCTGATTTACTTGGTACTCGCCAATATTTACCAACTTTTACCCATGTCTCCGACATCCCATCTATTAAGTTTTTGAGTACATCCCGCATTGAGTCTCTAGACCAAAGACTCATTGCTATTATCAGGCTTACCACTAATTGCGCTGGTAGCGATCGCTTGCGTTCTTCCTCTGTTTGGGTATTAGCGATGCCAACTCTTGGAGACGCTACGCGAACGGCGAGCAACGCTTACGCCTGTTCGATGACAAAAGCTGGAATCGCCGTCTCGATTGCTTTAAGCAGGTCACCACTTTGTATATCAGGAGACACTAACGAGAAATCCTTGAGATGCACCACACTCAATTTCCTTTCTTGGGAACAATGCCTAATTTACATCAGTTTCAGCCTTAACCCAAGCGTATTGAACACTGCATAGCCTTAACCCAAGCGTATTGGCTTTTACCCTCCCGTTACTGCTCTTGTTGGCAGTTTTAATTAACACAGTCATTGGTTGTTGACTTTGGGTAGCTCGTTGCAGCATTTTAGCGTAGGCGTAGCCCGCCGTAGGCATCGCCTCTTTACTACTCTCAAACTTATTCAAGTAAGCTGGTGTAACCTCTAAAATTGCCTTGTCACCTTGCAATTTAACGAGATGAGCATGAGCCAACAGCTTTTGATTGCTGGGTTTAGCTGTATCCATCACAGAAAGCCAAATTTGAGCCAGGTTAGTCTAGTTCCCGGTGCGAAACTGTTGAACAAATCAAATATAAAACTTTGTTAATAATCAATCGTTACATGTGCCAAGTATTGATTATTAACAAAGCTAATTTTAACTATCCCCCCACTACTTTTGATAC
>NZ_JAIVFQ010000115.1 GCF_020829495.1 Nostoc favosum CHAB5714 | reverse complement strand
GAGGGCATCCGGGAAGTAACGCCAGTCGAGATGTTCCCTCTACTTCTATTGGTCGAAAGACCTGTAAAAGCAAGGAACGTCAGTGACGCTGGAATCCCCTGCGTTTACGCATGGGGAGTGTCAAAAATATGGTATTTTGCTGACAAATATCAATGAGCCAACAGGCACTCCAGACAAATGTCATTATCTACTTGCAGAAGCTGGTTTTAAAGATATTGAGGTGAAGACCCAACAATTGGGTTTCTACCGCAATTTAGAGCAAGCTAGAGAATGGAATGGAGGATGGTTTCATCCCAGAGAAAATCCCTTGTTACAGGTTTCATCAGAGCTAATGGCAGAATTAAAAGCAGAGTATCGTCAAAAAATTGAAGCAGAGGCAACAGAGCAAGGAGCTTGGTATGAAAATCTGACTTTTTTTGTAGCTGGTCGAAAGGTTTAGAGCAAACTCTAATACCAATTCAATTAATGATTGCAACACATCCTTCGGTGAAGTGAAGACGCGATGAATCGCGTCTCTACAAATGGTTTATCTGTTGCATTATTTTCCTAAATTGGTATAACTTTTTATTGTATTTAGCCAATTCATCAAATCAGCCTCTCTGACAAAATCTAATAATACTTCACCCAAATTTTATAACTGAGCCAGGGACAACTCTTGCAACCGAGATTATAACTTACTTGTCCATCAAAAATTTAAGTGTATGTATTGTTTATTGTTAGCGCTACTCTACGAAAAACTGCTGCTCGCTGATAGCGCTAACATTTAAATTTGGTGTCTTTTCAAAATTACATTGTCAAAGATTGAGGATTTGTCTCAATCAATTTCGCTAAATCTTGCAAGAACGCCGCAGCATGGGCACCGTAAATAATCCGGTGGTCAGAAGTAATATTTACTTGCATTTGTTGCCGCACGCCAAATAAACCGTCGGGTGTTGCTACCACTTGCGGACGGGATGCCCCGATCGCTAAAATTGAACCTTGTCCAGGCGGTAAAATCGCATCAAATTTATCTACGCCAAACATCCCCAAATTGGACAGGGTAAAAGTACCACTGTTGTATTCTTGGGGTTGTAGTTGTTTTGTCCTGGCACGTTCTACCAAAGACTTCCAAGTACGCGATAGAGAATATATATCCACTGCGTCTGCATTTTGCAGCACAGGTGTAATTAATCCGCCATCATCCATCGCTACTGCTACAGAAATGTTGATATCAGAATGATAAACAATACCCTGGTCTGAGTAGCTAGCATTTAACAATGGGTGTTTTTGCAACGTTACCGCTACAGCTTTCGCCAGTAGCGCTGTCATTGTCACGCCCTTGGATTTAATTTGTTTATAAAGTTTGTCTAACCCATCAGTGGTAATTGTATAACCGACACGGAAGACGGGCACGGATATGGTAGCTACCATGTTCCGCACAACGGCATTTTGGAAGGTAGTTAAAGGCACGGTTTGACCAGGAACAGCCGCTACTGCTGGCGTGGGTGCTGGTGTGCGAGGTGCTGGTGGTGCAACTGGGGCGCTGGTTGGTACAGGTGCTGGTGGGGCAACTGGGGCAGGGGCGGGTTGTTTGCCCTTATTAGACAATGCTTCCACATCTTCAGCGACAATGCGACCGTGGGGGCCAGTGCCTTGGAGTGTAGTCAAATCAACTTTGAGTTCTTTGGCTAACTTGCGGGCACGGGGTGAAGCTACAAGCCTTCCTTCTTTGTGGTTAGACCCGTTTTGAGACGCTAAGGCAGGTGTTGCGGCTGTGGCTGTCGCGGGGATTGGTTCAGGGGAAGAGGTAGTAGCAGCCGCGCCGCCGGAATTGGCAAGAGATTTGGCAGTTTCAATTTCAGCTTCCGTTTCGGCGATGAAGGCGATCGCAGATCCTACCGGGGCAGTTTCACCAGCTTCAACTATGATATGGGCAAGAAATCCCTCATAAAAGGTTTCTACATCCATATCTGCCTTATCTGACTCTACAACCACCACTGTTTCGCCTTTTTCCACTTTGTCCCCTGGCGATTTCACCCAGGAGACGATTTTGCCTTCCGTCATAGTGGAACTCAGCGCCGGCATAAATACTTCGTGAATGCTCATAGGGTGGTTTGGGAATCAATGGTTTATGGACTTTAACAGCTTTTATCAGATCGAATTGTATCTTGGTGGGAGAGTTTTGGACTGGAGATTTTATATTTTAATTGGGCATGGGGGAGATGAGGGAGCAGGGGGGAGTTCCTAACTCCTGTACAGACGCGATTAATCGCGTCTCCAGGAACCTAAATATAACTTAGAGGTCTATAATACAGAGCTATCGTCAATGGTTAGCCAATATCTCGATCTCGTTTTAGTCGTTGACTTGGAACAACCATCACGAGTTTCTCACAGATTAAATGGGATTGCTATTTATATTCCTCATAACCACTGCTTAAGATACAGGAGCTTCTCACAGGTAGAGGATATGGGATGCAGTTCAATCTAGAATTCAAAATTGGTCATAAACCTATTTGAAATTCCTGTTTACTTTTATGTCGGCAAAGTTTAAATTCTTTTTGATTGTGATACTAGGTATCTTTGCCACTGCTGGCGCTGGAGTATATATTACCCAGAGTCAGCAATCTGCACTGATTGCTGAGACTAGTGATGCACAAACCCAGCAGGTGAGAACAATACATCAGTCTCAAGAGGTTGTGGCATACTCAGAGCGTTCCGATTATAGAACCATACCTTTAGAAAAGCTCAACTCATCTCTACAAGGTAGTGATCCTGCTACCCTCGCCCTGAATGCCTTTGACGACATAGGATCAGTGGGAGGAACGCGAAAGGTAGAGGTAGCTTATCCACAACGAAATCAGGCCCTTGTGACGATTACGCAAATCAACGGGGGTGATGATTCAGTTGGTATAAAATATCGAGTTGAGATGACTACTTTCGGGCGATCGCTTTTTGTTAGCTCACCTCCAGTCTGGCAAATTGTTTGGGCTGGAGTGAGCAGTCAGGAGTAGAGACGCGATTAATCGCGTCTCTACTGGAGTGAGGAGTTAGGAATTTAAACTCATAACTCATAACTCATAACTCATAACTTTCTAAATGTCGCCGCGAATTTCTTCTACAACGCCATCGCGCAGAACGATTTCGACCTGCATTTTGCTAATCAGGTTATCACCGATCTCTACCCGGAAAAAGCCTTCCATTTGGAATTGGTTGACTTCCTGATCTTGCTGAAGAAACTGCACTTGCTGGAGGTTTTGCAGCAATTGATTTTTCTGCTCTAGAAATTCACTTTTCTTTTGATTGACTTGGAGTTGGATATTGTCAATTTGTTGGAGGGTCTGGGGGCCAGGTGGTTGCAGACTCTGCTTTTGAATTGCAGCGATCGCTCTTTGTCCTTCTACGTCTAGCTGTTGCAGTTGCTGATCAAGTTGATTGATTTGCGTTTGCAGCTGCTGTTGTACTTCCTCTTTCCAGAGGGGAGTCACAATGACTTTGACGTTAACAACACGTTTCAGGAGCAAGTTAGATTTGGAGACATCCATAAATATTTCACGTTCACTCTTACTAGTTGGGAGGTGGAATCATCAGGCAAACATGCCGTCAATAATATCGTGATAGCGTTCCGTAACGACGTGTCGTCGAACTTTCAGTGTTTGTGTCATCAAGCCATTTTCGATGGAAAACGGTTCCAGAATCAGTTTAAACGTTCCAATGCGGTCATCCGGTCGATAACCTGGACGATTTTGCACTTCCCGATTCAATTCTTGCCGAAATAAATCCTGGATTATTCTACTCTCGAAGTCAATTTTTTGACTAGGTGAAGAAGCAACCTGATCATTCTGGGTATCCAGTGTCAAATTCTGACTTGCTGCCCATTTTTCTAAGGCTTCGACATTGGGGACAATTAAGGCTCCCAGGCTGCGCTGATCTTGGCCGACGAGCATAATTTGATCGATGTATGGCGATCGCAAACACACATCTTCGATCGGCTGTGGCTCGATGTTTTCCCCGTTAGTCAATACAATCGTATCCTTTGCTCTGCCTGTTAGCACCAAGTCGTCTTGTGGTGTTAGCCAACCCAAATCGCCGCTATCAAACCAACCTTCAGCGTCAATTGCTTTCGCTGTCGCTTCGGGATTTTGGTAATAGCCTTGCATAATCTGTGGTCCCCTCAACAATACCAAGCCTCGCTTCTCTACTGGTAGAGGCGCTTTTGTTTCAGGATCTACGATTTTAGCTTCTGTAGCTGGAAGTGGTTGCCCTGATGCACCAATCAAATTTCGCCAAGGACGCCGCACATGGGTAACAGGAGAAGTTTCTGTCAAGCCATAACCTTGCAAAATCTGCACACCAATAATTTCAAAGAAATTATCTATGTGTCTGGGAAGCGCACCGCCGCCGCTAATCATCTGCTTGACTTGTCCTCCTGTGGCTTCTCGCACTTTGGCATAAACCAGTCGTTCTCCCAAGGCATGGAGGGGTAATAAAGCAGATGCTTGTATTTTAGCTGCTAATCGTTCGACGGCTGAAGCATGAAGATTATTTAAACTCAATCCTTGAGCAACTCGCCGCGCTTTGATATATTTCTCGCTATTGCCCAATAAAAAGTTAATTAGGCGTTGCTTTTTGGCTGGTTGTTCACGGAACTGCTTTTGCACTCCTTCATAAATCGATTCCCACAGCCGGGGTACACCCACCATATAGTTGGGTTTAAATTGTCTCAAATCGGCTTTTACCGAGCGCAAGTTGGTATAAACTTGCGTGCAACCTTGAGATAGTAGGTAATATTCAACAGTTCGTTCGTAGCTGTGCCAGGAAGGTAAGATACTGAGAACGATATCGCCAGCGTTTGGTTGCACTACTGTCCTGAAAGTGAGTACTTGGTGCATCAAGTTGTTATAAGACAGCATTACACCCTTGGGTTTACCTGTGGTGCCAGAGGTGTAAATTAGGGTTGCTAGAGCATCACGATTTTGCTTGACTGGCACAAAATTATGATTTTTCCCAATTTCGAGCAACTGGGCAAAGTTCAGCACCTTTAGGGTTTCGTCTGTCGGTGGTGCTTCATCCGAAAGTAATATTACCACCTGAATTGGTAAATCTTTGAGGCGGTCTTGCAGTTTTTTAAGTGTCTTTAAATCCTCAACTACTATTGCCGTGCTGCCACTATTAGCGATGATAAACAGCAGTTCTTCTTTTTCCGCTTGGGAGCTACGTACCGCATCAACTCCGCCAGCAGTCATTATGCCTTGATCGGCAATAAACCAACGAGGACTGTTGTCAGAAATTAAGGAAATGCGATCGCCTACCTTTACTCCCAACGCCTGCAACCCAGCAGCAAATAGTCGCATTTGCTCTGCCAACTGGGTATAAGTAATCGCTACTTCTGGTTTAGCATGAGGGTTGCGGAGGGCGACAACATCACCAAATCGCTCAGATGCCAAAGGCCAAATTTCTGGCAGTGATTCCACATTTGTGTAATCTACCAACCGCTTTAATGCCTGGCGTTCTTGTTCACTGATGTTAGATAAAAAAGAAGATGCGGTTTGGGTTTTTGACATAACACCTTACCTAAATATCGTAAACTAATCGTAATTCTTAGCTTATTTTGTTATTACGCTACAATAACTGTCCTTATTATCCACATTCTTCTCTGTGTATGATAATTCCAGGAATTCCACGTTTATATTTACAAAAATTTATGTTAAAGTTAATTTACATAGACTGCAAGCAATGATTATGTTTGCAGCTAATAACAGCGATGTCTACGACGGGCTACGCCTACGCCTACGTTTCACAGGAGATGATTACCTATGAATTTGATAGACGCTATACTGCTAACGCTGCTCAACATTGCTGCTTGCATGGCGTTGCCTAAGCTTTTAGCTCTTTTTCTGGCTGAGAAAACCAAACTTACTGAAATGTTGCCAAATGGTTCAAAATCACAAATAGCTAAAGTGGAACTTACCAGTTTTCCTTATTGTACAGCTTATGCATTGACAGGCAGCCAATTCTGTAAATTTAGTCCTAATTTCTGTCCTAATTGTTCTCCGAATTGATGAACTATTTGCCAGTAAATTATTTTAAAATTTAGGTGAGGTAGATAAACTACCTCACCTAAATTTTGGCAATACAACAGACTTTAACGCAGCCTAATGTTTACTTAAGTCATTAGTCCAAGAGATACCGCGCTCACTCTTTGACGTGGTTTTAACTAGTCGGATATGATTAGTTTTTTCGCCACCTCTCTTTTGAGGTATGTACCAAAAACTCTTTATCAAATAGGATTGCTATAACGCCTATATTTGAAAAAATTTATTATTTGCAAGTTGCTACTGATATTCTTTTTCTGGTACTCTAAAAGCTGCATATTTCCATTCATTACCTTCTAAATATTCAATTTTAAATTCTCCTTTAGTTAATAAAGTCATATCTTTAAGTTTTACTATCGCATTTTCTCCTAATAAAATACATTCAGAATTACTAGTGGTAGGTTGGTTTGGTATTGTATTTATCTGATTAATAACTTTACGCTGCAATTCTTGATACTGTTGCTCAGTTATTAGTTTAGAATCATATAGCTTTTTTATCTCTCGTAATTGGGTTTCTATGTCTGAGCCACCTTGATTTGACACGTTATCTATTTTACAAGAATCTGGTTTAAAAGCAATTTTCCTGACAGGATGATCCCACCATTTAGAAGCCTGAGTTAACCAATTAGTTGTTCTTGTGGTATGTACTACTTTTACTTGATTATCACTTATTTCCAAACGTACCCAATCAGTTGATCTTTTTTGAATCAAACCAGCAAATCCCCAAGACAAGACACTTCCTACTGAAACACCAGAATCTGCTAGACGAAGCTTAATAACTCTAGGTTCTATAGCTTGTGCTATTTTAATTTGAGCCGAAGCTATAAAGCTAATATTATTAGCAAGCAAAGCCGGATTTTTTTCTGTCGCAGTGGAAGGCTTTACTGCTGTAAAATTTGCAAGCAATACTGCTGCTATCAAAATGCTAACTTTATTGCTCATGATTATTTTGTATTATTTATTTTACCGAGATACATATAAATTAATATCCTATAGTAATTAATTTAAGCTTGTCAAGAAAATACTATTTAAGGCTAGCCTGTTCAAGGTGGATAACAATTTTAGACATTTAACTTCTTACCTCTGTGTTCTCTGCGCCTTTGTGGTTAAATTAATTACTTTTTAACCGCATAGGCACAGAGGATGACACTTGCGTAACCACAGATATGCTGCCCGCTTCGCCTTCACTGACTCGAAAAGATGATGCAATATCTTAGAGGATTGGCTGATTATAATAAACGTTAGCAACACAGACACCAGATGCGATCACCATAATCAGTACCTGGACTTTAGTTAATCTGTTACTTAAGATTTGTTTTTCCATTCAACCTAAAATTTAAACAGGAAAAAACTGGTTTACAGTACAGCTAAAATCAGTCAATAAAGGAGAAATTATAATATCGCTACTAAATAGGGTTTCTACCAATTTAAGTTGATTTTGTTCGCGTCGATAGACCTCTAGTTTACGCGATCGCCAATCAGCAATCCAATATTCTTTTACTCCTCTGGAAGAATAAAGTTTGAGTTTAGCTTCCTTATCCCGTCTTAGGTCTTCCTGGCTAGCAGACAAAACTTCTACTATTAAATCTGGTGCGCCAGTTAAATGCCCCGCTTCATCCAATGTTACCGCCAAGGTTTCCTTAGTAGCCCAGACCACATCAGGAATCACATTATCTGATTCTGAAAACAAAACACCAGGGTTGATCACAGCTTCCCCTAAACCAGTAGACTCTGACCAAACATCAAGTTGTCGGAAAATTCTACCACAAGTTTGCTGATGTTTAAAATGAGGTGCCCTGGTCAGAAATAATTCTCCATCAACTATCTCGTAGCGCGTCCCTTCATTTTCCGCGAAGAGTTTCACATCGTGAATTGTCCATCGTACTCCTGTATTAAGCATCTGACTCATTGGCTAACTCCTTTAATCTTGCTCTTGTATTTTAATTATAAAATTTAATAATCACTTACGATTTTCGCGCCGCCACTTACCCCGTACTAAACGAATTTCATCAAAAGTGTAGCTTTCACCGAGTTGTTCTCGAATTGGCGTTAAAGAGATATCACCAAGCACTTCTAAAACTTGCCAAATTTTTTGTTGATGTTCAAGAGGTACTAACTGATTTATATCTACAGGCTGATTTTTCTCAATCAAATCTGCCAAATGGCGAATAATTGTTGTGGGGCGAATGTTGCGTTTTTTGGCAATTTCATTAACACTCAAACCTTGTTTATGTAATTGTAATGTGAATATTTCTGTGTCGGAAGGTAAGCTAACAGAGGGTGTAAAACTAACTTGGGGTGAATCTATCAAACCTTTTTCTTGGCGGTAGGCGCGAATTTCTGCGAGGAATTTATCGCCATATTGGGAAAGTTTGTGACTGCCTACGCCCGAAAGTTTACCAAATTCGGTTAGTGTTGTAGGTTGTACTTGTGCCATCAATTTCAGGGTAGAATCCTGAAAGACAACGTAAGGTGGTACAGATTGTTCATCAGCAAGTTGTTTACGGAGCGATCGCAACCTCTGCATTAATATCTCTGCTTCAGCAGCCTTTTCACTACCTTCTTCCCAAGTAACCTTCTGTGCTACGGGAACAACAAGGGAAACTGTACGCTGTCGCCGCATTACTTCCCAACTGAGGGGGTTAAGTTTCAAAACTGAGTAACCATCGCTAGTCTGTTCTAGCAACCCTTGATGTAAAAGCGATCGCGCCAACATTCGCCACTCATCTACACTTTTATCTTTGCCAATACCGTAGGTAGAAAGTTTATCGTGTTCGTACTGGATAATTTTGTCTTTTTTGGCCCCCCGCAACACATCAATAATGTGCAGCATCCCAAATCTTTCTTTACAACGCGCCACACAAGATAAAAACTTCATGGCTTCAATTGTCCAGTCTTGCATTGGTTTGGGATGACGGCAATTATCGCAGTTACCGCAATTACCAAGAAAACGTTCCCCAAAATAACCTAGCTGAATTGTCCGCCGACAAACAGTACCTTCAGCATAGTCAATTACCTGACGCAGTTGTTGTTTAGCAATCAACTGTTCTTGGGGGTCAGTTTTTTGGTTAATACTCCATTCAATGGTTTTAATATCACTGAAACTGAAAAAAAGTGTACAACGTGAGGGTTCACTATCCCTTCCCGCTCTACCTGATTCTTGATAATAACTTTCCAAATTACGTGGCAAATCAAAGTGAATTACTAACCGCACATCTGGCTTATTAATTCCCATTCCAAAGGCAATTGTCGCCACCATGACGCGCACATCATCCCGAATAAATCGAGTTTGATTGCTGCTGCGTTCTTCATCAGTTAATCCGGCATGATAAGACAAAGCAGAAATTTTATCATTTTGCAATTTAAAGGTAAGTTCATCAACTTTTTTGCGCGTTAGGCAATAAATAATTGCTGAACCTTCGCTTTCCCGGACGAGTTCTAATAATTCAGCATACGCAGACTTGGTTTTAGAACGAACTTCGTAATAAAGGTTTTGGCGGTTAAAGCTAGCAATGTGGATACTGGGTTGCTTTAGCCCTAGTTGTTGAATGATATCAGCACGGACGCGATCGGTTGCTGTGGCGGTGAGGGCGAGGGTAGGGACATCAGGATAGCGTTTCCGCAGAGATTTCATCTGACGGTATTCTGGGCGGAAGTCGTGTCCCCACTCAGAGACGCAGTGGGCTTCGTCAATGGCAAAAGCTGCAATGCCAATTTTTTCTTTAACTAAATCGAGAAACGGGAGAAATCTTTCACTCAACAGACGTTCTGGGGCGACGTAAAGTAATCTAACTTTGCCGGTGAGGATGGCTTCTTCCCGCGATCGCACCTTATAGGGATTCAGACTACTATTTAAAAATGTGGCGTTAATATTATTGTTGCGCAGTCCTTCCACTTGGTCTTGCATCAAAGCGATTAATGGCGATACTACTACAGTTAAGCCTTTTTTGATTAATGCAGGTAACTGAAAACACAGAGATTTTCCCCCACCCGTAGGCATCACAATCAATAAATCTCGATTTTGCAGCGCATCTTCGATAATTTGCCGTTGTCCGGGGCGGAATCCGTCGTAACCGAAGTGATATTTTAGCGCTTGTTCGAGATGGGGATACTGAAGCATAGCGATCGCTTTTTCCGGGGCTGTCTGCGTGAGTAGTTATTGAAGATATCAGGATTTTAACTCACATCACCTGCAGTGTTGGGAAGGGCTGCGTTTCTGGAGTGCGTAGGCGCAGCCCGCCGCAAGCATCGCACTAAGTCAATCATCATACATGAGCGTAGGCGCAGCCCGTCGTAGACATCGCTTTTCTTTTAATATCATGTCCGCATAATTAGTTATGATTCCCACAGTCATTGCACCCCACCCCTTAATCCCCTCCCCGCTTGCGGGGAGGGGAGACAAAGCGTAGCTTTGGCGGGGTGGGGTTCTTCGGGTTTAATAAGTAATCAAACGGACATGATATAAGACAGTTACGATAAAATTAGCAATCTTACTTGTATTGAGCTAATAAACATCGTCATGAGTACCAATGTCTAGCAAAAGAACAACTTGTTCCTCACTCTCGTCATCGGTTTTCAGTGAGAAAACAATGCGACAATCATATCCACAAGAGCATGAAAACAACCCTAATAACTTTCCCTCTAGCTTGTGAGTGCCCAAGTTAGCTGCAAATATATCATTCTCCATAGCAGCAATAGTTTCTTCTATTCTGGCCTGCAAATCAGCATTACGACGAGCAAATTTTCGGAAAGTTCTTTTAAATTTGCTCGTGATAACCAACTTATACATCGGCTGCACTTGGGTTATTGAGATATTCCCGTAATTCTTGAATTGCTTCGGCAGCAGTCTGGACTTTGAGCCTACCTGCTTGGAATTCAGCAATGGAAGCTGCTGCATCTGAGGCAATTTCATCTCGCCGACTTTCAATAATTCGGTTTTTGAGAATTTGTACCAGCATTTCTTGTTGCTCTAAAGTTAGCTCCATTGCGGCATCTAAAACTCTATCTAGGTTACTCAATTGCTTCATCCTCTTAATTATTAGGGTTGATAACAAAACTCGTAATACCAATTCTGCATGAAGATGCACATAATAAGACCCCCCTGTAGTCCCCCCTTGATAAGGGGGGACGGCGTAGCCGGGGGGTAAATATATGCAGCTTCACAAAGAAACGGTATAAGATATAAACTTATAAGTCTTACCCTCTCACTTTTTTAGTTTCGTCAAACTCATGTTAACTTATCGCACGCTCATCAACCTTCATACATGAGCGTAGGCGCAGCCCGTCGTAGACATCGCTTTTTCCGGGGCTGTCTGCGTGAGTAGTTATTGAAGATATCAGGATTTTAACTCACATCATCGGCAGTTTTGGCCAGACCTGCGTTTCTCTACCATGTTTTTTAGCTTGATCCAAATTCTAAAATCTCAAATTCGCCTCAGCATCTACCTAATCGAGGATTTGCAGTTATTCCTTTCCCTTGATGCCATATCTGGCTACATTTTAACTGTGATTCTAAAGCATCAATCTTTCGTAAAAGCGACACTCCCCACACTATAGAAATCACCAACTTGATTGTCATACCCACGAGCAAAAGTGTCACTATTGTGGCAGTTTTCTTTTGTTGAGTCAGCCTTTTTTGTTGTTCTGCAAGTCGTACTTCAGTTTCTTTGGCGCGTTCAGCTTCTAATGCTTGCTGCATTTCTCGCCGATCTAATTCTTCACTAGCAGCTAAAAATCGATAATCTAAGTTGCTCAAGCTTTTGCCATTTGCCCAAGTTTGAGCATCAATCAAGGCTTGTCCCCGCAATAGGCGAGATTCATCCTTTTCTTTTGAGGCTATCCATGCATTGAAGGTTTCGTAGTATGGGCGTAAATAAGCTAATTTCTTTCCAACCCATTCTAAATTGAAAACTTCTTGATAAATTCGATTTTTGATTTGGAGAAAACCTTGCTTTTTGATTACCAAACCAGACAGCAACAGTTCTACCTGTTCTCGACTATCGTCAGCTGGTACTTCCACCCCTTGGAGAATTTGTTGATAAATTCCCAGCAATCTGGCGGCAATTTGTTCGTTTCCAAGGATGCGATCGCGAATTGTCCGTAAATGCTCTGGTTCATCTTGTGATTCCCATTTTTCGATGATGTGCGATCGCACCACATTTTCTATCCAAAATTCTTCTGCGCCAGGGGGCATTTTTAGCTTTCTACTCACATCATTTTGAGATAAACACACAAGTAGCCGACACAGCTTTTGAGTAAGAAATGGTTGCCCTTCTGTCCAAGCTATTACTTCTTTCAAAACTTTCTGAGGGTGATTATCTTTAATATTCAGCCCCAAAGATAGTGTTTGAGCTTCTTGAAATGTGAAACCATTTACTTGGATGGCTTTACCAATATTAAACGGGGTAGTATTATTTCGATATCGAATTAAGTCTGAAGGTGTTGTAACACCGAAGATTGCAAATGTAATCCGATGATACTCTGGATCAATTGCTCGTTGGTTATAACAGAAGCGAATCAAGCTAAAAAAGTCATCAACAGAGAAATCGAGGCTGAGAACACTATCAATTTCATCAATAAAAATAAATAGTCTTTCGTTAGGAAACTGAGCTAACAGAATTTCCGAAATAAATCGGCTAAGTTTCTGAACTAAAGAAATATCATTTTGTTCTTGCCACCAGCTTTTTAAATTAACTTTACCTAACAGTTTAAAACCTAACCATAAATCACCTACCACTCCCTTATACCATTGCTCTGGAGTTATATTTTCACAACCGATATTAGTCATATCAACGGTGGCGCATTTAAAGCCCTCTTGTTGGAAGCGATGCTTTGTTTTTACCATAAGTGAGGATTTGCCCATTTGCCTACTGCTCAGGATGTAGCAAAATTCACCCTGCTTCAAGGCTTCGTAAAGTTCCACATCCGCTCTGCGCTCAACATAGCTAGGAGCGTCACTGGTGAGGGTTCCACCGACTTGGTATCGATAATTGTCCATTTTATTTAAAATTTTAAATTAGTTCTCGTTTTTAATAAATGAATTTGGATCGGGATAATTGATAAAATTCATATTAATAGCGAGAACAAGTATTTTAATTATCTGTGTTTCAACAGTTTACCAGAACTATTATTCCCCTGAGCGTCCTAGTTGTTGGCTAAAATAAAAGCGATATAACTCACACCTTGTGTGAGCTTGATTGCCGTTTAGTTGAACCAAACCCATACTTTCTAGCTTGTAAGCAGCGATCGCGTCTAGTTCCACTTTTTCATCTGTTGCAATTACCTTTTCCATAGCTGACATTAATTCTGGTTCTTTTTGGAGTAAGCTCAACAGTTCTCGTAAATGCTGACTGTAAATTCCCACTTGTGTAGATGCGCTTTCTAGTAACACCTCGAATGTTATTTCTTCTTGACATAGATGATAAAGCGCAAGGCTCACCAAATAGGGATGTCCTCCTACCATTGTTTGTAAGGGTGCAAGGCGTTTTGCACCTTCGGAATCTGCTGCCCAATGTAACCCGTAAGCTAATGCTAAATTCTGTACCTGATTGAGGGTAAACGGCGGCAAGGTAATTGTTATCCCGACATTGAAAGGCGATTGGTTTAGCTTGAGTGGAATATAAATTTCTGTGGTGTGAACTACCACCATTCGTAGTTTTTGCCAGATTTGATCCTGCTTTGCTTGTTCATGCCAAAATCGCAGCATTGGCAGAAAGTCTTGGGCAATATTAGGATGTTCAAAAACTCGATGGACTTCATTCAAAGCCAAAACTACAGGACTTTGATTAATGTATTGCAGCAGATATGCTTCAAAATAGATTTTGCAGCTTACCTTGCTGCCCATTTCCGTATCCCAAAAATCATCTAGACAGGGAAGGAGATCTAACTGCCTGCTGACATTGACACAAAACCAACGCAAAAATTTATCCAGAGAAACAAAAATGTCTTCGTCAGCTTCTTGAAAGTCCAAATAAACAATTTGATAACCTTGCTTTCTAGCATAAGCAATCATCCTGTTCAGGAGTGAACTTTTTCCCGTTTTTCTAGGTGCTTTGATTCGGATTAAGCAACCAGGGTGTAAAATCTCGGTAGAAACAAGTTCTTCCAGGGGAGGGCGATTGATGTAAAGAGGAGAACCCAGTGGTACAGGGCCGCTTGGAAATTCGATCTTGCTTGCTGAAGACAAGTCTGGAGAAACCATTTCTAAGCTAGATTCTTCGCCCAAGTTTTCTTGGCTCTGATTTTCCTGATCACCTATCTTTTCTTGCAGGTATTTCTCCAAGGCTAAATGCAGATTTTTTTTCGTTATTTTTTTTCCAAGTGCAACGGAAAGGTCTTGCCACAACTCAGAGCCAACTTCCTTGATGTAATTGTTGCGGTAGCCTGATACCTCTGCCATTTCCTCGTAAGTTTTGCCCAACCACGATTGATAGAGCACAAACCATTGAATGGAAGCAAGAGGCTTGTCTTGCAAAATTCTTTCTACTGCTTGCAGAATATCTTCCACGGATATTAATATTAAAGGTTAAACAGTTAGTAGAGGCATTTCTTCACTTTGATATAGTAATAATATACACCCGAATAAATATTTAAAAAAGAAAAATCTACTGATACAGTTTTTTACTCCATAATTAATCTTCAAATAAAGAAAATTATTAGTGTGACACATGAGAGTAGCAAAAGTGGATTTTAGTGGGAAAAGTCAGCTGCTGCAAATGGTCTTCTTCCCAAGGATTACAGATGAAAGTAACTTATGAAACCACAATTTTTTGTAAAAGCGACACTACAGCCACTTCTGCGTCCCTAACAAATAGAGAAATGGGGATTCAGAGACATTACTTCTTCAGTGCCAGAGTCAAGCCATCTGCGATCGCTACTAAACTAAGACTAACTCGCTGGTCTTGATGCAGCTTTTGATTAAAGGCACGAATCTTTTTAGTTCTATTATCTTGCACTTCGGGGTCGGCAACCTTACCAGACCAGAGGACATTATCGATCGCAATCAGTCCTCCCGGACGCACTAATTGTAGCGATCGCTCATAATAACCATCATAATTGCTCTTATCTGCATCGATGAAAGCAAAATCAAAGGTTTCTGTCTCTCCCTTTGCCAGTAGCCGATCCAAAGTCTCCAAAGCTGGGGCTATGTGCAGTTGAATTTTATCCGCCACTCCTGCTTGCTGCCAATAGCGCCGAGCGATCGTCGTAAATTCCTCACTCACATCACAGGCTACCACCTTACCGTCCCTCGGTAGCGCCAATGCCACCACCAGGGAACTATAACCTGTAAATACCCCAATTTCCAAAGTTTTCTTAGCTCCCAACAACTGCACCAGTAACGCCAAAAATTGCCCCTGTTCGGGAGCAATTTGCATCCTCCCTATTGGATGCTGGACTGTTTCTTGCCTCAGTTGGGTTAAAATTTCCGGTTCTCGGAGAGAGACTGATAGTAAATAGTCATAAAGGTTTTGTTCGAGTCCCAGTGTTTGAGTTGTCATAAAACGCGCCTTCCTCTTTTGTTTAAACCCCACACACTCATTCTCTGGTTTAATCAGAAATATGCAGAAAAACTCGAAATGTAATTTTCAAAACCCCAAAAATTTTGAGAATTGAATGTCTTTTAAGTTGGCGATGAAAGCCAATAGTAGGAAATACCGATACCTTGATATATAGCCGTTCCCATTCAGATGCGGTACAACATTACATCACGAGGTGTAGGGGCACGGCACTGCCCATTGGTGTCAACTTAAGCTCAAACGCTTATCCCATAGGCCTTTTACCCCACCCCGCCAAAGCTATGCTTTGTCTCCCCTCCCCGCCTGCGGGGAGGGGATTAAGGGGTGGGGTTGCGAGGGCATAATTAGTAATTGAGTAGGCTTGATATAACGTCATTGCAAGGGTTTCACGTTAAGTTGACACCTATGGGCAAAGACAAGCCCCTACGGGTGTACCTCACGTAAACGAGAACCGCTATATACAGTTAACTTACTAATTTACCAGAAAATACTCAATCCACTGCCTAATATTGACAGATAACACTCGATTGTTGTGTAAGAACTTGATAACTGAACTTTGCTCACCCAGAGGTTTTTGTAATGCCTATTGATTTATTGAAGCGCAAAAAAACTCATTTTGTCTTGTGGCGTCCCGGTGCTTCAGAACTAGCTCCCACTCTCTACATTGGCAACACTGCTCCCGAAAGCCCAGACAGATTAGCTCAATTCAGAGAAATTTCACTTCGTCAATCAACAGAATTTCCAGAATTGTGGGAAGTTTCGGCTCAAGAATGTGGTCTGATTGAAGGACAGGTCTACTTTTACTGGTTTAAAGTCCGCAACTCAGACCCTTACGACTCTGCCAATGCTAACCAAATTCTCTACTGTACAGATCCAACAGCGACGACTGTGGATCGACGCTTACTTGCACCAACACCGTCAGAATTGGGAGGCGTTACTAGCTTCGATCCAGCAGGCGTCGTGCTTTATCAAAATAAAACGCTGATTCCCTGTGATCCCCAAGGGCAAACTGTAAATTGGGAAGGCGATGCTCCTTTAGAAACGCTGCCAACCAATAATCAACTGGTGATTTACGAATTACCAACCCGTTGGACAAAGATTAACTCAAATGGATTAATTGAAGAAGGAATCGGCACATTTCGTGACGTACTAGCACTGTTGATACCAGAAGCGATCGCTCCGAATTTTCCCATACTCAGCGCCTTGAATAACCGCGCTCATATTGTGGAACTGGGAATCAACGCCCTAGAACTTCTGCCACCAGAAGACAGTGATGATAATCTCAATTGGGGCTATGGTACAGCAAATTATTTTGCAGCAGATTTTGACTTAGGACGCCCAGATAGCCAGTCAGCACCTACTGCTTCGACTGATTTAGCTAATCTGATCAAAGTCTGTCATCAGCAAGGGTTGCGCTTTTTTGTGGATGTGGTAATGGCATTCTCGCGGAATAATCCTTACCACAACGTTAATTTTTTGGAATTTTACATCAAATGGGCCAGTGGTGATCCAGAACAAGGGTCAAGAGATGGCTTTGGTGGGGATTTATTTAAGTACAACTATTGGGTAGAGGGCTATAACCCTATTACTGGGCAAAAGTCATGGCTTGTCCCAGCCCGTGAATACTTAAAAGCCCATATTGCCCACTGGTTGGAATACTATCGAGTTGATGGTCTGCGGTTGGATAGCGTCAACAATGTTGCCAACTATGACTTTTTGCAAGAATTTAAGGATTTTGCCCGCACCCTTTGGGATAAAAGAGGTGGAACCGGCGATCGCTTCCTCGTAGTTGGCGAAGAATTGAGTGTACCCTTATCTCTCATCCAACAAAATCGTTTAGATGGACTTTGGAATGAAAAGTTCAAGCAAATCATCCGACAGGTGATTTTAGGTAAGAATGCCTGGGATGAACCCAGCTTTGAATGGAGTATCCGCAAACTAATTGATTGCCGAAACTTAGGCTTTACAGATGGTTCTCAGGCGGTAAACTATATAACTTCCCATGATGTTGGCGGTTATGGTAACGAACGTTTCTTCAACTACCTTGTTAGTAATGGAATTGCTCATACAGAACCGCGCATTAAGTTAGCATTTGTCTGCCTGCTTACCTCTGTAGGAATTCCTATGATCCTTGCCGGAGACGAATTTGCCGATCAGCAGGATTTGCCTACAACAGATGATTATAAACAGATTGACCCAGTTAACTACAGCCGCGTGAAAGATGATTGGCGGCAACGCATTTTCCAATACGTTGCGAGGTTGGTTCGCTTGCGTAAGGCTTCCGATGCTTTAGCTGTAAATGATACTCAATTTATTCATGTTGACTTTAATGATGGTAAACGAGTTCTAGTCTGGCAGCGTGGTAATAAAGCCGATCAATTAGTAGTTGTAGTGGCGAATTTCTCTGACTACGGCACTCCTGTTGGTTCTGAGTACAGAGTCCCGAATTGGCCTGCAACTTCAGTTGGCAAGCAGTGGAAGGAAATTACTCAAGAGCGAATAGTTCCATCAGAATGGGTAGGCAGAGAAGGTATCTTCCCTTGGGAAGCTAAAGTGTACGCTCTAGTTTAATCTTGATGCCGCTTAGTGAAAGATAATCTGAGTTAACACTCTCCCCACTTGTAGAGCAAAGGTCAATACTGCGTAGCTTTTGCCTACGCAGTTTACTACGATGTCATATCATGTCCGCTTGATTCCTTATTAAACCTGAAGAACCCCACCCCGACAATCGTCGCTTTGTCTCCCATAGGTGTCAACTTAACGTGAAACCCTTGTAAAGACGTGATATTGAGTTCACTCACTTACCCATCACTCGACGCGTCACCCCACCCCAGTTTTGTCTAAAGCCAAAACTTCCCCTCCCCGCAGGCGGGGAGGGGATTAAGGGGTGGGGTAAAACGCCTATGGGATAAGCGTTTGAGCTTAAGTTGACACCAATGTTTGTCTCCCCTCCCGAAGAGCGGCTACGGTGTACACACAAGTCTGAAGTTGTTCAAGAATCTGGGTTTTACCCCAATACGCTTGGGTTAAGGCTAAAACTCTTTGTCATAGTTAATTTTTTTAACGAACCTTATTAGGCGCAGAGAACACTGAGAGAAGAAAGAAACGCTTAACTGAACTGTATTGGGTTTTACCCCACCCTAACCACTGCTTGAATTCAATGAACGACCACCCGAATTCAATAAACGACCACCCGAATTCAATAAACGACCACCCGAATTCAATAAACGACCACCCGAATTCAATAAACGACCACCCGAATTCAATAAACGACCACCCGAATTCAATAA
>NZ_JAIVFQ010000114.1 GCF_020829495.1 Nostoc favosum CHAB5714 | reverse complement strand
GAAGATCCCGCTCAAGGCCGGCGAGATCATCGACTGCTCGGTGATGAACAAGAACGCCCTGCGCGCTTTCTACGCCGAGACGATCGACGCCGCGAAGAAGGACGGCATCCTGTTCTCGCTCCACCTCAAGACGACCATGATGCGGATCTCCGATCCCATCCTGTTCGGCCATTGCGTGTCGGTGTTCTTCTCGGACGTGTTCGAGAAGCACGGCGCCACGCTGAAGAAGATCGGTGTCGATCCGGATATCGGCGTCGCCGAGATGATCGCCAAGATCGAGACGTTGCCCGAGACCGAGAAGGCCGCGATCAAGGCCGACCTCCAGGCCACCTACGCCAAGCGTCCGGGCCTCGCCATGGTCAATTCCGACAAGGGCATCACCAACCTGCACGTGCCCAGCGACGTGATCATCGACGCCTCGGTGCCGGCGATGATCCGCGAGTCGGGCAAGATGTGGGGCGCCGATGGCAAGCTGCACGACTGCATCGCGGCGATCCCCGATCGTTGCTACGCGGCGCTGTTCCAGACGGTCATCGACGACTGCAAGGCGCATGGCGCGTTCGACCCGAAGACGATGGGCTCGGTGCCCAATGTCGGGCTGATGGCGCAGCAGGCCGAAGAGTACGGCTCGCACGACAAGACGTTCCGGATCCCCGGCGACGGCACGGTCAACGTCGTCGCCGAGGACGGCACGGTCCTGATGACCCAGAAGGTCGAGGCCGGCGATGTCTTCCGCATGTGCCAGGTCAAGGACGAGCCGATCCGCGACTGGGTGAAGCTCGGCGTGCGCCGCGCGCGCCTGACCAACACGCCTGCGGTGTTCTGGCTCGACGCCAAGCGCGCGCACGATGCGCAGTTGATCGCCAAGGTCGAGACCTACCTCAAGGGCGAGGACACCAAGGGCCTGGACATCCGCATCCTGGCGCCGGTCGAGGCGATGAAGGTCTCGCTCGATCGCATCCGCAAGGGGCAGGACACCATCTCGGTTACCGGCAACGTGCTGCGCGACTACCTGACCGATCTCTTCCCGATCATGGAACTGGGCACCTCGGCCAAGATGCTGTCGATCGTTCCGTTGCTGCAGGGTGGCGGTCTGTTCGAGACCGGCGCCGGCGGTTCGGCGCCCAAGCATGTCGAGCAGTTTCAGCAGGAGGGCTATCTGCGCTGGGACTCGCTGGGCGAATTCCTGGCGCTGGGCGCATCGCTGGAGCATCTGGCGCAGACCACCGGCAACGAGGACGTCAAGGTCCTGGCCGAGACGCTCGACGAGGCCAACGGCAAGATCCTCGACCATAACCGCTCGCCGGCGCGCAAGGTCGGCGAGTTGGACAATCGCGGCAGCCATTTCTACCTCGCCCTGTACTGGGCGCAGGCGCTGGCCCGGCGCGACAACAGCACGGCGCTGTCGGCCCGCTTCAAGCCGCTGGCCAAGATGCTCGAGGAGAACGAGGCCAGGATCGACGCCGAGCTGATCGCCGCGCAGGGCAAGCCGGTGGATACCGGTGGCTACTATCTGCCCGATCAGAAAAAGACATCGGCCGGGATGCGCCCGAGCAAGACGCTGAACGACGCGCTCGCCACTCTCTGACGTGGCGTCGGGCCGAGCCGTCCCGGGCGACCGGGGCGGCTCGCCAAACGAGAGGACGCAGGATGCCGAAGATCAAGGTCAAGAACCCGATCGTCGAGATGGACGGCGACGAGATGACCCGCATCATGTGGGCGTTCATCAAGGACAAGCTGATCCTTCCCTACCTCGACATCGACCTGAAGTACTTCGACCTCGGCATCGAACATCGCGACAGGACCAGCGACCAGGTGACGGTCGACTCGGCGGAGGCGACCCGGCAGCACGGCGTCGCCGTGAAGTGCGCGACCATCACGCCCGACGAGGCGCGGGTGAAGGAGTTCAACCTCAAGCAGATGTGGCGGTCGCCCAACGGCACCATCCGCAACATCATCGGCGGCACCATCTTCCGCGAGCCGATCGTCTGCCAGAACGTGCCGCGGCTGGTGCCGGGCTGGACCAAGCCGATCGTGGTCGGCCGTCACGCCTTCGGCGACCAGTACCGCGCCACCGACTTCGTCGTGCCGGGCAAGGGCAAGCTCACCATCAAGTTCGAGGGCGAGGACGGCAAGACGATCGAGCACAGCGTGTTCGACTTCCCCGGTGGCGGCGTCGCCATGGCGATGTACAACCTCGACGAGTCGATCATCGGCTTCGCGCGCAGCGCGTTCAACTACGGGCTCAACCGCGGCTGGCCGGTTTACCTGTCGACCAAGAACACCATCCTCAAGCGCTACGACGGCCGCTTCATGGATCTCTTCCAGAGGGTGTTCGACGAGGAGTTCGCCGAGAGGTTCAAGGCCAAGGGCATCGGCTACCAGCACCGCCTGATCGACGACATGGTCGCCTCGGCGCTGAAGTGGGAAGGCGCCTTCGTCTGGGCGTGCAAGAACTACGACGGCGACGTGCAGTCCGACACCGTCGCCCAGGGCTTCGGCTCGCTCGGCCTGATGACCTCGGTGCTGCTGACGCCCGACGGCAGGACGGTCGAGGCCGAGGCGGCGCACGGCACCGTCACGCGCCACTACCGCGAACATCAGAAGGGCAAGGCGACCTCGACCAACCCGATCGCCTCGATCTTCGCCTGGACGCAGGGCCTGAAGTATCGCGGCACCTTCGACGGCACGCCCGACGTCGTGAAGTTCGGCGAGACGCTGGAGAAGGTCTGCGTCGACGCCGTCGAGGGCGGCAAGATGACCAAGGACCTGGCGCTGCTGATCGGCCCCAACCAGCCGTGGCAGACCACGCAACAGTTCCTCGACACGCTCGACGGCATGCTCAAGGAGCGCATGGCGAAGTGGTAGCCGTGGCCGTTGCGCGTTGAGAAGTTGCAGGGAGCGATCCCGGCCCTTTTCGATTGCCGTCCCTCGCGGTCCCTACTCGACGCTGAACAACGGGATCGGCTCATCTCCGTCGCCGAGCAACGTGTCGATCCGTCGCTCAATGATCTGGGCGTAGAGGATGCCCGCCACCAAGTGGAAAATCACAGCGCCGGCAATGGCCCACATGACGAACGCCGTCTGGTTCGCGCTCGTCACGACAGGTGGCGCGACTGCGGTCGAACCATAGAACGCCAGTCGAACGATTGTGTCGTACAGCGCGATCAGCGAGCACCCGACCACGAACAGCGGGACGGGCCGCACGGAGTTGAGGCGTGACCATAGAACCAGCCGCCGCCGCGCCACGGGACTGGCTGGCAACTTCCGAGTCTTCCAGCTGAAAACGATCGCCGCTGCGACGCCGCAGGACGACAACGCGACGGACAGCCAGACGGCGGCCTTGGTTACCACGATGATGCCCGTAGCCACTGTGACGTTCGGCGCTACCGGCGGCCAGGTGCGCAATTCGGCAAAGGCCATGGCATCGTGGCACCAGCCCAGGACCGGCAGGTACGCGCTCGCGTCGCCGCACATAAACGCACCTATCGCCGCCGGGATCGCCTCAGGCGACACAAGAACGGCCAGCGGGAGGGTAACGATTAACCAGATCGGCGAGAGGCGGATATTGTCGTTGACGTCAAACGCCCGGCGCAGCAGCCGTGCCGACAGTGTGATCGGCGCGAACCAGTGCTCGCGCGGAGGGCGCTCGCGTCTCTGGATGGCGAACAGGCGCGATGTTGGGAACCGCGGAGCACGCGATCGGCGGACAATGGCGTTTCCAACAACGTTGACGAGGACACACGCGCTGGCGATGCCGACCCACCACCACGGCCCCGCCACAGGCCCGCCTGATGAGATCGAGGAGATGACGCTGCCACCAAAGACCAGCGCGACAAGAGTCCACCCGAAAAGAGAGGCGAAGCGGGAGCGAATACTGCCGCCCACGTCCGGGTCGCGCTCCCAATAGGGCTGCACGGACGGATCAGTTTGATGTGACTTCATCGCCGAAATACTCGCAATCAAGAATCCAACAGGTTGTTATGGCAGGATTAAGATCGCCACAGATGGCCCGCTGCGTCCGCGAGAGGTCGAACATGCAATCCGGCACCATGGTCTTCACCGCGATGAATCGCGTGATCTTCGGCAAGCCCGCCGCCGAGTCGATCGTAGCCGAGGCGGATCGCCTGCAGGCCAAGCGCGTCTTCATCCTGTCCGGCCGCACGCTCCATACCGCGACGGACGAGATCGAAAAGGTGAAGCAGGCGCTCGGCGATCGCTTTGCCGGCGTGCACGATCACATGCCCGCGCATTCGCCGCGCGAGTCCGTCGTCGACTGCGCCAACGCGGCGCGCGTGGCCGGCACCGATCTTCTGGTCACCATGGGCGGCGGCTCGGTCACCGATGGCGGCAAGGCCGTCACGATCTGCCTGGAGCATGGCATCAGCGATGTCGACGCCATGGAGCCGTTTCGCAGCGTCGTCGACGACAAGACCGGCCAGCGCCGCACGCCAGACTTCGCGCCGCCGAAAGTGCGCCAGATCGCGGTGCCGACCACACTGTCGGCCGGCGAGTTCAACGCGCGGGCCGGCATCACCAACACCAAGCTGAAGCTCAAGCAGAGCTTCATCAACCGGGGCATCGTGCCGGAGACGGTGATCCTCGATCCGGCGATCACCGTGCACACGCCGGAATGGCTGTGGCTGTCGAGCGGCGTGCGCGCGGTCGATCATGCAGTCGAGACCTTCCTGTCGCTCGACGCCAACGACTACACCGACGGCACGGCGCTGCAGGCGCTGCGCACGCTGGGTGCCGGCCTGCCGGCGGTGAAGGCGAACACGAACGATCTCGACGCGCGCCTGCGCTGCATGATCGGCGCGTGGCTGTCGATGGTCGGCATCGTGTCGGGCACGCGGCTGGGCGCCAGCCACGCCATCGGCCACATCCTCGGCGGCTCGGCCAACGTGCCGCACGGCCACACGTCGTGCGTGATGCTGCCCTACGTGCTCGACTACAACGCGCCGGTGAATGGCGCGCGCCAGCGCGAAGTCGCAAACGCCCTGGGTCAGCCGAACACGCCGCCGGGCAGAATCCTCGACCGCTTCATCCGCGACCTCGGCATGCCGCGCACCTTGCGCGACGTGAAGATCGACGAGGCCGATCTGCCGCGCCTGGCGAAGAACTGCATGCTCGACGACTGGACCTACTCGAACCCAAGACCGATCTCGACCCCGGAGCAGGTCATGGAGATCCTGAAGGCCGCGTACTGAGCGCGAACTCTTCCCTTCTCCCCGCGAAGGCGGGGAGAAGGTGCCCGAAGGGCGGATGAGGGGCTTCGCGGCGTTTCCGCGAGCAACACTGACGGTGTTGGGCGAGAAGCCCCTCATCCGCCTCGCTATCGCTCGGCACCTTCTCCCCGCCTTCGCGGGGAGAAGGAAAACAACTAGGATTTGCGCCCGTAGCTCGCGAGGCCACCGGTCTGCCGCTTGGGCGGACGCGCCTTGATCGCGTCCTCGTTGGGCTCGGTGCCCCAGCCGGGACGGTTCGGCATGATCAGGTGGCCGTCCTTGATCTCGGGCACGTGCGTGAACAGCTCGTGGTCCCAGTCGAGGCGGTCGACGTCGGTCTCCATAATGCGCAGGTTGGGCACGCAGGCCGCGAAATGCGCATTCATCATCGTGCAGAGGTGGCCGTAGAAATTGTGCGGCGCGACGTTGACCTCGTGCGCCTCGGCGAGGTTGGCGATCTTCATCGACTGCCAGACGCCGTTCCACGGCGTGTCGATGATCGCCACGTCCATCGCCTGCTCGCGGAAGTACGGCAGGAACTCGCGGATGCCCAGCAGGGTCTCGCAGGAGGAGATCGGATGCGGGCTCTGGCGCCGGATCAGCCCCAGCGCCTCGGGGCTATAGGTGTCGATCTCGATCCAGAACATGTCGAGATCCTTGATCGCGCGCAGGATCTTCAGGTAGCCCTCGGTGCTGCAGTTGAAATTGAGGTCGAGCAGCAGATCGACATCGGGGCCGGCGCCCTCGCGGATCGCCTCGAGATGCATGCGCAGGTTCCGCAGCACGTGGCGATCGACGTTACGCTCCGGGTAGTTCGGCGAGCCGAAGCCGGGGCGCCAGCCCTTGGGGTTCTTCTTCTGGGCGTCGTACGTGAAGATGTTGGTCTTCATCGCCGTGAAGCCCTTGTCGCGCACCTCGCGGCCGATCGAGACCACGCCGTCGAGATCGGTGATCGCCGGCTTGAAATAGGTCGGATGGTTGATGCGCCAGGTCGCGCAGTGCGACCAGTAGACCCGGATGCGATCACGAATCTTGCCGCCGAGCAGCTCGTAGCACGGCACTCCAAGTGCCTTGGCCTTGGCGTCGAGCAGCGCGTTCTCGATCGCACCCAGCGCCAGCGCGACGACACCGCCGGCCGCGGGGCGCGTCACCGAGTAGAGTTCGGCGTAGAGCCGCTCGTGCTCGCCGACCGGCTGTCCGATCAGCCGATCGGACAGCTTGCCGATCGCCGTGCCGACGCCCGGCGCGCCGAAGCCCTCGTCGTACTCGCTCCAGCCGACGATGCCGTCCTCGGTCGTCACCTTGACGAAGTAATAGTTGCGCCAGCCCGCGTCCGCCGCGAGCGTCTCGATCGAGCGGATCTTGGAATTCACTTTCATCGACGGTCTCCCCTTGGCGCCCGGTCAGGTTCCTTGGGCGGCCAGTATGGCATGATCGCCGTCGTCGCGTGCGGGCATCGAGCGGGGAAGCGGAATCATGCACGGCATATGGGGAGCGGCGATCGCCGCCACACTTGTCATGGCGGGGGCGTTCGGCCTGGTACTCTGGCGCTTCGCGCCCCGCGCCCATGTCGGCCCGCTGCTCCTGGCGCTGGCGCTGCAATTGCCGATGTGCGCGGTCGCCTACTACCTCGTGCGCCAGCCGATCATCGACGTGCTGCAACCGCTCTTCGGCCAGAGCCCGATCTATCGGTGGGGCCAGTTCCTCTACGCGCCGCTGACCGAGGAACCGGCGAAGCTGTGGCCGGCGCTTCTGCCGTTCCTCGCCCGACGCATCGATCGCGCTACGCTGGCTTGGTACGGGCTGGCGCTCGGCACCGGCTTCGCCATCGGCGAGGCCTGGTTTATCGGCGACCTGATCGCGCGTTCAGGGCGCCTCGCCGATCTGCAGTGGTGGCAATTCGGCGGCTACATCAGCGAACGCATTCTGGTCGCCCCCTTCCATGCCGCGATGGTGGCCACAACCCTGCGCGGCTGGCGCTGCTGGCGCGGCGGCATTCTGGCCGGCCTGGGTGTCGCGATGCTGATGCACCTGCTGGGCAACCTCTCGATTGGCGTGTTTCCGCTGATCTTCCCGGCCGCTCTTGTCCCCGGCATGCTGCAGCTGTTCGTCCTGCTGATCGCCGTCGCCGGTGCCCTGCTGCTGGTCTACTACGCCACCGGCAAGGTCAGCGCGACGATCCCCGGCACCTCGACCACCTGTCCGAAGTGCAACGCGACGCGCAAGCGCTCCCTGCTCGTGCTCAATCTTGGCTTCAAGCGATTGGAGCGCTGCCCCGCGTGCCGGCGCTGGAGCGTCGTCTAGGGCCGCGCTCAGGACGCGGCGGGAGCCAATTCCGGCGGCGGCTTGATGCGGAACCAGGCGATGTAGAGTGCCGGCAGGAAGACCAATGTCAGGACGGTCGCCACAGCCAAGCCGCCCATCACGGCGTAGGCCATCGGCCCCCAGAACACCGTCGGCGCGATCGGGATCATGCCGAGAATCGCCGCGGCGGCGGTCAGCAGGATCGGCCGCAGACGGTGCTCCGTGGCGGAGATCACCGCGTTCCAGGGGTGCTCGCCCCGGGCCACGCTCTGGTCGATCTGGTCGATCAGGATCACAGAGTTGCGGACCACCATGCCGATCAGCGAGATCACGCCAAGGATGGCGACGAAACCCATCGGCGTGCCGGCGATCAGCAGTGCCCCGGCGACGCCGATGATCGCCAGTGGCGCGGTCAGCATCACCAGCAGCAGGCGCTGGAAGCTCATCAATTGGACCATCAGGATGGTCGTCATCAGCAGCAGCATGACCGGGAAGACGACGAAAATGCTCCGCTGAGCCTTGGCGCTGTCCTCGATGGTGCCGCCGGCGACGACGCTGTAGCCCGGCGGCAGCTTGGCGCGGAAATCGGCGATCGCCTTGTCGAGCTGCTTCACCACGGTGGTCGCCTCGACACCGGGCACGACATCGGCCTGAATCGTCACCGTCGGCAGGCGCTGGCGGCGCCAGATCAGCGGCGGCTCGAGCACGTAGGACAGGGTGGCGATCTGCGCCAGCGGCACGCTGCGGCCGCCGGCGATCTCGAAGCGCAGATTTCGCAGCACATCGAGCTCGGAGCGCTCCTCCGGCAGCGCGCGCGCGACGATGTCGATCAAATAGGTCGAGTCCCTGAGCTGGGTGATCGTCGTGCCCGAGAGCACGCTGTTGATGTTGTTGGCGAGCTGCTGCGAGCTAATGCCCAGCAGGCGCGCGCGATCCTGATCGACCTCGACCTTGATCACCTTGGCCGGCTCGTTCCAATCGTAGTTGATATTGCGTGTGCCGGGATGCTCGCCCAGCACCTGGGCGAACGACAGGGCGAACTCGCGCGCGCGCGCGGCGTCGGGGCCGCTGACGCGGAACTTCAGCGGCCAGCCGACTGGCGGCCCGAGCTCCAGCGGGCTGACGCGAGCGAGGACGTTGTCGTAGTCCGGCCCGGCGAAGGCCTTCTCGAGCCGGGCGACCACGTTCGGTCGTTGCTTGAAGCCCTTGGTCACGACAACGGCCTGGGCGAAGAAGTCGTTGGCGAGCTGCGCGTCGAGCGGCAGGTAGAAACGCACCGCACCCTGGCCGACATAGAAGCTCCAGTACTCGATGTCGGGATCTGTCTTCAGGATCCTCTCGACCTTGTCGACGATGTCGGTCGTGGCCCGCAGCGAGGCGCTCTGCGGCAAGGTAAGATTGACCATCACCTCGGGTCGGTCGGAGGCCGGAAAGAACTGCTGCTGCACGAAGTTCATGCCGACCAGCGACAGGGCGAAGATCGCCACGGTCGCGGCCATCACCGCGTACTTGGCGCGCAGCGCGCGATCGAGCGCGCGGTGGAACCAGCGCGAGAAGCGGGACTGCCCATGAGCGTGCTTCTTGAGCTTGTCGCTGAGGATATAGACGCCTGTCAGCGGCGTGAACAGCACGGCGACGATCCACGACACGATCAGCGCGATGCCGATCACCACGAACAAGGTGAAGCAGTACTCGCCGGCGCCGCTCTGGGCGAAGCCGACGGGAACGAATCCCGACACCGTCACCAGGGTGCCGGTCAGCATCGGAAACGCCGTGGCCGTGTAGGCATAGGTCGCCGCCGTCACCTTGTCGGCGCCCTCCTCCAGCTTGGTCATCATCATCTCGACGGCGATCATGGCATCGTCGACCAGCAGACCGAGCGAGATGATCAGCGCGCCGAGTGAAATGCGCTGCAGCGAGATGCCAAGCAGGTACATCACGACGAAGGTGATCGCCAGCACCAGCGGAATAGCCACCGCGACGACGATGCCGGGACGCCAGCCCAGCGCCAGGAAGCTCACCCCCAGCACGATGACGACGGCCTCGAGCAGGGTCTTGGTGAACTCGCCCACGGCTTCCTTCACGACATGCGGCTGGTCGGCGACGAGGTGCGAGTCGATGCCGATCGGCAGATCGCCCATCGTCTGGGCGACACGGGCACGGACGTTGCGCCCGAGGCCCTCGGCGTCGCCGTTTCTGGCCATGGCGATGGCCAGGCCAATCGCTGGCTGGCCGTTGAAGCGGAACATCGGCTGTGGTGGATCGACATAGCCGCGCTTGATCTTGGCGATATCGCTCAGTCGGAAGAACCGGCCGCCCTGACGGAAATTGATCGTGGCCAGGCTCTGCTCAGAGGCGAACTGGCCGGAGACGCGGATCGCGATCCGCTCGGGACCGGCGTCGACCGTGCCGCTGGGCGTGATCGCGTTCTGTGCCTGCAGGGTCTGGGTCAGCGCGTTGATGTCGAGGCCGAGCGCCGCGAGCTGCAGGGTCGAGAATTCAAGGTAGACCTTCTCGTCCTGCGTGCCGATCAAGTCGACCTTCGCCACGTCGGGCAGTTGCAGCATCTCCGATCGCACGCGCTCGACATGATCGCGCAACTCGCGCGGCGAGAAGCCGTCGGCGGTGAAGGCGAAGATGATCGAGTAGGTATCGCCGAATTCGTCGTTGAACCCCGGGCCCTGGATTCCCTGCGGGAACTGGTTCTTGATGTCGCCGATCTTCTTGCGCACCTGGTACCAGGTGTCCTGTACCTGGGCGGCGCGCACGGTGTCCTTGAGATTGACAAAGACCACCGACTCACCGGGCTTGGTATAGCTGCGCACGAAATCGAGGCCCTCGACCTCGTCGAGCTTCTTCTCGATGCGGTCCGTGACCTGCTGCAGCATCTCGGTCGCGGTCGAGCCGGGCCACAGCGTCTTGATCAGCATCGTCTTGACGGTGAAGGGCGGATCCTCCTCGCGCCCCAGCCTGTCGTAGGCGAAGGCCCCGGTGATGGCCGCGATCAACATCAGGTAGAGCACGAAGCTCTTGTGCCGCAGCGCCCAGTCGGAAAGGTTGAAGCTCGTCACCGCGAGGCCTCCTGCGCCAGGCGCACCTTCTGCCCCTCGCGCAGGCGATTGACCCCGGCGGTCACGACAACCTCGCCCTTCGACAGCCCTTCGCTGATCACCACACGATCCGCCTCGTAGCGCGCGACGACGACCGGCTTGAGCGCCACCGACGCCGTCGCCGCCTGGTAGACCCAAACCGCCGGCTTACCGCTCTTGTCGAATAGCGCGCTTCCCGGCAGCACCACGACGGGCGCCGTGGTCGTCTTCAGGCGTCCCATAACGCTGGCGCCGAAGCGCATGCCCTCGGGTGGCTGGCGCAGCGTCACCTTGACCTGGTAGGTGCGCGTCGCCGGATCGGCCACCGGCGAGATCTCGCGCACCACCCCCTCTGCGAAGACGCCGGGATTGCTGAGCAGCGAGACAACGACCTCCGGTCGCTCGTGCTCCGGTCGGCCGCGGAACGCCGACTCGGCGATATTGAAGACGCCGTCCTTCTCGTCCGGCTTGGCGAGCTTGACCACCATCTGGCCGGCGCTGATCACCTGGCCGGGCTCGGCCGCCGCCGCTGTGACGATGCCGTCGAAGTCGGCGCGCAGCTCGGTGTAGCCCAACTGGTCGCGCGACAACGAAGCGCTGGCGCGAGCCGCCTCGAGCTTGGCCTGCGCGCCGCGCTGGTTCTTCACCGCCACGTCGTAGTTGGCGCGGGTCGTGGTGCCCGAGGCGAGCAACTGGCGCAGGCGGCCCTCGGCGGCATCCGCTTCGACCAGCACTGCCTCGGCCGAGGCGATCTCGGCCTCGGCCGAGCGCAGCCGCGCCTGGTACTCGGTGTCATCGAGGCGAGCCAGCAGGTCGCCCTTCTTCACCGACACGCCGATATCCACGGCGCGCGAGATCAGCTTGCCGGAGATGCGGAATCCGATATCGCTTTCCTGCCGCGGCTTGATCTCGCCGACAGCCTGGCGATCGTCGTCGATCGGCTTGGGATCGACGACCTCAGTACGCACCGGGCGAATCTCGACGGACTTGGGCGCGTCTTCCTTGCACGCGCCCAGCAGCACGAGCACCGCGCATGCGGCGCATAAGGGGACAACCTTGAGCATGGGCGAGCTCCCGGAACCTGGGAAGCGGCGATCACGGCCGGATCCCGCTGTCAGACTGCCGCGAGGGGCGGACGCCGGCAAGAGCGAGTCCCGTCAACAGCGGAGGAATGGCCTGACCTCGACCTTCAAGGCATGGCTGATCATGCGCGTCACCTTGCCTTCGCCGTCGATCACGTCGACGGCGATCGTTCCGGCGCCGGAACGCGCTACCCGAAAGACCACGGCGATCTTGCCAGCGGACCTCGTCGGCATGCCGGGATCGACAAACGGGCCCGAGTTGCGCGCCCGCACGTCGACCTCACCCGGCCGCTGGTAGATGTCGACGGTGACATCGGCCGTGTGCGCCTCGCCGGTTCCGAGAAGGACGGTGAACGGCGTCTCCGAGGACCGCTGCACCAGGAACGATTTGTGCTGCAGGCGCCAGCTCGAAGAATTGCAGGCGAAGGCCTGCTGGGTCGAAACCGCAAGACCCGCCGCGAGCATGACGCAGACCAGACGCCGCATGGAGACCTCCCGATCCAGATCGCAGCGGCGGGGCTACGCCGCATATGCGCGCCAGCCATTGGCGCGCAAGGCGCAGGCCGGACAGGTACCGCAGCCATAGCCCCAATCATGGCGCCGCGTACGATCGCCGAGATAGCAGCTGTGCGTCTCCTCCAGGATCAGCTCGACCAGCGACTGGCCACCGAGATCTTCAGCCAGCCGCCAGGTCGCGGGCTTGTCGCGCCACATCAGCGGCGTGTCGATGACCAGGCGGCGGTCCATGCCGAGGGTTAACGCCACCTGAAGCGCCTTGAGCGTATCGTCGCGGCAGTCGGGATAGCCCGAGTAGTCGGTCTCGCACATGCCACCGACCAGGCGCTTGAGGTCGCGGCGATAGGCCAATGCGCCGGCATAGGTGAAGAACAACAGGTTGCGCCCGGGCACGAAGGTGTTGGGCAACCCACCCTTCTCGAAGGCGATCGCCGCTTCGCGCGTCAGCGCCGTGTCGCTGATCGCACCCAGCGAGCGCAGGTCGATCATATGGTCGACGCCGAGCTTCGCGGACCACCGCGGGAAGCGCGCACGCAGCGCCTCGACGACGCGGCCGCGGCATTCGAGCTCGACGCGATGGCGCTGGCCGTAGTCGAAGCCCGCGGTCTCGACATGGGAGAAGCGATCGAGCGCCCAGGCGAGGCAGACGGTCGAGTCCTGGCCGCCGGAGAACAGGACAAGGGCGCGATCGTCGGTCATGCCACATCCATACGCCGCGCCACCCGCGCCTGCCACAGCGCGATCGCCGGCGTGACGACGAGTTCCATCGCCAGCCCGCCCAGCATCGGCCCGGATGGCAGGCCGACCACCGCCAGGCTCAGCAGGCGCGCGAGGCCACCACAAACCACCAGCGCCGTCAGGAGGCGCACGCGGGCGCTGTGGCGTTCGATGGCCGGAATCACGCTCCACCACGCTACGCCGATCGCCAGCAGGAGGCCGCTCAAATAGCGAATGTGGCTGTCCTGCGATGCCGAGCCGAGCGATCCGTCGACCATCGCCGGCCCCTGCAGCACGCCGGCGAGGCCGGCGGTCACGGGCACCAGCGACAGCAGCGCTACCGCGACCTGCAGCGCCCGTCGCTCGGCTTTCGGCGTCATCGGCTCACCGCAGATCCAACGCGACGCGAAAGCCGATCTTGGATGGCCAGAGTCTGTAGCTCTCGTCGCCGCGGCTGCGCGCGGCCGAGCGCATCATCTGGAGGCCGAGGTCTACCGCACCACCGCGCAGGACGAACGCCCCCGATGCGCAGTCCTTAACCGGCGTGCCGTCACCGGTCGGCCGGGCATGGCCCAGCGCAATGCGCGGCCTCGTGGTTCCCCCCTCCAGCCAGCAATCGGCCACCCACTCGCTGACATTGCCGAACATGTCGTGGAGCCCGAACGGATTGGCGGGCTTGCTTCCCACCGGCTGCAGGCGACTGCGTGCGTTGCCAGCGTACCAGTCGTGCCGCCTCAGTTTCTCCATGTCCGTCCCGGTCCAGTACTCCGTCTCAGTACCAGCCCTCGCCGCATACTCCCATTCCGCCTCCGATGGCAGGCGATAGGGCTTGCCCGTGTGTTTGGCCAGCCGCTTCACGAACTCTTCCACGGAGTGGCGGCGCACCATGTCGACCGGCAGCAGACCACCCTTGTTGGAACTCGGGTTGAATTCCATCCGCGCCAGCCATTCCGCCTGCGTGACCTCGAACCGCCCCAGCGCAAAGGGCCGCGCCAGCACCACGCGGTGCCGCGGCACTTCCTGGGGCATCGCGAGGTTCGTCGACTTGCGATCGAACTCCGTACCCATGAAGAACGTGCCGGAGGCGAGCACGATCATCTCGGGACAATCGGGGCAGTCGCGGAAGGTGGACCCGGGTTCGCGCGCCGCCGCGGCGGATACCGACGCCACGACCGCCACGCCGGCCAGCCGGAGAAGGAAGGACCGAATGCTCATCCCACCACACTAGCGAAAACGTGCGCTGTCCCGCCACGCCATGTTACCTTGGCCGCCAAGGCGACCGGCGGCAGCCGGCGAAGGAAGCGGTGGCAATCGGTGCGCCGCAGGGTGGACAATAGGACGGGAGCCAATCCATGCGTCATGTGAAGATGTTTCTGGCCGCCGCGGGCGTGGCGGCGAGCTTCGCCTCGGGCATCGCCCTGGCGCAGAAATCGGGCGGCACGCTGCGCATTGCGCATCGCGACAACCCGCCCAGCGCCTCGATCCACGAGGAGGCGACGATCTCGACCAACATCGCGTTCATGCCGGTGTTCAACAACCTCGTGGTCTTCGACCATCAGGAGAAAATCAACAGCGTCGACAAGCTCCAAGCCGAACTGGCCACCACCTGGTCGTGGAACGCCGACAAGACTCAGCTCACCTTCAAGCTGCGCGACGGCGTGAAGTGGCACGACGGCAAGCCGTTCACCAGCGCCGATGTGGCCTGCACCTTCGACGCGCTGACGGGCAAGGCCAAAGGCAGTACAGCCATGCGCAAGAACCCGCGCCAAGTCTGGTACAAGAACCTCAAGGAGACGAGGGTCAACGGCCCGCTGGAGGTCACCTTCGTCCTCGAACACCCCCAGCCGTCGTTCATCGCCATGCTGGCCTCGGGCTATACGCCGATCTACGCCTGCCACGTCTCGGCCGCCGACAACCGAACCAAGCCGATCGGCACAGGCCCGTTCAAGTTCGTCGAGTTCAAGCGCAACGAGTCCATCAAGCTGGTGAAGAATCCGGACTACTGGCGCAAGGGCCGGCCCTATCTCGACGCCATCGAATGGACGATCGTGCCCAACCGCTCGACGCGCATCCTGGCGTTCGTCGCAGGCCACGCCGACATGACCTTCGATTCGGATGTGACCTTCCCGATGCTCAAGGACGTGCAGACCCAGGTACCGAAGGCTGTGTGCGAGGCGCGGCCGACCAACGTCAGCGCCAACCTGATCATCAACAACCAGGCGCCGCCGTTCGACAACGCCGACATCCGCAAGGCGATGATGCTGGCGCTCGACCGCAATGCGTTCAGCAAGATCCTCTCCGAGGGCCACGATCTGGTGGGAGCCGCCATGCTGCCGCCACCTGCCGGCGTCTGGGGCATGCCGGCGGAGGACCTTGCGAAGTTGCCGGGCTACGGCGACGACCGCGAGAAGAATCTCGCCGCCGCGCGCGCCATCATGACCAAGCTGGGCTACAGCGCCGACAAGACGCTGAAGATCAAGGTCGCCACGCGCAACATCGCCGTCTACCGCGATCCGGCGGTGATCCTGATCGACCAGCTCAAGCAGATATTCATCGAGGGCGAGCTCGATCCGGTCGACACGCCGGTCTGGTTCCCCAAGGTGCTGAAGAAGGACTACCAGGTCGGCCTCAACCTGACCGGCGGCGGTGTCGACGATCCCGACGTGCAGTTCTACGAGAACTATTCATGCGGCTCGGAGCGCAACTACACGGGCTATTGCAACAAAGAAGTCGACGCCATGATCGACGCCCAGTCACGCGAACTCGATGTCGAGAAGCGCAAGCGGCTGGTCTGGGCGGTCGAGCGCAAGCTGGCCGACGACGTGGCGCGGCCGATTATCTCATGGGGCGTCTCCAACACCTGCATGTACCCCCACCTCAAGGGCCTCGTGCTGCAGCACAACGCCATCTACAACGGCTGGCGTTTCGACGACGTCTGGCTCGACAAGTAGGCGTCCCTATTCCGGCTTGATGCCGGCAGCCTGGAGCACCGGCCCCCACAGGGGCCGTTGCTTTGTCAGCCATTCGCCAAGTGCCTCCGGCGTGCCGCCCATGGCGACGAAGCCGCGCTTGCGCAGGTCCTCGCTCATGTCAGGCGCACGCACCGTGTCGTTGAGCGCGCCATTGATCTTGCGCACGATGTCCTGGGGCGTCGCCGCCGGCACGATCAGCGTGTAGACGATGGTGCCCTCGACCGGGCCGAGGCCGAGTTCGCGGAAAGTAGGGATTTCCGGCGACAGTTCCGAGCGCTTCTCCGCCGCCAACGCATAGGCCTTGATCTTGCCGCTGGCGAAATGCGGCTGCACGCTGGTCAGGCTCGATACACCCAGCTGCAGGTGGCCGCCCAGCAGGTCGGTGACCAGCGGGCCGGTGCCACGGAACGGCACATGCGTAAGCTTCACGCCGTTGAGCATGCCGAACTGCTCGCCAGCGAGATGCATGGGCGTGGTCAGGCCGGCGGTGCCGAACTGCACCTTGCCCGGGTCGGCCTTGGCCGCGGCGACGATCGCCTTGGCGTCGGGCCATGGCGCATTGGCCGATCCGACCAGCACCGAATCCTGGCGTGCGATGAAGCCGACCGGCGCGAAATCCTTGTCGGGATCGTAGTTCAGCCTGGCGATAAGCAGCGGGAACAGGGCCTGCGCGTTGCTGCTGATCAGCAAGGTGTGGCCATCGCCGCCCAGTTTGGCCACGTATTCGTGTGCCAGGTTGCTGCCAGCGCCCGGCTTGTTGTCGACGATCACCGCACCACCGAGCTTCTCGCGAAAGCGTTCGAGGATGGCGCGCGCCAGCGCGTCCGTGCCGCCGCCGGGCGGGAAGCCGACCACGAGCCGCACCTGCTGCGAGGGATAGGTGTTGGCGCGCACATCAGGCGCCGCCAGCAAAGACAGCGCCCCGCCAATGCCGGCGCGACGCGTGATCGAGATCGTCAAGCCGTCACCTACCTCTTTTTGCTGCGGACCTTATCAGCCACGCTGCGGCGCACAACGTCCGGCGCTCGCATTGACAGAGCGTACCGCGCTAGACTCCTCCCGGCCCGTTGGCCCTGGGGAACAGACATGAGCGACACCGATCTCTGGCGCTGGGACGCCGTCGACCTCGCCGCGGCGATCCGCGCGCGCAAGGTATCGAGCGTCGAGGCGACGCGCGCGGTGCTCGACCGCCTCGACGCCGTCAATCCCAAGGTCAACGCCGTAGTGCGCCTCACCGCCGACGAGGCGCTCGAGGCGGCCAACGCCGCCGACGAGGCGGTGCGTCGCGGCGCCCCGCTCGGCGCGCTGCATGGCGTGCCGGTGACCATCAAGGAGAACATCGACCAGGTCGGGCATCCCACGATCAACGGCGTGGTCGCGTTCAAGGATCTCGTGGCGAAGGAGGACTCGCCGCCAGTCGCCAACTGGCGCAAGGCGGGCGCGGTGATCGTCGGGCGCACCAACACGCCGGCCTTCTCGCTGCGCTGGCACACCGACAACGACATGCACGGCCCCTCGCTCAACCCCTGGTGCAAAGGCCGCACCTCGGGCGGTTCGTCGGGCGGCGCCTCGGCCGCGCTCGCCGTCGGCATCGCGCCGCTGGCCCATGGCAACGACTATGGCGGCTCGATCCGCTATCCGGCCTACGCCTGCGGCCTGGCGGGCATCCGCCCGACGCAGGGCCGCGTGCCGGCGTTCAACGCCACGTCCGCCGCCGAACGCAGCGCCAGCAACCAGCTCATGGCGGTCAACGGCCCGCTGGCGCGCAAGGTGCGCGATGTCCGTATCGGGTTGGCGGCCATGGCCGGCGGCGACGCGCGCGATCCCATCTGGGTACCGGCGCCGCTTGAAGGCGCCGCGCTCGCGCGCCCGATCCGCGTCGCGCTGTGTCCCGCGCCCAAGGGCATGTTCACGCATCCCGCCCTCGCCGACGCCGTACGCAAGGCCGGCAAGGCCTTGGCCGACAACGGCTACGCTGTCGAGGAGATCGAGCCGCCATCGGTCGAAGCCGGTGCGGCGCTGTGGCAGGCGCTGGTCTTCACCGAGGCGCGGCACATGACCTGGGAGACGGTGCAGAAGCTCGGCGACGCGCAGGCGCGCAAGGCGATGAGCCTGTGGTTCGAGGTGCAACCAGATCTGTCGACGCTCGACTACATGAAGGGCCTGGCGCAGGTGTTGACGCAGCGCCGCGACTGGTCGCGCTTCATGGAGCGCTATCCGCTGGTCGTCGGCCCGAACTCCGGCGACCTGCCCTTCGAGGTCGGCTTCGACCACAAGGACGTCGCCACCATCCGCCACGTGCTGTCCGCGCAGGCGCTGATGACGACCATCAACATGCTTGGCCTGCCGTCGGCCGCCGTGCCGGTGGGCACAACCGCCGCGCCCGGCGCGCCACTCGGCCTGCCGCTGGGTGTGCAGATCGCGGCCCCCCGTTATCGCGAGGATCTGGCGCTCGACGCCGCCGAGATCGTCGAGGCCGTGCACGGCGTGACGACGCCGATCGACCCAACCTGGTGAATGAAGGAGTTGAGATGCTGAAACGTCGAACCACGCTGCTCGCCGGCGCGGCCAGCGCGCTGCCCTTGCCCGCCCTGGCTCAGGCCTGGCCGAGCAAGCCGCTGCGTATCCTGATCCCCTTCGCGCCCGGTGGCACGTCGGACATCCTCGCCCGCCTGCTACAACCCAGGCTGCAGGAAGCGTTGGGACAGTCGGTCGTGGTTGAGAACCGGCCCGGCGCCAACGGCAATATCGCTGTCGACATGATCGCGAAGTCGCAGCCCGACGGTTACAATCTGGTGCTGACCGATCTCGGCAGCGTCACCATCTCGCCGTCGGTGATGAAGCTGCCCTTCGACCTGGCGAAGGACTTCGCAGCGGTCACGGTGATGGTCTACTCGCCGCATCTGCTGGCGGTCTATCCTGGCTCACCGGTCAACTCGGTGGCCGAGCTGATCGCCTACGCCAAGGCCAATCCTGACAAGCTCAACAACGCCACCGCCGGCATCGCCAGCGCACCGCATCTCGCCAGCGCGCTGTTCGCGCACGAGCTCGGCCTGAAATGGACCAACATCCCGCTCAAGGGCGGCGCCGAGGCGATCCAGCAGGTGATCGGCGGCCATGCCGACGTCATCTTCAACGGCATGGTCGCCACCCTGCCGCACGTGAAGAGTGGCAAGCTGCGCGGCTTGGCTGTCTCCAGCGCCAAGCGCGACGCCATCGCGCCCGAGCTGCCGACGATCAGCGAGGCCGGTGGGCCCAAGGACTTCGTCACCGGCTCGTGGCAGGGAATCCTCGCGGCCGCCGGTACGCCAGCGGCGATCCTGGAACGTCTCCACGCCGAGATCACCAAGGCATGCGCGCTTCCCGAAGTCGCGGACCGGCTCAAGCAACTGGGCGCGACGCTGGTGCTATCCAAGCCGGAAGAGGCCGACAGATGGATCGCCGGCGCGGTGACCCGTCGGGCCAAGGTCGTCAAGGATACCGGGATCAAGCTGGAGTAGCGCGTCATGGTGTTGTCAACGAAGCGCGCCGTCGTCATAGGCGGCGGCGTGATGGGCGGCGGCATCGCCGCGATGTTC
>NZ_JAIVFQ010000113.1 GCF_020829495.1 Nostoc favosum CHAB5714 | reverse complement strand
TTGAGGGTTTTCCAAACCCTGATTTTTCCGTTAGCTATTTTCATTAACTTAAAGCTATTGACAATTAGGCTGTAGAAAAAGTCACGTTTTTTCGAGGCTTGAAGACTTCCCGTGAAAAGTCAGAGTAGTGATCCTCTGATGGATAGGTGTAGATGTTGATGATTTTGCTAATTAATAGTCAATTATTTTGAAGCCAAAATCTTTCTGTATTTCCTGGCTCACTGAAGATATTTGACTAAAATGCACCAATTTTATCCTCCACATGTATATAGTTTTATCAGTCGAACTTTACCTGATATTGCTTGATATTATCCTGACAACAAAAACAGGATAACTCAAAAATCTCTCCTTAATTGAGTGGCTTACGATTTTTTGGTTAACTTAGCTTTGTGTTACTACTGACGGAAGTATTGATTAATCATCTAATAATCAACATCATATTATGTAAGAACACTGAATTGGAGAACTTTACAAAACATTTATACAAATGCTACTATATTCGCTGCCTATTTGTTGATTATGAAAAGACAAGAGGAATTAATTGCTTAAGGGTAAGGAATAAAACAACTGTGCCAGCCTACAAGCAATGGAACCACTTCAGAGGTAGGCTTCGGACAGTGAAAAGAGACGCTTAGAAAGACTGGATGGATATTTACGTGATCTTCTGCTTAAAAGCTTTCAACAATAATTAGTTCTTACTTGGAATAATGGTCAATCTTGAGGACGATACGGGACTGATATCATGTCCGGTAAAAGACTTATCATTAAGACCGCAGTTTTTGCTGGGGGCTATTAGCTGGGGGAAAGAGAGTTTTAATATTTTTGCATAGATGCCCGGAATAATAACTAATTAAGCGGACATGATATGACGATAATCAAATTGTGTGATTTAAGTATCGAACTTGTAAGGACTCACAACCAGTTTAATTTGCCCAGACTAGTGAAAGACTTTTTTTGATGTGGCTTGATGTGTGGAAATGACAGCACAGTAACCGTTGAGCTTATATCCCGTTTAGGTTTACCCGTAAACTTGCGATCGCCTTGTTTGTATTCTGCAATAGACACAAAATACTCCTTCCAAGGTTTATCTAACAATATATATGTTGTCTTATCTGTGTAACCGTATGGTAACACGCATGAGAGATAAACGGCTAGTAACTAAGTTTGCACAATAAAACCGAACTATGTGAAGAGAGATAAACTAGAATGCAATCGTTTTCACTGCTGCTTTATGCCAAGAACAAAGTTTTCCGTTGACTTTTGACTTTTGACTTTTGACTTTTGACTTCCCCGAACGCGAACAGCGTCTCCAAGAGTTGGGGCTGACCTACTTATTAATACGGCTAAAAGAATATGAGTTAGCACGGTTGCAGTAGAAAGCAGAGAACAGACGAGTGTCAAATTCTGACATGGTTAGAGCATGGATTGCTCAACTGCCTACTTTGAGACAAAAGTCTACATCTGACTAAATAAACTTCACTATATTTTTAATGAAGTTTAGCTAAACTTCTTGCTACCTGTGTTAATCTGAAGCATTAAAACTAGGCTGCCATTTTTTGCTTTCTGTATCTAGCCAATTTTAATTATTAAACTAACATTAAATGTAAAGAGTATTGAATTATGAAATTATCTTCCATCACCTTAGTCCTTGTCATTAGTACACTCGCTCTCCCTCAGAGTGTCTATGCTAACCAAGAAAATGTTCCCATGATAACAGGCGATTACAATCAGGCTGGAGTTTTATTGACGGAACCAGCCACGATTAACACTACATGGAGTAATTTTACCGGACAGACCAATAATCCCAAAGAAACTGCTGAATCAATTTTGCTAGTACAGGAGCAAGGATGCCAAAAGATTAACCCACTTGAGTTCATCAATAACCCAGGCGCTTTCTTTAAGCAATGTCAAAAGCCAACAAATACCCAAACTTCTCAAAGTACTGAGCCAATTGAGTATCTCAAGGTTCCTAAACTCGATTCTGGTATTAGTGTGACAGTTACTAAGTTTTGATATAGAACTTTTTTAGCAAGAGATAACTAATTAAAGACACCGCTACTCATGTTGGAGTAATCCTGCACGAGCAAGCAAGTGACTTTGTAGAGCCAAGAATTTCGGCATCTTTAGACCGGAGAGTGTCAAGCTGCATAATAATCAACCAACTACCCCTAAACGTAAGTCTTTTCGCTTCAATAGGATAATTACTTGCGATCGCGGGTGTTGCTATCTTGCCAAGTATTATCCTTGGTGTTAATGTGACCAATGTTACTACTTTTAGTCAATAAAATGTTGCCAAGAGTAATTACATTGATAATACTGCACCCAATACAGATGTCTGCGTGCAGTATGACACAAGCGCAATTATCATAGATGCCTGCGTCTTTGCCGTCCTAAATCCCTAATTACAAGTATTTAACTGGACTTTCAAGAAGCAAGGCAGCTATGCTGTCTTAGTGGAGGTAGAAGGGAAAAGGATTTGATATCATGTCCGTTTGATTACTTATTAAACCCGAAGAACCCCACCCCTTAATCCCCTCCCCGCAAGCGGGGAGGGGAGACAAAGCGTAGCTTTGGCGGGGTGGGGTGCAATGACTGTGGGAATCATAACTAATTATGCGGACATGATATGACTTATTTGTTTCCTTTGTAGCGGTTGCTGCACCGCCAGTTGAACTGCTCCTAAGAAAGCTGTTCTTAAGTAGAGGAGGCTGGAGAAGTGCTTTTTTCATGGTTAGCCCTCTACGTATCCGGATTTATTTAATATGATTGGATTATTTAGTAAAAAATTAGGGGTAAAAAATGGGCATTTTATGTTTAATAACTTGATATTCAATAAAAATAAAATTAAAATATAACCCAAATATTAGCTATCAAAACAAATTGTTATTTTTTGTTTTAATAATTTTAAAATACGACTACTGTAGGGGTTTTGTGTTCTTGAGTTGTTTATTGTAATAAAATAGTTTTTGGGAAAATTTTTTATTTATTCATAAACTGTATTTAAAAATTAAATCAATCATAATTATTATGTTTCAAGATATAGCAGTATTATTTTAGTTGTAAAGATTATCGAACCGCCTTCTCTGCGAGAGGCTTGCGCCAACGCGTAGCGTCTCGCAGAGAAGTCGCCAAGAGCGCCAAGGAAAGAAGGAAAGAAGTTTATGAATCATTTAGGACTGCTATATGCAAATATCAATAATAAAGCAGTGTAATAGATTCAAAAGATATGGTGATCATACTTGAGGTAATTGATTTGTCACTACTGATGATGTTATTATTAGGGAGTGGGTTGATTTTGGGTTTATTATCTCCAAGAATTGACTTGTAATGTATCATAGACCAGAATTCATCAGTATTGCTAATTGATTGATTAGCAGTGTGAAATGGCTATGGGTCTGAATATCTAGACTTGATACCAATAAATTGATGAGGTTACAGAGGAGCAAATAACCATGAGCAACTTAACATCTCCACCTACCGAAGTTCAAAAAACGAAGAAAAAAAGTTTAGCCGCAGATAAAAAACCTCGAGCTACAGATGATATTGTGCGTAGTTATCTGCAAGAAATCGGGCGTGTAGATTTGTTGACTCGTGAACAAGAGGTTATTTTTGCCGAACAAGTGCAGCAGATGATGAATTTACTAGCTGCTAAAGAAGAATTGGCTGTGAAATTAAACCACGAACCCACGTTGCAAGAATGGGCAGATCAGGTGGAGTTAAGTGTTGAGGTGGTAGAGAAACAGCTAACTCAAGGACATCAAGCCAAGCAGAAAATGATTCAGGCTAATCTCCGGTTAGTGGTAGCAGTAGCGAAGAAATACCAGCACCGCAACCTGGAATTTATGGATTTAATTCAAGAAGGTACTTTGGGTTTAGAGCGAGGGGTGGATAAATTTGATCCTGCTCTTGGTTATAAGTTTTCTACCTACGCTTACTGGTGGATTCGTCAAGGAATCACACGAGCGATCGCTCAACAAGGACGGACAATTCGTTTACCTATCCACGTCTTTGAGAAACTGAACAAAATTAAACGGGTGCAACGAGAATTATCTCAACAGTTAGGTCGCGTTCCTACTACTGCTGAAATTGCTAAGGCGTTATCTTTGACACCTAGCCAAGTTCGAGAGTGTTTGTTCTTGGCCCGTCAACCCTTCTCCTTAGAAGCGCGAGTTGGTGAACAACAAGATACAGAATTGCAGGACATACTGGAGGATGATGGCCCTTCTCCCGAAGATTATGCTGTTGAAGAATCTCTTCACCAAGACTTACAAGACTTGTTGGCAAAGCTGTCTCCCCAGCAACGAGAAATATTAACCTTGCGCTTTGGTCTGACTGATGGATATGAACTTTCTTTAGCACAGATTGGCGATCGCATGGGTATTAGTCGAGAACGGGTGCGTCAGATAGAGCAAAAAGCTCTCAGTCTCCTCCGACGGCAAAAAGAACAAGTACGTAGTTATCTAGCTAGCTGAGATTATTTTTTCACAATAATGTAGGGCATTTCAACTCAGTAAATCACCATTATGACTGTATAAAACTCAGTCATTTTGGGGGAAAATAAACCTAAGCATCTCAAAGGTTTGATATGAGTACATCAAAGACAGTGCAACAATTGCAAGCACAATGGGTGACTTCTGAAAACTTTCGGCGTTATGGACAGGTGATTTTTGCAAGTCTTGATGGCAAAGCTTACGATGTGGAAGATGCTCAGTTAAACCTGCAAAACGGGATTCCACGATTTTATATTATGCGGTTGGAGAAGAGGGGGCAAAAGTTTCACAAAATTACTCGCCATGTGCAATGCACTCAATGTCTGGGTTCTTTGGAAGGGAAGGATTGGTTAATTGCAGTTTGTCCTCCTAATAATGATGTGAATGAACCAGCATTAGAAGAGATTGCTGCTTTCCGCATTCCGGGGAATTGTTTTATCAAGCTACATGAGGGTACTTGGCACGCTGGCCCCTATTTTGACCATAAAGCTGTAGATTTTTATAATTTGGAACTAGCTGATACAAATGTGGTGGATCATTTCACCCATGATTTTCTCAAGAGTCATCAATTAGAGTTTGAGATGGTTTAGGTGAGATTGGGTTTAATAAATATGATGATTCGTTTGTAGAGTGGGTAAGCCCTAAAATACTATTGCCTGCTGAATCCACAGCACCATATAGATATTTCCATTCACCTTTTACCTTAAATTATTAGGCAACATTTCCATAAACAACTTTAGGCTGGATCACTCAATCCCAAAGAAGGAACTAAAATTCGCCCGTTGTAACCCGCTTGGTTGTATTGTTCAAGGACATGAGTTGCAATACTTTCGCTCTCACCTGATTTAACCAAAGCTACACTTGCCCCCCCAAAGCCTGCACCCGTGAGTCTTGCACCAAACACCCCTTCTGTTTTCTGCAAAATCTCTACCAACCTATCTAGGGCTGGCACTGAAACTTCGTAATCATCTCGCAAGCTGGCGTGGGAAGCGTTCATCAATTCGCCAAAACGCTCAGATGTGACTCCCTGCAATACTTCCAAGACGCGATTATTTTCTGTAACTACATGACGGGCACGATGCTGTAGTGGTTCGGGTAATGTTTCTGTTACATGAACATCTGTAATATCTCGCAATGCTTTCACTTTGAGCGATCGCGCCGCCTCCTCACACTCAGCGCGACGCTGGTTATAACCACTACTTGCAAGTGTGCGCGGTACACCGCTATCAATAACCAAAATCTCCGCTTTCTCAGGCAAAGGCATCACCCGACGTTCTAAAGTCCGAGTATCTAAAAATAAGATATGCTCAGTGTCAGCCAAACTAGAAGCCATCTGATCCATGATGCCGCATTGCACGCCAGCATATTGAATTTCTGCTTGCTGGGCAAATTGGGCGATTTCAACATCATCAATGGGAAGGTTCAGAAGTTGGCGTAATGCCCGGAGGGTTGCCACTTCCAAAGCCGCGCTGCTAGACAAACCCGAACCCATAGGAACCGACGATTTGACGTACACACAAAGCGATGGTATTGTGTATCCTGCTTTTTGCAAAAGCTCAATACAGCCAAAAATATAACTGGCAAATCCAGAGGGGGTATGATTGATATCTAAAATGCTCACTTGCTCGTTGAGATTTTCCGAGTAAAAGTGATGTTGGCAATCGCTACTAAAACCTAGCTGTACCGTCGTACTTTGAGGAATCGCAGTTGGAAGAACGAAGCCATCATTATAGTCGGTATGTTCGCCCAGTAAATTTACTCTTCCTGGCGCACTGGCTTGAGTTTCAGGTGCTTTACCGAATACTTGTTGAAAATCCATAATTTTTAATTATACAAAGGTACAGGGCGCAATCTTCCTTCTACCTCAACATTAGGAAAATTTGGATCAAAAGTCAGATTTTCCAACTTTCCATCCTTGAGAATCACAAAAGTATCTTCAACCTTTGCCCCAGCTAAACTAGGATTCCAAGCGACAGCAATACCTTCTGCCAAAGTATCAGTAGTGGTTGGATTTGCTACGATTTCTCGCGCTAAATATCCAGTGGTTCCTCCCTGGTGATGTTCGTGGATGGCATTGGGAAATCCATGCTGTTCATAAGCTTGAGCTAGCGCGTGATAAACTCTGTCCAAACTGGTTCCAGGTTGGCACAAATTTAAAACTACTGCTTCTATTTCGCGCACATGGGAATGCAATTCGGCTCGTTCGTCTGAAAGCGCCCCAAAACAAACAAATCGAGTCAGATTTGCATATAAACCGTAACCTCTAGCGCAAAACACCAGCATCGCTTGCCGTCCAATCTGTTCTCCTGTGGGTGTAGCATGACGGTATAGCGGTAAACGCCTCTCACCCGCTACCAGTGTCAGCGCCGGATGTAAGCCTTTCGCCCATAATGCCTCTGCACCCGCACCCGCTAACTGATATTCTGTCCAAGTTGGCTTGGCGGCTTTGAGTACCTGTGTCATTGCAACGCTCGCTTTTTGCCCGACTTGGCGATATCGCTCTAATTCGCTTGACATCATTACCCGTTTATGCAATTGCAGAGATGGAGGTAACGGCTGTTCTAAATTGGAGATGGGGCGATCGCGCTTCGCGTTTTCGCAGACATCACTAACTATTTTTCCGCCGCCAGTTAGATCACGAACAAAAGACTCACGGGCAGCAGCATTAGCCCAAGGGTTGATATGCACCTTAAAATTAGCTGGCAGTTCTTCATCTTTAAGACGCTGCGCTTCAATTTCATCCGTCAATACCCAAGCATCTTCAATAGTTACTAATACTTCTGCTACACCAGTTTCAGCAGTAAGCAGCACGGTGTTAGAAGCGCCAGCCGTCGCCCAGGCAAACCAGTCTGTACCGCGCAAACGCACGCCTTGCACTTCGGTTTCACGCAAAGTTTGCCTGATTAACTCTAGTTTTTTGGAGACTTCTTCGTTCATACAAAATTAGTAACCACAGATGAGTACACATAATTATGAGATTCATCTGTGTTTATATGTATATGTCTATGGTTTGAGAAAAACGTGGCTACGGTATTATATCGAGTTTGGCATTCAATATTTACTTAGAATAGTGTATTCGCAATTACAAATAAACTTGACATCGAGTAATATCATGTCCGCTTGATTGCTTATTAAACCCGAATCACCCCACCCCGACAATCGTCGCTTTGTCTCCCCTCCCCAAGGCATCGGGGAGGGGATTAAGGGGTGGGGTTCTTTATTTTTGATTTATGCAAGAGGTCAATTCGGAATTTTGACTCCTGACTCCTGAATTCTGTTCGGTAAAAAAACAGCTAATTTACACGCACTCAACTAAAAAACTTCTCCACGCATCTAACAAATATTTCCACACCCATTCCCAACGCCGTTTCGTCAAAATCAAACCGGGGATGATGATGGGGATACGCCAAGTCTTTCTCTGGATTCGCAGAACCTAAAAAGAAATAGCAACCAGGAACCTCTTGCAAGAAGAATGACATATCTTCAGCAGCCATAGTCTGGCATTCTGGCACAATACCCAACGGGGTTTCTACCACTTCTTCTGCTACAGTTCGCACCAATTCTGCCATCTTAATATCATTAATTACTGGTGGATAAAGTGACCAGTATTCTAAGTCATAACTCGCACCATGACTTTGACAAATTCCAGCAATAATCTGCTCGACACGCTGGTTGAAAAAGCCCTTCAAACTAGGATTAAAATACCTGACAGTGGCACTCATTCTCGCTGTATCAGCAATCACATTCCGCTTGGTTCCTGCATGAAGTTCGCCCACTGTCACCACAGCCGAATCAATGGGATTCACATTCCGAGCGACAATGGTTTGTAGGGCATTTACAATTTGGGCAGCAACTACAACTGAATCCACCGTTTGATGCGGTAGTGCGCCGTGTCCACCTTTGCCCAAAATTGTGCAGTTAAAGCACTCCACAGCTGCCATCAACGCCCCAGCCCGGACACCCACTGTTCCCAAGGGCAAATTATTCCACAAGTGCAAACCAATAATCGCGTCAACATCAGGATTTTTCAGCACTCCAGCTTCAATCATCGGCTTTGCGCCTCCTGGTGATTCTTCTGCTGGCTGAAAGATAATTTTCACCGTACCGGAGAAGTCTTGGCGATGTTGTTGGAGATAGTAAGCTGTACCTAAAGCGATCGCAGTATGTCCATCATGTCCACAAGCGTGCATCACTCCATCATGCTGCGATTTATACGGCACTTCGTTGAGTTCTTGGATTGGCAAAGCATCCATATCTGCCCGAATCGCTAAAACTTGGGGAGTAGGGAGTGGGGAGTGGGAAGTGGGGGGTTTGTTACCTTTGATGGTGGCAACAATGCCAGTTTGGGCAATGCTAGTTTGGTGGTCAATTCCCCATTCTTGCAGCTTTTGTGATACAAACTCAGCCGTCAGTTTTTCTTGAAAACCCAACTCTGGTTGTTGATGCAATCGCCGTCGCCACTCTACCAATTGCGGTTGCAATGAACGGATTGAAAGTCGGATGCGAGATAGATCAACAGAAGAAGGATTGGGAAAGGTGGAAACCATTATAAAGACAAGCTAGTTTAAGTACAGCTAACTTAGGCAGCTAACTTAGTTTATTGTAGGGAATGGGACATGCAACATGGGAAGAAAATTAATGCCTAATTCCCAATGCCCAATTTAAAGTGCTTGTCGTTACCCACATTTTTGTAAAAGTCAAAGTGTAACCCTGACTGATATCCCGCCCAGAACTGAAGTTCCGCGGCTAATAGCTACTGTCCACTCAAGTGGACTAAAATTTTCGCTTTTACAGAGTATAGCTATTTACATTACTTAAAATCTTATATTTAGTCCTCTTGAGAGGACTTTAGCTATTAGCCTTGGAATAAATTCCAAGGCGGGATGGCAACGAAGCAAAGATTTATAAAGATGTTGGTAATAACAAGATTTAAAGTGTCAGTGTTTCCCAATCTAAATCTGATGCTACTTGAGCAAGTTTATCTAAATCAGTCAGGTTATCTAAATAGGGTAAGCAGCCTAAAACTGGCGTGTTAGTAAGTGATTGAATCAATTGCTGTGGTGTCCAGTCGGCTATTTCTGCATCGGTTCGTCTTTGTACGCAGTTGAGAACAATGCCTTTAAGATTGATGCGCGATTGTCTAGCTAATGCTACGTTCGCCACTGCTTGAGCGATCGCACCCAATCTCACTGGCACTACCAATACCGTTGGTAAACGCCATTCTCCCGCTAAATCGGCTACCGTTAATTCCTCGGTTACTGGCGAACCTAACCCACCCAAAGCTTCTACTAGCACAAAATCACGTTGCGATCGCAGTTTAGACAAAGCTTGCCAAACTACTGCTAAATCTACTTGGCGATTTTCCCGCGCTGCTGCTATAGGAGGGGCCAAAGGTGCTTGAAAGTACAAAGGTGTAATTTCTTCTGCGGATTGTTCTAGTGCAAATAGCTTTTGATACCACTCGCGATCGCCAATCCCCGATTGAATCGGTTTCATGATTCCCCAGCTACGCTGCGGGTAATATTTTTGCCAATAGGCTGCTAAGGCTGTTGTTAAAACAGTTTTACCCGCTTCGGTATCAGTTCCAGTAATCAGTAGTGTGTTTAACATTAATTTCTTTGGCCAGAAAATGGTTGTGTTCCATCAGCTGGCGGAAAACTTGGCGTTTCACCAGTGGTCGGAATTGGGGTAGGTGTCTCTGTCGGAATTGGGAAGGGTGTTTCTGTAGGTATTGGGATAGGTGTCTCTGTTGGAATTGGGAAGGGTGTCTCTGTCGGAATTGGGAAGGGTGTCTCTGTAGGTATTGGGATAGGTGTCTCTGTCGGAATTGGCAGGGGTGTTTCTGTAGGTATTGGGATAGGTGTCTCTGTAGGTGTTGGTTTTGCTGGTGTTTCTAATGCAACATTAAGGTTGTAACTGCTTTCGGCAACTCCTGGAACCAGTGTTAACTCAATAGTATATCTACCAGTAGCCAGCAATGTGCCTTTATATGATGTTACTTGTTGGACATCCTGATCAATTGGTTGTTGATTGGGACTGAAGACTGTTAGCAAAACGCTGCTTCCTGGGTCAAGAAACGTAGTTAAATTGTCACCTTCCTGCCCAAAAAAAGTATACCGGATGATTTGATTTGTTTTGAGAGTATCTGCAACCGTGGTTGGGTTAGATGCTTTAAGATTGAGCCGCCTACTAGATATAATAGGTTCCTCAGTGGTGGGTGTGGATGTGAATGTAGTACCACCAGAAATAACTGGTGAAGGGAAATTTTGTGGAAGCGTCTCATTTGCTGTTTTCGACTGACTGCGGATAGAACTTACCAGCGCCCAAGAACCGAATCCGGCTATGATCACTACAGCGATGCCAATTGCTGCGATCGCTAACGGATTATCCAAGAGTGAACTAGTGGAACTTGGTGGAATCACAGGAGCGGGTTGTTTCTTGGGCGAAGCTGCTGGTGGTACTGAGTCAGGACGGCGACCAACAGCGATTGTTTGCAAGTTAGACGCATTCAAGGGCGGAAGACTGACTTGATCTAAAGATTGTAGTGCTTGAGATACACTAGCAGCACTTTGATAGCGATCGCTCGGTATATGATTCAACATTCGATTCAAAACCTGGGCGAATCGCGGATTAACTGTTGCCCACCGTTGCCAATTCCAAGTTAATTGGTTTTCGTCAAATAAATCCCTTGGTTCTTTACCAGTCAGCAAAACAATTGCACTCACCGCTAATGCATACAAGTCACTGCTAGGATAAGCTCCCCCTGTTTGCATTTGTTCACTAGGAGAGTAGCCTAATTTTCCCACAGTGGTTTCTGGCATTGCACTCTCTGGCGATCGTAAACGAGTTGCCAGTTCCTTTACCACCCCAAAGTCAATTAACACAGGTTTAGCGTCACTATCTCGCAAAATAATATTTTCTGGCGAGATATCTCGGTGAATAATCCCTCGACTGTGAATATGCTCTAAAACAGGCAACAACAACTGGATCAACTTCAATACTTCAGACTCTGTGAAAGTTTGACCTACAGCTTGACGTTCAGCCAGCAGAGTTTGGTACGTTTGACCTGCAACGTAGTCCTCCACCAAAAATAAACGTTGGTCTTGCTCAAATCTTTCCCGGAATTTAGGGACTTGTGGGTGTTCAATTTGATATAAAATGGCAGCTTCTCGGTGAAAAAGCTCTTGTGCCTTCTCCCAAGCCAAAGCCTCCGTTGCTGTTGAAATCAATTCCTTGATCGCGCAAAGTTCGTTAAAGCGCCTCTGGTCTTCTGCCAGATAGGTTCTACCAAATCCTCCTTGTCCAAGAATTTGAATTATGCGATAACGGTTTTGCAAGACAGTGCCAACTGTAATGGGTGGTTGCATGATCGATTAATTGAGTGTAGTAGCAACTGAGGAGATCACCCACAAAGATTAAGTCCTAGAGGCGACAGACAGTTACCTGCGGCAATATTCTACTATACTCAACGGGTAGTCCCCCACTAGAGCAAGCCTGTTTCGGACTGCATAACTTCAAAATGTCCAATCTCCAATTCAATTTTTATTCCTGGAAAAACGATAGATTTTGAAATATGCAAAATTAACTTGAGAATCCAGGTTATACAAATCGCTCATCTCTTTTTGAATCAATCCTTTGGTAAATAAATGTTCACGATTAACTACGAGCAAAACTATGTCCGCACTATTTGTTAATTTTTCAATCTTTTCTGCAAAATTTTCATCAGTAATACCCTTTCTTAACTGATTACCCAAATTTTGCCCATCCACAGTTAGAGTGTCACCATAGTATTTAAATAATCTGAGATTACCAAATAAAACTACAGATTTTGTAGAAGGTGATTGATTTTTTATAAGGTACTGGATGGTAGAACGGTAGTCATCTTTTTGATAGTCATCATTAAAGTAGTAGTTACAAAGAGAATAAATATTCAGAACTATCAGAGATATGACAGCAATTTGAGCCAAATGATACACTCCATAACGCTTTGGAGTAATACCAGGTCTTTGACTCAAAGTTGATGGGATAAGCATGGCAAGTGGGAACCAAAGAAAATAAGAGTGACGCGGTACCCAATTAAATTTGGTAACTATAGCTAAGAGCAATCCTAGTAAAAATGCCATGACAACAACAGAAGCAAAGAAGTAATCAGGATGCTGCTCTCTGTTATTTTTTTTGTGTCTCAATAAAACTTTTATTAAAGCCAGAAAAATTACACTACCGACAATCACCAATAAAAGTATGTGAGGCCAGTAACGAAGCACAACCTGTACTTTATCATCGCCTCGCAACTGCTCCATTGAAGGCCCATAGGTTGTCCCCACTAAAATTCCATGTAGCACAAAAATAATATTTTGAATTATGGGGAATCCCAAGCGAGAAACTGTAATGCTTTCCGGATCAGTAGCTCCAGGTAAAGTCAGGTAATATAAAACTGACGGTAAAGATAAAAACGCAGCAGGAAGCCACCATTGCAGCCATTGCTTTAATTTTCTATAGATGGCAAGATGAGAAAGACATAGAGCTATAGTGGAAAAGCAGAAGTTAATATTAGTAAAAATTCCTATGGCAGTAAAAATACTGAATAGCCATATTGAAATACCTTGATTATCTTTATTTTTAACTAATGCCGTGCTGAAGAAATATAGTTGAAGTGAAGCTATAAACATTGCTAAGGCATAAATTCTTGCTTCTTGGCTGTAGTATACACAGAAAGAACTGAATGTCAGGATTAGCAAAGACCAGAAAGCGTGCTTTTTTCCATATACTCGCAAAGCAGTAAAGAATAAAACGATAGTTGAGGCAATTCCTAAAACAGCAGAGAGTGAGCGAAGGGCAAATTCACTTTCACCAAAGATCTGACGCCACAAAAATAGAACTATAAAGTATAGTGGTTGAAATCTATCACTATTTCCTACGGAGCTTACTTTCGCAATGCTCTCTTGAAGTGTCGAGGCATCAGAAAGAGTTAAGGTCAAACCCTCATCATACCAAAGACTCTGTTTCGCCAACAGAAAAAAACGTAGGAAAACACCCAAAATAATCACTATTAAAACAGATAGATAATATCTTGACCATCTCTGGTTTAAAATTTTAATCATAATTTTATTTCCTCTTGATGACACTACAGTAATCACTACTGCACATCTTAATTAAATCCAACTTTCGGCATAAGGAATCAAGCAATTGCTTCAAATCAATGTGATGAGTTAAGTGTAGTTTATTAGTATTCTTAGGATAAAGGGTTTTACGTCTTGGCTCTTTTACTTAAATCAATACCTTTGGCAAAATCGGCAAAATCAACCATATATATGCGTTTCAGTTAAAAGATAGTTTGTCATCTCAAACCCTTATATAGCAATCCTATTTGAGTTGTGAAAAATATAGATTAGGAAACGAACCGCCAAGGACGCCTTCTCTGCGAGAGGCTTCCGCCAACGCGCAGCGTCTCGTAAGAGAAGGACGCAAAGGAAAGAAAGAAGAAAGAGAGACATAATTTTCACGAATGATTTAGGACTGCTATACTGTGGTCAATACGTTAAAAAAACCTTGTGGGAAACCTTAAAGGAATTTTTAGAACTTATTGTTTTGCCAAGTATCAGAGAAAAGGGAGTTAATAGTTCAAGCACCATCAACTCACTCTCGTAAATTGGCGAAGGTATTGTAAAATAACTTACTATTCTTAAAACACTAGTACAACACGGCGGAAATAAACATACCATTTAAAATGGGGCAAAGGCCCAAAATAGAATTCTTTTAACTTTTGACTTTTGACTTTTGACTTTTGACTTTTGACTTTTGACTTTTGACTTCCGCCTTGCGCTACTAGTCAATGCTTACCTAAAGCAATTGCCCCGATCCCACTCAACATCAAACCAGCTCCTAACCATTGCAAAACTAAGATTTTTTCTCGCAAAATTACAGCGCCAGTGATCATTGTGAATATAATTGTTAAGCCTATTACTACTGGATAGGCAACAGATAAATTCAGCTTTCCTAAAACCAAAACGTAAAAAATCGTACTCAGACCATAAGTACAAATTCCTCCTAGTAAATAGATATTTAACGGATTTTGTCCTGCTCCTAGTTTCAAGAGATTTTGAGCAAGTGTATTTAACGCTACTGTGATTAGAACCAGTAAACTAAAAACTATCTGGTTATTCATGGTAAAAATTTAGTCACTTTACAAGGTAATATTTTTTCAGAAAAAGAGCAATTTATAAGAAGCTTTCATAGCCAGCAGCACCGTCAAAATTCCAAAGTTCTCCTCCAGATGGATAAGGTATCTGCACCCATTTACCAGCAAGTTTTTCCCACCATCGGGGTGGGTGCGGTAGGCTGGCAACTTGCATGTAACCACATCCACAAAGCAGTGATCCTACAAAATCAGTATGTAAACTATCACCAATGACGAGTACATGTTTTGCTGGTAAACGCATATAAGCTATTGCATGTCGAAATGCAGGGCGAAAGGGTTTTTTCGCTGGACTGAGGGCTGGAATATCAAGACGATGAGACCAATATTTGACGCGATAGCGACGTTTCCCATTTGAGAGGATAAAAAATTGCAATCCGGCTAACTTTGCTTGTTGAATCCAATCTTCTGCACAAGGAGATAGGTAGCGATCATCTTCAGAAATAATAGTGTTATCTAAATCGAGAATTATTCCTTTAACACCACAAATCTTGATTTCGTCAATTTTTATTTGAGCGAGTGTATGGACGTGTCGTGGAAGCCTATGGCGTTTCTCTTTAAAACGCAATTTGCGCCACTTCATCAAAAAAGCTTTGAGATTTTTCATCCACAAATTCCCTTGCCAAAAATTCTGCTATTAACTTTATTCGATCAGCCCTTGCTGTTTTAGCAAAAGAATCATAAAGCAAGTTATCACCCAACCAATAACAGTTAATAGGATAGGTAAATCTTTCAATAAAACTTCTTCCGGCCTTTCACTGCGTCCACCTTGCTCGATCGCGTCGTCACTGTAACTGGCAATCATCTGAGGATCACTCAGCAGTTGATAGCGAAAAATCCCATAGAAAACAAATGGCAAAGTGAGTAGCATCCAAGAGGTGCGTGCTCCATGCAAGTAAGGGCCTGCGCTCCAAAGAGTATAGGTGACAACCGTACAAGTAGTGACGACATTTTCCATGCGAGCCAGTAGGGGCAAGGAATAGTATTTGAGGACAGAACGAGGCTTGTTGCCTTTAATTTGTGCTAATCGTAGTTCTGCTTTGCGCTTTTCAATACCCAAGAATAGCGCCAGCATTGCAGTGCAAATTAAAAACCAACTAGATAAAACAATGCCAGTAGCAGCAGCACCTGCATAGGCTCGGAGGACAAATCCGGTGGCGATCGCCCCAACATCTAAAATCACCATCCGTTTGAGTCGCAGATTATAGGCGATTTGCAACAGGGCGTATGCAGTTATGGCTGCACCCAACTGGGGCGATCGCAACCACCCAAAAATCACAGCACTACCCAACAGCACCAATGCCATACCACTACCAACACGGGTGCTAACTAATCCAGCGGCAATTGGCCGCTTACATTTGACAGGATGCTGACGGTCAGATTCAATATCTGCGATGTCATTGATTAAGTAGAAGCCACTTGATGCACAGCAAAATAATACAAATGCCAATAGGCTACCTAGCAAAGATTGCAGATTGATGCTAAATGCAAACAAGGGTGCTGCAAACACCACCAGGTTTTTTGTCCATTGTCGCGGTCGCATAGCAGCTAAATAATACGACGACTTCTTGGAACTACTTACTATGGCAGTTAAAGATTTTTCTACTACTGAAGTAGGTCGAGAGTCCATAAGTATGCTTCCCGCTTTTATGTGTCAGTAGAATGGAATTAAACTAAACAACTTTTCTAGATTTAATTAAAATTTACTTAAGTAATAATGTTTACAATTTTTTACTTAATACTTGAGTTGATATTACCCTTTCTGAGTAATGTTTTGGTATCATGAAGAAGGTTTTCAATAAATCTTAAATAAAGATTTATTAAATCTTTATCTAAAACCTTGCTTAATTGTGTATTTAATTAGCGTCTTATAGGATATGTAATTATCGCTTTTTGTCAATACGTAAATTTTAGAATAATAAATTACAATTTACATACTTAGTTACGGGTGCTATACTGTATGAGAACAAAGTTCAATATCACTTAAGTTGTAAATGCTTTACTGTCAGCTATAAATAAGGTAGTTAGAAGAACCTATTACACTAATGTTTACCTCAACCCAAAAAATTTGAACTTATAGACCTAGTGGACGGGCTTGATGTCAGTTAAGCTATCAATAGCTTGTTTGCTAACAGGGCTAGACAATAAGCGAATGATAATTTTATGGGAAAATGTTTAAATTTTGTATGGAAGCTTTAACAAAACTCACAGATGTTTTTTTAGGCGATTTCTCGGTTAAATCTATTAAATCTCCAATGATAATATTGCTATGAATGCACATAGAGGATCTGCTGTGCTCAGTTCTGCAACTTTCAAAGTGCAACCATCTGCAACAGGACTGACCGATAATCATCGCCTGCGGCTGTTTTCTGGCTCTGCCAATATACAACTGTCTCAAGAAGTTGCTCGTTATGTGGGCATGGATTTGGGGCCAATGATTCGTAAAAGATTTGCAGATGGAGAACTTTATGTTCAAATCCAAGAATCGATTCGGGGTTGTGATGTCTATTTAATCCAGCCATGTTGTCAACCCGTGAACGATCATTTAATGGAATTATTGATTATGGTTGATGCCTGTCGTCGAGCTTCTGCGCGACAGGTGACGGCAGTAATTCCCTACTATGGCTATGCCCGTGCTGATCGCAAAACGGCAGGAAGAGAGTCAATAACCGCCAAGCTAGTTGCTAACTTGATCACCGAAGCAGGTGCCAACCGCGTTCTAGCAATGGATTTGCACTCGGCTCAAATTCAAGGCTATTTCGATATCCCCTTTGACCATGTTTACGGTTCGCCAGTATTGCTAGATTATCTAGCAAGCAAAGAACTGCCCGATCTTGTGGTTGTTTCCCCTGATGTTGGTGGTGTAGCACGAGCTAGAGCATTTGCGAAAAAACTGAATGATGCCCCACTGGCAATTATTGACAAACGTCGTCATGCACATAATGTTGCAGAGGTGTTAAATATCATCGGCGATGTTAAAGGCAAAACGGCAGTGTTGGTGGATGACATGATCGACACTGGGGGCACGATCGCTGAAGGAGCGCGATTACTGCGTGAAGAAGGAGCGCGTCAAGTATACGCCTGTGCAACTCATGCAGTGTTCTCTCCACCAGCGATGGAGCGTTTGTCTAGTGGTTTGTTTGAGGAAGTCATTGTCACCAATACAATTCCCATACCAGAAAACAATCGCTTTCCCCAGCTAGTGGTGCTATCAGTAGCTAATCTCTTAGGAGAAACTATCTGGCGGATTCATGAAGATACTTCAGTCAGTAGTATGTTCCGCTAGCCAATACACAGACTCTCATTGGTATTACACCCATAAATTACCCACACTGTCGTGTTGATCGGGCACAGTGTGGGCTTTTATTTATATAACTAAGTTTATTCTTAAGATTATTGAGAAATTATATCATGTCCGGATGCTTACCCATAATTAAACCGCTACTTGAGGCCACCAGTGGAAGTTCGTTAAACCTCGAACCAAATCTTGTTGTTGAAGCAATTGTTGACAGCGATGAAATAAAACCTCCTCTAATTCATCAAGATTCTCAAATGTTCGGTTAGCAAGAGGTTCATTTGTGAGTGGCCACAGCCTTTCTGCTGGTTGAAGTTCTGGAGAGTGAGATGGCATCTCAATAATATAAATACCTTTTGGTATCTGAAGTTTTCCTGCGGTATGCCACCCAGCTTGGTCTAAGGCCAGTACAACATACTTATTCTCTCCAAGATTGAAATGTTGAGCAAAATCAATCAAAACTTGATTAAAAATTTCAGTATTTACAAAGGGTAGAATCCACCAATATGTTTCTCCAGATTGCGGATGAACGAAACCGTACAACCACAACCATTTAAACCGCCAATATACAGATGCTACTGGTACTGTCCATTCATCTACCCAAATTCGCCTAATTATTGGTTTAAGTCCAACTCGATGTTCATCCATCGTCCAAACTTCTACTTCGGCGCCTGGGTGTTCTTCTTGAACTTGATTCACCGTAGTTGCTAGTTTTTTTTTCCATTCTTCTTGCTCAAAAATGTCTGCTTCTTGGTGAGAAGGTCGGGGTACTCTTAAACGCAATTTCATTGCTTTTAAATACTCCCATCCTCTCTGTCTACTAACCGAATGTCCTAATAATTCACTCATCCAATTTGCTACTTTCTGCCCGTTCCAAAACCCACCTTCCACAGGCGGCGATTGTAGCGCTTGCCATAATTGTGCTTGTTGAATATCATTCAAGAGTGTATCGGCGCCTTGATGCTCATGCCTTTTATCTCCAAGTGATTCTGGGCCAATGCGGTTATATCCCCAGACTAATTCATAAATCCAACTGAGACTGTAACCAGTTACTTGCGAAACCTCCTGGCTACTTTTACCAGATGCTAACAACCAAATAATTTGATAATGACTTCTCTCAACAACGTCTTTCGCTTGACGATAACGCTGCTCTAGTTCTGATAACGATAGATGTGGCTCAATGCTAATACGTTTTGGCATTGGTCAGATAGATGCTTTTCATAAAGGGAATACTTATTAATTTTACTATGGTTGTGCTACCGGACATGATATTATCTTGTGTTTTCTATGGACGGTTGATTACAAGCAGTTCTTGACCAAATAATTACTAATACCAATTCTGTATGAAGATGCGCTAAAAAATATTTAAGTATAAGAAAGAATAAAGATAAACGAACCGCAAAGGACGCAAAGGACACAAAGAAAGAAAGAAAGAAAGAAAGAAAGAAAGAAAGAAAGAAAGAAAGAAAGAAAGAAAGAAAGAAAGAAAGAAAGAAAGAAAGAAAGAAAGAAAGAA
>NZ_JAIVFQ010000112.1 GCF_020829495.1 Nostoc favosum CHAB5714 | reverse complement strand
AAGATGGTTCGGTTGGAGGTATGCAATTGGACAAGCACCAAATTACTGAGGAGCCGGATGAGGTGAAAGTCTCACGTCCGGTTTTGAAGACGAGTCGCTTTGGTGACGAGGTGGCTTAGTTTAATTGCAATCTTTACGATGCAGCAAACAAGACCAAGATTTATAGGGAATGGAGTAGAGATTTGGATTGGGCAACAATCATTCGTGACATCCAATCTCTTCTAGGTGGTACTTCATCAACTATTTCAGCCACACCAAAACTTAGCGTAGTCCCTCAACCAGTACATCCTCAAGACTTACGAATTAAAAATATCCGCACTTTGCTTGATTATCCGCTTGATTTGGTCAGAGAGTGGTTGCAATTTCAAGACACAAATAGCCCCAGCCAATTGCATATTAGCAAGATTGATGAACTGGTGAAGACTATGTGTTTGGCTTGGGCAGCAGGCAAGTGTGACCATCCCAATCATGCCGAATCTTCGTATCAAAAGCTAGTTGTTGATGCTGTTGCTAGCGGTGCGGATGAGTTAGCAACAATCAGCGCATGGATGCAACAGTTGCAAGCGGTAAAGACTGGAGCAGTGTAAATCAGAATCAGGATTCAGAATATTTTTACTTCTGAATCCTCAATTAATCACACAGGAATTGAGCCATGAAAGTCATCGTCACAGTAGTAGATAAAATCACCAGCGAAGCGCACCTAAATATTCCTGATGGACTCTCGGAATCGGCAATCAAGCAGCACATCACAGACCTCTACAACAGTGGTGAAATGCTGATTGATTTGAATATTGCTCAGGTGGAGTTTGAATCTATCAGCGCTCGGATTGTACAAGAACAAGCTGACACTAATTCTATCTCTTTATCAGAGGTGACATTATGAATACCAAATGGAGTGATGAAGAACTAGCAATTATCGAAGCTAAGGCTGAAGTCTATACAGTCAAACAAATAGCTTCAATCTTCAAAAAAAGAGGATACCAACGCACACCAATTGCAATTTATCTGAAGTTAAATAGCTTAGGTTATTCAGCACGCCCCACGCTTGATAATTATAGCTGCCAGGAAATTGCTCAAGTTCTTCAATTGAATTTCTCAACTGTTACAAGATGGGTAAAACGAGGATGGCTTAAAGCTACAAAACGTTCTGCTAGACATTATCAGATTCGGAAATGGCATCTTAAGCAGTTTCTTGACCATCCACCTCAATCAATTAAAAAACGTATTACCTCTCTTGATCCAGAAGCAATTAATTACTTGTTAGGGAGACGAGCATGATTGACCAAATCACTCCCCTGGAAACTCAAAAAGTTATTGACCTCTGCTCCGGTATTGGTGGCTTCACCCTCGGTCACTTGATTAGTGGTGGTTTTGAAACTGTAGCTTTTTGCGAGATTAATCAGTACTGCCAACAACTGCTTAATCTCAGATTCCCAAATATTCCAATTATCCCAGATATCCATGATATTACAACTGAGTCTTTGGCCGGAGTCGGAGTTAGAGAAGTTGACGGTATCATCGCCGGACTCCCTTGCCCTCCCTTTAGCCTCGCCGGAAAACGTCTTGCATCCCAGGATGAACGCAACCTGTTCGGTGAATTCTTTAGAATCCTTCGCCAAGTTCGACCAAGATGGGCAATTGTGGAAAACGTACCCGGATTGCTTACTGCTGAGGGAAGTGGATTTTTCCGTGGTGTACTCTGGGAGTTTGCCCAGATGGGGTTCGATGTGCAGTGGGGAGTGCTTTCGGCGAACCAAGTGGGGGCCATTCATAAACGAGAAAGAGTTTGGATTATTGCTACCGACTCCCAAAGCTCAAGACAGCATACATCCTGGAACCAGTACACACAAAGCGGGACAAACACTGCATCTGTCGGCGGCGGTGATGATGCCTACACAAACCTTGATAGATGCCAACAACAATTACAGAAAACCAACAAAAGGGGGCAGAAACCTTGCTTACGAGGTGGGCAGCACTCCAAATCGTTCTCTCAATCCACTTTTTGTCAGCGCGATCATGGGCTTTCCCAACGGTTGGGTAGATATCTCATGCGACAGTCAGACCTTGACAGATGGCTGTGTGCTGCCACAATCCCCAGCTTCCATCGGCTCAGTCGTAAAGAAATTGCAGCGCTTACGCCGGATTGCCAGAAGGAATATCGTCAACTCTATGCACAATACCAAAGCATTAGAAGACAACACAAACAACAGTTGATCGCTCTGGGCAATGCGATTGTTCCCCAATGCGCTGCACTGATTTTTGAGCGATTGAAAAGAATTTTATCCCAACAACAGAAAATACATGATTGAGTTAATTACTGCTTTTGAAACGAGTTGGTATCTTTCTCCTCCTTGGGGGCAAACAATTCCACCTGTTGCAATTAATTTACTGGAAAGAGTATACCTCCGAACCACGAGAACATTCGGCTATTGTTGCGGTATTCAGTGGAAGCATGAAATTTGGTTTTATTCAATTGATTGCCGTAATGAAATCCTTCACGCCACACAAAACCAAATCATCGGGACAGGTCAGTTAGAAACCCTCAATGTGCAAAAACCTGCTTTCGTTCTGGGTGAAAGAGTGATGCTATGTACTCACGATAAGAGAACAAAGCAACGGCTGATTTTGGGGATAGCGCTGGTGAATAATTCTTGGTTTTACGTTGTTGAATTGATGTCGCCAACGTTAACTCAATCACGGACTATATCTAATCGTTTCTCACTGGTTGGTGAAAAAAGCTTAGTGCGGGTAAATGTTTAATTCTTTCTAATCACACAACAAAAAATTATCACCAAACTAAAGTTATGTCACAAATTGAAATCGCCGAAATCATCGAACAGATAAAACAAGAGATTGAAGTTGAAGCTAATGGTGAAGCGAAAGCCAGTGTTAGAGCAACTGCAAGACTGGCTGGGGTTGATGACGAATCTATCAGAAAAGCTTTAAAATCAAGCGCCGACCTAGCACCATCAAAATTAGCCAAAGAGCTTATGTTACAAGGATTTTCAGCCGCCGACCTCAGCCAGTGGAGAACCAACGGAATCCCTGATATAGCGATCGCAATCATCCTAGAGTACTACGCTTACGAAGCTGGTAGATACTGTACCAAGCAAGCCAGATTGGTATGCCGTTCATTCAATACCATCGGTATTCGGGCGTGGATTCAAGATAAATTGGGCTGGACTAAACCCGCCTCAAATAGCGAAACAGCGATGACTCAAATACAGTTACTCGCCGCTCTAGCACAACAATTGGCAGAGCAAGAACAGCATTTACTCCAACAACAACAGCAACAGACCGAAATTTTGCACCGACTAAAAGCCGTTGAAGTTGAGCAAGACAGAGTAAATACCCCATGTGGACATAAATACAGTGTTGTTGGATTCGCCAATCTTCAAGGTTTAGAAATATCGGTTAAAGAAGCCAGTACTAAAGGTCGAAAAGCCAGTGCATTGTGCCGAAAACAAGGAATAGAAATAGAACGCATTCATGACCCACGTTTTGGAAAAGTCGGTTTGTATCCAGAAAGTATTTTGGTTGAGGTTTTTAAAGCCGAACAAAACTAACTAACAGTAATTGTCTTCGCTACACGTTCTTTAGTTGGATAAAACTACCATGCAACAACTCACACTTTTCTCTGAATACACGCCAGTTTTACCAGTCACTTACTACTCCAATTTCTTAAGCCTTGAACAAGCAAACGAACTCTACCAACACTGCTTGAAACTGGAGTGGCAGCAGAATCAAATCAGAATCGCGGGTAAAACAATGCCCGTCCCGCGCCTTGAATGTATTTACGGGGACTACGGCTGCGATTACCTTTACTCCAACAGCGTGTTCTTGAAACCCCTGACTTGGACAGATGCTCTGTCTAAGTTACGAGATAGAATCACCGCTTTGACTGGCTACAAATTCCGCATCGTCATTGGCAACCAGTACCGCACGGGGACTGATTCTATCGGGTGGCACTCCGACAATGAACCATCGATGGGATTTAACCCTGCGATCGCTTCCCTTAGCCTCGGTGGTGTTCGCAAATTCCAAATCAAACCGAGAAATGGCAAACCCACTGACTTTTGGCTGGAACATGGCAGTTTGCTTGTGATGCACCCAGGCTGTCAGTCCACACATCTGCATCAGGTTCCCAAGACCAACAAAGTAGTCGGCACTCGGATTAATCTGACTTTCCGACCACATACCGGAGGTGGGAGATGATTCTGACTTGGACTAAATCATGTAAAATGACAGTTTTTTAGTTCATGTGTACTACTTAGTCCGGTTAAAAAGCAGTCAATAGGACGAAAAAAACAACTACCAATACAAGTCCTGTTGATTGCTGAACTGAAAACGACGGTTTTTTAACCTGTAGCTGCGTAACTAACAGCAAAGGCGGTATGACTCAATACCCCAAGCTTTGCATTGCTTCAAAATACTGGAGGGGATATGCGTATAATCGAATCTGATTCTCAAGCAAAACATTTAACCCAATGGCTCAACAGTAGCATTGACGAAGAAATCTTTTACCTGAACGTGAAATCGCTCTACGGGACGTTACCCTACGAATATCTTCTCTACAGTCCCAAAATCTCCCGTCGCAATGATGGGCGGCTCAGAGACAGGGATTTAAAGAAATACCAGCACATTGAGCTAGGCGGCTGGTGGTGCAGTGGCGTTGACCCTCTCAACAACTACGTCAGTATGATGTGGGGCTGTTTCAAACCCGACTTCCCCAGACGCGATCGCCAGAAAATTCACAAATTCATCAAGTACGAACATCCATATAGAGAAGAGACACGCGCCTTCTTCCTCTTAGTACCGAATCGCATCTGGGTGAAAGTGTCCAACCGTAGTGGCATCCCCATTACTGAAGAAGACCTACAACATCCTGGCGGCTTCTGGCGCTGGGTATGGCGGCATAATGTGCCAGTGACAATCGTGGAAGGTGTCAAAAAAGCGGGGGCGTTATTGACTGTCGGTTATGCTGCGATCGCAATTCCTGGCGTTAACGCTGGATACCGCACACCGCAAGATGAGTACGGTAACGCCACTTGTGTTGAGCGGAGTCGAAACATCGGTAAACCATCCCTGATTCCTGACTTGAAACATTTTGCAACACAGGGGAGACTTGTTAACATCTGCTTTGACCAGGACAATAAACCAGAGACAGCCCAGCGAGTCAGAACCGCCATCAGTCGCATGGGACGGCTGCTGGTAAATGAGGGTTGTTCGCTGCGAGTGATTGATTTACCGTTAGGGCCAGAGAAAGGGGTTGATGATTTTATCGTTGCCAAGGGTCAGCCGGCATTTGACGCACTTTACAATACGGCTGTTGCACTGGAGTTATGGGAGATTAAGCTGTTCACTCTGCTGACTTACCCGCCGTCAATCGCTCTCAACCAACGATTCCTCGGTCATCTGCTTGTACCCGAAGGCGAAAAACTGATTATCCTCAAAGCTCCCAAAGGCACGGGTAAAACCGAATGGCTGTCCCAAGAAGTGGCGAAAGCACACGACCAAGAGAGACGGGTATTAATCATCACCCACCGTATTCAACTGGGTGAGGCGTTGTGTAATCGGTTTGGTGTTAATTATGTTACCGAAGTCCATACCTCAGAAACAGGCACATTATTAGGATACGGGGTGTGCGTTGATTCACTGCATCAAGAAAGTCAGGCGCGATTCAACCCTAACGACTGGTCAAATGATGTCATTATTATTGATGAATGCGACCAAGTTTTCTGGCATTTGCTCAACTCTGGTACGGAGGTGCAAAAGCGTCGAGTATCTGTTCTCAAAAACCTTAAACAACTAGTGCAGAATGTTTTGGGCAGTAGTCAAGGAAAGATTTACCTGTCTAGTGCCGATGTTTCTGACACAGATGTAAAGTATGTTTTATCACTCGCTGGAGAATATCGAGTTAACCCGTTTGTAATCGTCAACAATTATCGCCACGTAGCCGGAAACTGTTACAACTACTCTGGCAGTAACCCGAAGAATTTGATTGCGGCACTGGACAAAGCCATTGCTAAAAGTGGACATCATTTATTATGCTGCTCTGCTCAAAAAGCTAAGTCTAAATGGGGAACCCAAGCGCTTGAAGAACGTTTTCGCCGCAAATTCCCTCACTTGCGAATCCTGAGAATTGACAGCGAATCTGTTGCTGATCCATCTCATGCGGCTTTCGGTTGTATCGCTCACCTGAACGAAATTCTTACCCAGTATGATTTGGTTATCGCTTCTCCAAGTTTAGAAACTGGGGTATCCATTGATATTCGAGGACATTTCAGCGCTGTTTGGGGGATTTTCCAGGGAGTGCAGCCTGTTAACTCTGTGCGGCAGATGTTGGCACGGGTTAGGAAAACAGTTGACCGTCACATTTGGGTCAGAGAGTGGGGGATGTCGGTTGTAGGCAATGGTTCCACAACGATAGCAGGATTGTTGAGAAGTCAACACGTTGCGACACAAGCTAACATTGCGCTGTTGTCGGCGGCGGATAATGACGACTACAGCTATGTTGACCAGAACTTCCAGCCCGAATCTTTGCAGACTTGGGGCAAGCGTGGTTCTGTTATAAACGTAGAGATGCGGCGCTATCGAGAGTCTGTTCTTGCGGGTTTGGTCGAGGATGGGTACACCATTATCGATGCTGATGATGCTGATGATGGTGAAAGTGGGGCTGTAATCGAGTCGGTTAAAGCCGCGTCTGTTGAATTGTATGCTGCTGAGTGTGAAGCGATCGCGGATTCTGATGAACTCTCCCCAACTGAATTGAAGAAGCTGCAAGACAAACGTGCCAAAACGAAAACTGAACGACATCAGCAGCGCAAGGCCGAATTGTCCCGTCGCTATGAAGTTGATGTTACCCCTGAGCTTGTGGAGAAAGATGATGACGGGTGGTATCCTCAACTGCGGATGCACTATTATTTGACACTGGGGCGAGAGTTTCTGACCAATCGTGATGCTAAACGAGCTAAGGCGCAGTTAGAATTGGGGGAGAATTCGATTTGGAAACCAGATTTTAACAAGGGGCAGTTATTACTTGCTGTACTGTTATTGGCAAAACTCAATCTCTTGCAACTGCTAAAGCCTGGGGTGAAGTGGCGTTCAACTGATGCAAAAATGCAGGAGTTGAAACGGGCTGCTGTAGAAAATCGCTATTTCATCAAGACTTGTTTGAATGTGACTGTTAGCGAGAAGTTAACGCCAGTGGCGATCGCACAGAAGCTGCTCAACAAGATTGATTTGAAACTGGACTATGTGGGTCGGTTGGGTAAGCGTGAAAATCGTGAGTGCGTTTATCAATTCGTTGCTCCTGATGACCAGCGTGATTCGATTTTTGGGCAGTGGTTAAATCGGGATGAAGCAACTAAAAGTGAGTCGGTGTCAGTCACGAATAATATAGAGTTAACCACACCCCTCATTGACACCACCTCACAGTTAATCAGAGAAAATTCTGAATCCGTGTCAGTCACGAATAATATAGAGTTAACCACACCCGTCATTGACACCCAATTCCTTAACATTCCCCAAACAGTTAGCCAGGACGAAGATACCAAAGTCCAAGGCTGGAAGGGGTTAAGCCTGAAATTGCGCCAAGGACTCAACAGTGCTGGTCAGCTCTACCAACAGCTAGTCTCCAAGGTAGGCGAGGCTGTGGGCGTTGCTGATGGTGAGCCTTACTGGAACGGATATTTGGGTCAGTGGATGCTTGGTGTTAATTTTGCTTTGGGATGTAAGTCTGTGGTGTGCGATTGGCTGGTGGGGGTGTAGGTCATTCATAAAATTCATGCCTATTAATCACAGAGATTAGCAAGAAGCGCAATAGCTTTAGCGACACCGAATAGTCTTCCGTAGGCATTACTCAAAAGCTGTGCAAGAACCGGTTGATTTTCATCTAGACTTTTTTGTGTTTGGAGATAATCCATAAAATATTGGGCGTTGCATATTTGCGGGATGATTTAGGTAACTTCTAAAATCTCCCCCTGCTTCCTCTGCCTCCCCTGCCTCAAGAGCTTGCCCCAATTCATCTTATCGAGCAAGAATCTTCGTTTGTAAATTAGTTCAGTCTATGATGGTATCGTGTCAATTTGGCTATGCCAAGCTTGATAAAATGCTTCATAAGTTATATTTTCGGCACAGTACCAGATTAAATTGTAATAGTCTCGATGGGATTCCAACTCATCTTCCTGTACGGTATCTGCAAAACGATCTCTAAGGTAAACAATTACTTTTGGCAACTGTTCATCAATTAGGATTTCTTTTAAATTATCTACTGTACGTTTGCGTAAGGGTATACTTTGGGTTGATTTAACTAATTGCAGTAAGCTGGTAAATGCCAGAGTATTTCTTGGGTCACATTGGGCTAATTTATAAGCTATGCGTCTTTTAGTGTCTTCATCTTCACATGAGGAGATGCTACGGATTAAGGCTGTGATTTTTTCAGGTAAAAGGGACAAAGGTAATTTATTTTTTTGTGTTCGTTTACTCTGCAATTTATTTGTAATTTCCTGACCAAGTAGAGTTGCTAAATTCTCGCTTGCTTGGCGACGCACAGATGAATCTGTTGCTGCTGTGGTAATTTTTTCTAACGTAGAAATAGCGAGTACATTTCTGAAATCAATCTTGCCTAAACTATAAGCAGCCTTGCGGCAGGTAGCTTCATTGTTAGTGGTATCAACAATTTGCATCAATGCAGTAATCGCTATTTGATTTCCAGCATCAACTCTGCCCAGACTATAAGCAGCTTGCCAACGAATAGTTTCATGACGAGCTATTTTAACCAGATTTTCCAGAGAGGAGATCGCAATCTTATTCCCAGGGTCAAAAGTCTTACCTAAACTATAGGCTGCATTCCAACTATCAAAATCATTTTGACAGTCAGTGATAAATTGTTCTAAGGTGGCGATCGCTATAGTACGATCTGTTTTTAGCAACGCTATCCGCGCACCCTCAACAATTGGAGATTGATATCTACACCATTTTTGCTTTTCTGGATGAAAGTAGCCAAAACGCCACTTAATTAACTGTCGCATAATTTCATCAGCTTGCGGGAAACTAGCAAATTCAGCAATTCCCTGTGCTGCTAAAAAATAGGCCTGATAATTATAAAATCCCCCGCATCCATCCTGAAATTGAGTGAGTGCTTGAATAAACTGCTCTTTCTCTATTTGTGTTATATCATCCAGGTAAATCTGCGGTATTTTCCAACAGCCAAACAGCAATTCTCTGCAATAATGTAGTCTTACCTGCGCCTGGTTCACCGACAATCGCAATTCGTTTACTTTGCCTTTGTCCTAGCACCTGTTGAAAAAATTCATTATGGTCAAAGGTTTGGATAATATCCACATCCTCTGGTTCATACAAACGCGAACCTTCTTGAGGAGTTACATCATCACGATGACGTAAACGCTGTTTTCGCTGCACTAAGCCTAAAGGTACGTAAACCTGATTCAGTTCAAAAGTGACACCATCGCCACTGGTGATGGGATTTGTTGTCAGCCGATGATTAAGATTAGCGCGACATAGTTCTTGCCAATTGGGGTATGGAGTGGCATAAGACTCAGAAGAAATGATACTTGGTCTACCTTGTTCTTTGCTTGTGCCCATTACTGCCTTAGACTTTTGTTTATCAGGACTTACGCAACTGGCACAGGCGATCGCTAAATTATAGTACATCTGTATTGCATAACTGACGCAACTGGCACAGCCCGATCGCCACCTTATGGTACAAAAATCTTATTAAGAAGGGAAGTGCCAAGAGGGTATTGCTTAAATTAGTAATAGTAATCGATTCTGTTGAACACTGTTCAAGTTTTTATGAGAAAATTAGCATCTAGTGTATCCAATAAAAGCTGTATTTCATGAGATTTACAAAACTTAACTACTGCCAGTACTTACTGAGTAGTCAAATAAATTACACTATTACAAATTTAGCGGCTCATTTAGAGCAGATCAGTCATGATAAAATTAACCGTTATTTAAAGAATGAGAAATTAACGCCTCGTCTTATTTGGGATAATGTTAAAGATTTAATAGAAATAAATGAGAACGCCTACTTGGTTTTTGATGACACAGTAATTGATAAAAGATACGCTATAGAAATAGAGGCAAGTAAAAGACAATATAGTGGCAACGAGCATGGTATAATTCAAGGGATTGGGCTAGTAAATTGTGTATATGTAAATCATGAAGTCGGGAAATTTTGGGTAGTTGACTATCGTATTTATGACCCAGAAAGAGATGGAAAAACAAAGATAGAACACGTTACAGAGATGCTGCAAAACCTTGTATACCATAAAGGTATACCGTTTACAGCCGTGTTAATGGACAGTTGGTATGCAACAAATAAACTAATGTTGTATATTGATGATTTAGGTAAATATTATTATTGCCCTCTGAAACGTAATCGACTTGTTGACGAGACAAGAGACAAAAAAGATTATCAAAAAATTGAATTATTATCTTGGAATGAGTCAGAATTAAAATTAGGGAAACTAGTTAAAATAAAGAAGTTTCCTAGCGCGAAAAAAGTGAAACTATTCCGGGTGACTGTCTCCACCGACAGAACGGATTTTATCGCTACGAACGATTTCTCTCAAGATTCTACGGACGTTGTACAACAAGTGTGTAAGGTTCGATGGAAAATTGAGGAGTTTCACAGAGAACTAAAGCAATTGACTGGTGTGGAATCATGTCAATGTCGTAAGGGTCGTATTCAAAGAAATCATATTGCCTGCGCTATTTTAGTCTGGCTTAGACTCAAAGATTTAGCTTATAAAACAGGTATTACAATCTATCAAATTAAGCATGGATTGCTGTCAAATTATTTAGTTCAGCAACTCAAACGTCCCGATATTTCCATGTTTATCGTCTAGTTGTTTGGCACCGCCGCGACCTTGACTTTTCACCGCATGTTGAAAAGGATATTTTTAGAGTTTCGCAATCCCGTATTTCTGCGTGGCTCCGAAGTCAATAATCTAAAATTATTGACTTCGGAGCCTGTGGAAAAAGCTACGCTCTTTTGTGGTTTGAGGACTTCCCGTGAAAACTCAGGGGCGCGACCTGGCGATCGCCATTACTTGAGAAAATGGCGATCGCGAAGCGCAGATCGTGCTGTGCCAGTTGCGTCAGTTATACAATACAAATGTACTATAATTTAGCGATCGCCTGTGCCAGTTGCGTAAGTCCTGTTTATGGCGACTTTCCCACTCCCAATCAAATTTTTGAATATTGGCTGCTGTATCTTGGCGTTTGTACCAGAGATTTAAGGTAAAGTGCCAAGTTTCTGAACCGCCGCGAGAAGGACGATTATCTTCTAAAATTTCTAAGAAATCTGCAAACCGTTTTAAAGCTTCTTTAATTTGTTCCGATGTTAATTGGCTTTAGTCTGGTAGACATCTAGTTCTAGTAATCTTTGTAATGGTTTATAAACTTCAAACATTAAGGGAAATGTCATACCCTCGAATAGACCATAAGCTGTAACGGCTACTATTCCGTTCTCTATTTTTCCCAAATTGCCAATATATTGCCGTTTGACATAATCTGTTGTACTCCCCTTCTTTGGGTCTATTGATGAGCGTTGCGGCGTGATGCTGGAGTTTGAGGATGTTAACCCGAACAAATTTGCTCAATTGGTGAAAGATGCCCCACAGTGGACTGAATGGATGGCGTGAGAAAGTTGGGTAGAAAAAGCGACACTTTCTGTTGCTCCGTCAAAATTGGAGATGTCCACGCCTTAAGTGAGGCGTTGGGGACATGGCTGCCTTCATGAAAGTGCCATGCGATCGCCTGAGTAAGTCGCTGATGGCAAGATAAAGATGTAGCATTCTTCTTTAACCGAAAAAAAATCGGCGGACTAATAGTCTTGTCGCCGAAGTCGTCAATGTTTTAATTGCTACTGTTTTGGGAAAAGGTTACCGAGTTTGGGTTAAAGGTTTTTTCTTTTCCCCAAAACCCGAGAAGTATTAAATGGCATCCAACCCTACTGATCCTGTTAGTAGGTAAGCCCAAAACTTCAAAGTAATAGTCACGACTGCTGCCTCAATCGATAGAACAGAGTCAATATACTGGCATAACGAGATAAAATAAGTTTACTTTTGTAGAGAAGTGGGCATCTGTGGAAGCTCTAGATACTCATTTCCCCCATTTGCAAGCAACAGTAGCCCATCAAGAGGGATTAGAGCGTGTTTTCTCACTCTAATTGAAAGTCGGAAACTTTTATGAAAATTTACTATGTAACTTTAAATAATACAGATGAAGCGCGTCAAATTGGTCGGGCATTACTGGAATGTAAGTTAGCAGTTTGTGTCAATTGGTTCCCGATTACTTGTGCTTATAGTTGGCAAGGAGAAATTACTGAAGAACCAGAAGTTGTTTTAATTATCAAAACTCAAGATGGTTATGCTTTAGAAATCGAAAAACTTATTCAAGAGCATATTACTTATACTAATTTTATCGCCGAAATTTCTCCGACAGCAGTTAATCAGGGTTTTGTCAATTGGTTGAATGCAGAAGTTTCACCGCGCTCACAATAGAAATTACCTAATACCATTTCTTCCCCTGCCCCCTGCACCCGTTCGGCTTACCTCGGCTTTGCTCGGCACGAGTCGTTCACGGCAAGCCTTCTTTGGGAGCTTACACAGCGATAGGATATTTTTTTAGTTAGAAGTCCCTTATGCCTCAAAAGCCTTATTCTAACTATTTTACTGGAGGTCAAAAATGGCAGTTCTCAAACTAGAAAATGGAACTCTCCACACCGATTTAATTCACATTGCTCAGGAATTAGCCCCTCTGAATATTCAAATTAATCGTCAGACGGTAGAAGATAACCCCAGACTCCAACATTTGTTGGCACAGGATAGTCTTGTGTCAGATTGAGGGGCAGCGCAATTGGTCGATTAATAATTTACGTTTTGATCTGCGTTCGCCCTTGGCGTTGGCGAAGCCATCGTTACTCGAAGAGATGGGCAATACGATTATTCCTTTGGGCGACGGTGGTGATGAAGCGACTTCCCGGTGGATGAAGGCGGCTGGTATTGCCATCGATGAGGAGCATTACCGTAAAGTTGCCAATGCTAAAAATATTGACAGGAGGACTTACAACAGCAGGCAGCATCAGGATTATCTCAAGCCGGAGGAAGTTTTGGAATGTGAGAAGTTCCGCATTCAGGACACTTACGGGATGAGCGTAACTCCTGAACTCGTGGAGAAAGATGACGGGGGTAAGTTAATTAAAAAGATTGTCGCGCTGGAGGCAATATTAGCAGCGCCGGGAGAAATGATTACTGATGACCAGGGGCTCTCGTGTGTTTCACCGCCGACTGTGGTCGTGGAACGGGATAAATCGGAACGGGAGCAGCTAGCCATCTGCACTGAGGGTTGTAGAATAACTGCCCACTCACAGGATCGTAGACAATTTTCGCCGTGCTCGTCCCAGCTTTATTAGTGACTTGAAAATCACTCAAGTTGCTCAAACCTGTTCCTTTTGTGTTAGCGATCGCACTAAAGGTAGTCTTATCCAGTACAATCTTGTCACCTTGGGAACTATTAAAGTCATTAATGGTATCTACACCAACAGCAGAAGAGGCAAAGGGAGCATTGGTATTGTAAAGGAATCTGTCAGCATCGGCACCGCCAACCAGAATATCATCACTAGCAGCACCGATGAGAATATCATTACCAGTGCCACCTCTCAAAAGGTCATTGCAGAAATCAGTTTTCTTGATACGGCAAAAATCCTAGCTTTTTGGCAAAAGCTTTTTCGATGTCAACAAAGCGCGATCGCGGGGCTTCACAAATCCCTCAGAAAAGAGTAAGGTTATTTCTTGAGGGGTTAGGATTTCCGACTTGCCAAAACGGTTGATTTTCATGGGCTTGGGGCTACATTATCAAATTCAGTAAAGGTATTGCTGTAATCCAAGAAAACAACCCAACAAAAATAGACTAATGAAAACCAACTTGGTCTTGTCCACTGTAGCCGAGGTATCCATCGCTCAGTTCCAACTTCTCTGGGGTAAATTCCACGTATTGGTCAAAAGTAATACTAGCAGGTTCAATCCTGGGTTGTGGGAGTTCTGGTTTATTGTTTGTCATGATAAATGCAATCTGCAAGCTGTTTGTAAGTTTTTGGATTTAAATCAGCAGTAATTTTTTACTGGAAAAATTTTACAATTAGAATAGTTACTGCAATTAATACTGTATTTTCTACTATTATTTTTGCAGTAATTTTGCTGTCTCTTGAATCAAAGCCATGAGTAGCTTGGCTTTCTTTCTTCAGCCCTGTATATTCCTGCCGATAAAGACAGCGCTCTCGATTGAGTTGTGGCACGAAAGCGGAACTAGATTAAAGTAAGTTCAAAAAAGCTCCCCTACAAAGCGGTCTTAGATGATGTTTGAAAAGTATTTGGCTATATCTAAGACTTATTGATCCCCCCTGTGACCGCGCCCACTCCCCGATAAATTGGGGGAGAACCAGAATCTAAGTCCTCCAATTTATCAGGGAATTTAGGAGGTTCTAAAACTTTTTGATACCTACAATAGAACTTTTCAAACATCAAGAAGGAGGAACATCCAGAACTAGTGTGCTTGTTAGAAATCCCTAAAGAGTAACCCCTTGCATACTGTCCTGTGGAGGAACGCCAAAAAAGGCAATTTCCTCAACATTCGATACATTCAACGTGAACTGATCGCGCTTAATAGTGTAATTGTTCGAGCTGCCTAGAATACTGTAATCACTTTTGAAATCAGGCAAAATTAGCTTGTCCGATCCCGAACCACCATCGATCGTGGCATTACCGTAACCAACATCAAATGTGTCGGCTCCATATCCACCCTTAATCACGACATCGGCAATAGCGCCCCCTTGGTTTGAAACGGGATTACCGCTATCATCAATTCGACGGGACTAGAAGTGCCTAAGAATGGGGGCAAAGAAACAATTAGTCTGGACATAATATAATTTTCCGCAATTGTGTGTGATGTGTGTGTAACTTTCGGTAAGCGGTAACTTTGGGGATGCGCTTAAGCGCTGCACACTGTTTGTTTAATTTGCCATTTTCTCTCTTGGTGCAATAACACCTTTAGAACAGCTCCTTTCTTATTTCATGGGAATGAAGTATTCTTATGCAAATCTCCCAATCTTTTTTACAGGGTGTTGAAAAGAGGTCATCAAATCCAAGCGCGTAAGTTCTGCACGGATGCTTATTTCAACCCTCGCTTTGAAAAATCCGATTATACAGCATATTCGGAGCTTATGAGGTACAGTAACAGCAATTTGTAAACCAATTTCTGAGATGTTCAGGATTAATTAATTGAAGTGCTATTTTAATTAAACCATCGACTCCAGATGCAGTCTTGGGAGAAAATTGTTTCAAGAACGCTTTTAACTGTGACCACCAATGTTCAATGGGATTAAATTCCGGGGAATAAGGAGACAGGTACAGAGCACTTGCACCAACAGATTCAATTAAGGGTTTAATTTCTGCGACTTGATGTGCAGGAAGATTATCCTTCCCTTCTACTGCACCAGTCCATAATTGTGGAAGCAAAAAATGTAAGGGTAAAGACTTTATATGCATTTCCATCCATTGAACCATTTAAAGTCATGACAGCTAAAACTTTCTTTAAGCTGATTCCCCCGATTACACTTACTTTCGCCCCTCGATAATATGGTTTAAAATCATACACCCTACTGCGGCGTTCGCCCTTGGCGTTGGCGAAGCCATCGCTTCTGGCATGAGTCCGAGTTAAACCAAGTAAAACACCCATTTCATCAATAAAAACAAGGTCTTCTCGATCTATGTGCTTTACCTTCTCCCAATACTCTATTCTCAGCCTTTGGACTCTTTCTGTTTTCGCTTGGCTACTGCGTAAAGTCTTTTTTTTCGTGTTAGTTTTTGTTTTTGTAATGCACAGCACATTACACTTGCACATACCCAAACGTTATATTTTTCTCCAAAATACTCGCAGTATTCTGATAAAGTTGCGTCTGGATGGCTTTTAACCATTTCGGCTAATTCGCTACCGTACTCATCCAATTTACCCTTAATTGTCCCACCTTGCTTTTTAGGTTCTAGATGACCTTGGGTTTTCTGTAACTGTAGGAGCTTTTGTACATAGCTTTTTGCTACACCAAATTGAACAGCAACTTTTCTGATTGACGTGCCGCCTCGTTCGTATGCATTTACTATTTTTTCTCGCAGATCAACTGAGTACGGTTTCATTGTAGTTCGTAGTTCTTGATGCACTAATATTTAGTGTGCCTCATTTACCTCAAATCTGCTGTAAGTCGGTAGTTGGATTGGGCATACTTTCAATTAATTGTGACGAATACTTTTATTGTTCGTTTGAATAGAATGTCTTATTTCAAGAATTAACTAACAAATCAAATCTTAACCATAGAATTAACCCCAATATTTATCTTTGGGAAAAATTTTATAAACATAATACTTTAAATTTTCAAATAGCTAAATACTAAAAGCTGCTTTATTTTATAACTAAGCTTTAAAAAGACGAAGAAGTTTGGCTAAGTTAAATCAGAGAGATGCTACGCTCAATTTTGAGTGAAGTCCTCTCTTGAAGAGAGGATCTGTTCAAATCCGCTTCACATTTGAACAAGGCTTAAAAACGCTTTGCGTAAATCAGTTGAAAATTACAAATACTTAGTTGAGAAAAAATCATGGATATGCAATCTCTACTCACTTTGACAATCGTAGTCATCTTTTGGGCATTCGTTACTCTCGTTATATTCCAGTTCATTAGCGGACTATTTGTATCGGCTGCTTACGCTAGTAATGTGGTTTTAGTTAGTAATGTAAATATAACCGCTTCTACAATCCCATCAGTATCAGAAGTAATCACACCACAAGCGATGACTTTTGAAAAATTGCCAGATCCTTGGACGTTAGAGGATGAAGTTGTTCATCGTACCAGTAACGAAGCAGTTCTTCTCTCATTCTCTACATTGAGATTATTGCCTCCAATTAAAGAAATTTCACCACAACCAAAACGTACTACTCGTTCAAACAAAGCTAATAATGCTGCCAACAAGTTACCGAAAACTAAAAAGGCTGATGTAAATTCTTCAGGCAAGCGCAAGCCAGGTAGACCGCGTAAAACTGCATAAAAGTTACTCAACTATAACCTCCGATTGATCAACGGAGGTTAAACTTATTTCCTGAAAAATAGTGAACGCGACATATTGTTGTTTATCATCTGCTTTAAATCATATCCCAAGCAATCACTCCCTACTCGAAGCAGCAAGATTTGAATTAGAAATTGCTGTTAGTTGTGCCAAAGAGTATGAGAAAACTTGGCACTCTATTATCTGGATTCAGTCTAACGCTCGAACTAAAAGGAGAGTGCGTGAACAATTAAATCATCTGGCATTTGACTGCTATACACACTTTTTAAAAGCTGTTGATTACCTCAATCAATACGCAGACTTAATGGACGAGCAAAGTAATCAACCTCTTAAGTGGTGAAGCAGCGCGGTCTTCTCCCAAGGGGAGACGCCAAGGGCGATGGGGGTTTCCCCCATGAGCGACTGCACCAAGCCGTTCGCGTTAGCGTCTCCGAAGGAGAAGGATGGTTTGAAGTCAATTGCAGTTTAAATCTGGCTTACACCTCAATCAATCGAGAAAATAAACGGGAAATTTCAACAAGGCAACTGCGCCTGTTTGATAGCTAATAAAGCTCACATATTAGACTTCTTGGCATTTGTAGGGATGTATGGGAAAGGGGAAAGGGAAAAGGAATAAGAAGAAACCTTTCCCCTTTAACATGAACCCCTTTTCCCACAAGAGTGCAAAAGTTACTTTTGCACTCTTGTCTATTAGCTTCGCTTTTTAAAAGTGAAAATTAAAATTATATAGTCCAATGGTACAGCAGCTTTTTACTCAAGGTTCTCTATTCGATTTGCAAACAGTAATCGATTATGGGCAGTCAGTTATTAGTGTTGGCCAAGAGCTTTTAAAACCACTGCTTGAGAATCGCCCTCTTTCTACGAAAACTGTTCAAGCCCAGATGAATCGCTACTTTCTAGGCACTGCCGCGTCTGGTGCATGGCAGTGGAAAGACGCTTACGAAGCTCTTGAAGTGGCGCAAATATTATATCTGCGCCAAAAAGGTTACAAGCTTTTGTTAGAGTCGCCACAAACAGTATTATTGGAATTAGAAAAGCTAGTAGCTCTCTGCCCAACGCAAACACGGCGCAGTGAAGAGTCAGTACAGCTTCAGCAATTCTCGACACCGTTGCCCCTGGCATACTTGGTAGCATTGGCGGGACAAATCAGTAGCAGCGACCTCATCCTTGAGCCAAGTGCCGGAACTGGCTTAATAGCCCAATTTGGGAAACTACAAGGCGCAAGTCTGATGCTCAACGAACTTGCACCCGATAGATCGAAGATTCTGCGTCGGTTGTTTCCCGGCACTCCACTATTTGGAGTCAACGCCGAACAAATCAACGATTACTTAGCCCGCATTTCTCAGCCTTCAGTTGTTCTGATGAATCCACCGTTTTCGTCGTCCCCGAAAATCTGGCTGGTTCCTTGGTGATGGGACGGGTGCTGGTAAGGGTAGACAATGTGCGGGAATCATCCTCGACAACTGGTGTCAGGGACGACGCAAGGCAATCTGGATTTCCAAAAGTGCCGCACTCATAGAAGATGCCCGACGCGATTGGTGTGCGCTCGGAGGTAGTGAAAAAGACATTATCGACCTGAGCAACATCAAACTTGGCGACCCCATCTCTTTCACCCAAGGGATTCTGTTCTGCACCTACTCGACTCTACGCTCTCAAAAGAACGGCAAAAGTCGGCTTAAGCAAATCGTTGAGTGGGCAAGAGCAGACTTTGAGGGAGCGATCGCCTATGACGAGTGCCACAGTATGGGCAATGCAATGGCTCAAGAGGGTAAACTCGGTATGGTTGCAGCATCCCAGCAAGGCATTGTTGGGCTGAGGTTGCAAAACGCATTACCGCAGGCACGGGTTGTCTATGTCTCCGCGACTGGAGCGACGAAAGTTTCTAACCTATCTTATGCAAATCGTCTGGGGCTTTGGCAGACTGGAGATTTCCCGTTTACCTCCCGTGAGGATTTTGTGGAATCCATTGAGGGCGGTGGTATCGCCGCGATGGAGGTAGTAGCCAGGGATCTCAAGGCTTTGGGGCTGTATCTGGCGCGGAGTCTTTCATTCGAGGGGGTGGTTAACGCTCAGGATATCCAATCTGTGGCTGAACAACTCGGACTCAAGAACAAGCTGTTAAGCCCACAAGAGTTAGTCTCTTTAGTGCTAAACGAAGGCTATTCCCAGCAGTTACCGGGTGGCGTAACTTTACGGTGTTCTTACATTGCCGCAGAACCTCGCATAGAACTGGTCAATGCTATCTCACTGGCAGAGCGACTCTTAGCTGTTGGATGTTTCACCGAGATCATCAACTGGCGCAAGCGGTTATTCATTCCGGTTTCAGACAAAGCGCCAGCTATTCTAGCGGCTGTGATTGAAA
>NZ_JAIVFQ010000111.1 GCF_020829495.1 Nostoc favosum CHAB5714 | reverse complement strand
ATGCTTCTGCACGAGGTCCGCTCTGTCAGGCCGGGCGAATGGGTGCTGGTTCACGCGGCGGCAGGCGGCGTCGGCCAGCTGGTCTCGCGCTGGGCGAAGCGTTTGGGAGCCAATGTCATCGGCACAGTCGGGTCGGAAGGCAAAATCGCAGCCGCAAAGGCGGCGGGCGCCGATGAGGTGCTGCTGTACAAATCAGGCGACTGGGCCAATGACGTCCGCCGCATCTCCGACAACAAGGGTGTCCACCTCGCCGTCGACGGTATCGGCGGATCGATCTTCATGGAAACGTTGAAGACAATCCGGCCCTTCGGCATCCTGGGCTCCATCGGCCAGCCGGCGGGCCCGGTGCCGCCGGTCCGGCTCGAAGACCTGGGCAACATCGCGGTCATGCGCCCAAGCGTCATTGCTGCCGTCAACGATCCGGCGTTCTACCAGCGCGGGTCAAAAGCCCTGATTACCGCCCTGCAGGACGGCTTGAGCAACCCGATAGGCGCGGAATATCACCTGCGCGATGCAGCCGGGGCACAAGCGGATCTGGAAGCGGGCAAAACAACGGGCAGTGTCATTCTGACCACCTGACCATGCCTGTTGCCGCCCCGCCGCGTGCTCGCTAGGTTGATATCTCAAGAGCAAGCAGTCCGAAGGCTGAAGACGATGGCGATAACCGGAATTGAACACATCCAGCTGGCCATGCCCGCGGGCGAAGAACAGGCGGCACGCGCATTCTATGATGGCCTTCTCGGCATCCCCGAAGTGCCCAAGCCCGCATCGCTCGCCGGGCGCGGCGGATGCTGGTTTGAAACCGGCAGCGTCCGCCTTCATCTTGGCGTCGAGCAGAATTTTTCTCCCGCGAAAAAAGCGCATCCCGCGCTGTTGACGGACAATCTTGCTGCGCTGGTCCACGCATTGGAAGCGGCGGGCTATGCCATTGCCGAAGACCAGCCGCTGGAAAAATACGACCGGCGCTTCGTCCACGATCCCTTCGGCAACCGCATCGAACTGATGCAGCCCAGATGAATTGCCTTTGCCAGTCCGCGTCGTAAATATGCCGGAAAACCTCGGATAATCTTTGCCATCGCCGCGGAACGCTTCCACAATGCGATTGGCGCCACACAAGCATCAGGATTACCGATTCCCCATGAAACCTTTGTCCATCTCCACGCTGACCATCTGCGGCATTGATGAACTGCCCGCCCAGAGCGGACGCACCGTCACCCATGTCCTGTCCATTCTCGACCCGAACTGGCCGGAACTCGAGGCATTCCGGGCCTATGGCACCCATCACCGCACGACACTGAACTTTCACGACATCATCGACGCCGATGAAGGCAAGATCCTGCCGCAGCCGCAACACGTTGCGGAAATCCTGAACTTCGGCAAGGCGCTGGCTGAATCAAAGGCGGAAGGCGCCGAGGGCCACCTGCTGATCCATTGCCACATGGGCATATCCCGCTCGACAGCAGCCATGCTCTCCCTCCTCGCCCAGACCTATCCCGATGAATCCGAAGTCCGGCTGTTCGAGCGCCTGCGGCAGATACGCCCGCAGGCCTGGCCGAATTCCCTGATGATCCAGTATGCGGATGATCTCCTGGGCCGGAATGGCAAGCTGGTCGATGAACTGCGCCGCCACTATGGCTGGCAGATCAAGCGCGAGCCGAATTATCTCGAATGGATGGCCCGCATCGGCCGCAGCCGCGAGCTGGACATGGCCGTTTGACCCGCATCAAACATGCAAAACGCAAAAAGGCTCCGTCACTGACGGAGCCTTTTTGCTTGAATGACCCGAGACGAAGGCTCAGGCGATTTCGCGCATGTCCGACGCATCCGGCTCACGCAGCACATAGCCGCGGCCCCAGACGGTCTCGATGTAGTTGATACCGCCGGAAGCACTGTCGAGCTTCTTGCGCAGCTTGCAGATGAAAACGTCGATGATCTTCAATTCAGGCTCATCCATGCCGCCATAGAGGTGGTTGAGGAACATTTCCTTGGTGAGCGTCGTCCCTTTGCGGAGCGAGAGCAGCTCCAGCATCTGGTATTCCTTGCCGGTGAGGTGAACGCGCTGGCCGGTGACTTCAACCGTCTTGGCATCGAGGTTCACGATCAGGTCGCCTGTGGTGATGACCGACTGGGCATGGCCCTTCGAGCGGCGAACGATCGCGTGGATGCGGGCAACCAGTTCGTCCTTGTGGAAAGGCTTGGTCATATAGTCGTCGGCGCCGAAACCGAGGCCGCGCACCTTGTCCTCGATGCCGGCCATGCCGGAGAGGATGAGGATGGGCGTCTTGACCTTGGACAGACGCAGGGTCCTCAGGACTTCATAGCCGGACATATCCGGCAGGTTGAGGTCGAGGAGGATGATATCGTAGTCGTAGAGTTTGCCGAGATCGACACCCTCTTCGCCCAGATCCGTCGTATAAACATTGAAGCTTTCCGACTTGAGCATCAACTCGATGCTCTGGGCCGTCGCACTATCGTCTTCGATTAAAAGAACCCGCATATCATTCCCCTTTTCCCGCCGCTGAAATGGGTTGCCGTGCAATCCCGAAGTCAGGTCGCGAAACAAGCCGTTTCCATAACGTTAAGATTGCCACCGAATGGTTAACAAAATCTAATTCCGCTTTGCAAGTGTCTTTGACTCATAAGTTAAAAATCACAGGCACCGCATTGATTCATAAGGTGAGTCACCCGGCCAGAAACCATCAGCCAAAGCTTCAGGTTCTGCGCCTAAGCGATTCATTCGACTCAATAAATTTTTAGCCAGACACGGCCGACTTCGATTTACCGAGCTTTAAGTCTTAAGGCGTATGATTAATGCTGAACGTAAAGGAAAGGTTACCAGACGCGGCAACCTTTAAGTTTTTGTTTCATTTTCCCGAAGTGATTCGGGTGAAACGCCAGCCGGATGACTCCTGTTGAAGGGTCTGCGTACCGGCTTTGTGGGGGTAGTGAGTATGAAGTCGCATGAAGGTTTGGTTCGATTGAAACTGTTTCAGGTCAAGGAAAAGCGCCGCCAGCTCGGCCAGCTTGATCTCATGATGGGTGAATTCGAACGCATGGCTGCTGAGTTGGACGCGCAGATTATGTCCGAGGAAAAGAAGGCGGGCATTACCGACACGTCGCATTTTGCCTACCCGACATTCGCCAAGGCTGCGCGCCAGCGTCGCGACAATCTGTTTGATTCGATCCGTGATCTGAAGGCTCAGAAGGACGATGCCGAGGCGGCACTGGCCGAATCAGAAGCCGAACTGGCGAAAGCCGAGGCGCTGGAACAGCGCGACGGCAAGGTCCGCGATATAGACGACATGCCGGTCGCCGACAAACGCGCCATGATCGGCTGACCGGGAACGGCAGCCGGGTCTGTTTCAGCTCTGCCGCACCACATCGGCCCAATCCTTGTGCCGCAGGGATTGGGCGCGCATGAACGGGCATAGGGGAATGATTTTCCATCCCCCTGCCCTCGCATCTTCCACCGCATGCAGCGCCAGCGCCTGCCCCACGCCCTGGCCGCGCAGCGCATCCGGCACACCCGTGTGATCAACGATGATCAGTTCGGGATTCACCCGGGAAAACGTCATCTCCGCCTCGTGCCCCGAGACGACGGTCACATAGCGTCCGCCCTTGGCGGTTTCTTCCTTGGTAATTTTGATATCGTCTGCCATTCAACGTCTCCTTGACGCAAGAAGTGCCTTGCCGTCATCCGTGATCAGTTAGATCAGGTTTTGTGGCTCAGCGGAACATCTTGGCAGCAACGCGTTCATGCTTCCCGTGAAAAGGAAAAGGCTGGTCTCAACGACCAGCCTCAGCCAAACTCAAAGGCGACATCATCTAATGACGATATTGCTGTATCCGGGTTGTTCTTAGTCCAGCCAGGCCATGATCGGAGATCGAGGACTGCCAGGACAGGAACTCTTCCACCGTCAATGTATAGCGATGGCAAGCCTCCTCAAGACTAAGAAGACCACCGCGCACAGCGGCAACCACCTCAGCCTTGCGGCGAATAACCCAACGCCGCGTATTGGCGGGCGGAAGATCGGCGATGGTCAGCGGGCTGCCATCCGGGCCGATTACATATTTTACTCTCGGTCGAACAAGATCGGTCATTGTACTCTCTACACTAAACTTCAAGACCTATCGCAGCCGACATTACAGGCAGGGCTTTAATAATTGCCTAAACAGCGAGTCATTCTCTGGTAACTTCTGCAAATTCCAGGAGATTGTTGAAAATGACCATTTTGCCGGCTTTGACCGGTGTCACCGGCCGTGGCCACAGCGACACATCGCTCACCTTTGCGTGAGAAAAATGCGCCGCCTGCCACTTCCTGTTGGCAAGATCGAGTCAATTGACCTATATAGGGGCCTTGAATATCCCTGCGCCGTTATGTCGCTGCAAGAACCGGATCCGCTTATGACACTGAATAATCTCGATCTGCCGGGCAAGCCGGAAGACACACGTATCGTCGTCGCCATGTCTGGCGGCGTGGATTCTTCTGTTGTGGCGGGCATTCTCAAACGTCAGGGTTATGATGTCGTCGGCGTTACCTTGCAGCTCTATGATCACGGAGCATCGACCCACCGCGCGGGCTCCTGCTGCGCCGGGCAGGATATCGAAGATGCGCGCCGCGTCTCCGAACGCCTTGGCATTCCGCATTATGTGCTGGACTACGAAGCGCGCTTCCGCGAGGCCGTGATCGATCCCTTTGCCAACAGCTATGTCAGCGGCGAAACGCCTATCCCTTGCGTATCCTGCAACCAGACGGTGAAGTTTGCCGATCTCCTGCAGACGGCCAGGGATCTGGGCGCCGATGCGCTCGCCACCGGACATTATATCCGCAGCCATGCCAATGGCGCGCACCGCGCGCTCTACCGCCCGGTCGATACGGACAAGGACCAGAGCTATTTCCTGTTTGCAACCACGCAGGAACAGATCGACTACCTGCGCTTCCCGCTGGGATCACTGACCAAGCCGGAAACCCGCGCCATTGCCGAAGAGCTCGGCCTGTCCGTTGCCAACAAGCAGGACAGCCAGGACATCTGCTTTGTTCCGCAGGGCAAGTATTCCGACATTATTTCCAAGCTGAAGCCCGAGGCCGCCAATCCCGGCGATATCGTCCATATCGACGGACGCGTGCTTGGCCGCCATGAGGGCATCGTGCACTACACCATCGGCCAGCGCCGCGGCATCGGCGTGGCGACGGGCGACCCGCTCTACGTTGTCCATCTCGACGCGGCCAATGCACGTGTGGTCGTCGGCCCGCGCGAAGCGCTGGAAACCCGCAAGGTTTTCCTGCGCAACGTCAACTGGCTCGGAGATGATGCGCTCGAGAGCATTCCGGAAGGCGGCGTTGAAGTATATGCCAAGGTCCGTTCGACCCGTCCGCCGCGCCCGGCTGTCATGCACCACCGCGACGGCGAGACCTGGGTCGAGCTGGTCGATGGTGAAAGCGGCATCGCCCCCGGCCAGGCCTGCGTTCTCTATTCCGATGACAGCAACACCGCCCGTGTCTATGGCGGCGGCTTCATCGGCCGCTCCGAACGGGCCCCGCAGGCGGAAGCCATGCTCAAGCGCCTGGCACAACAGGGCCAGGCCGTCGCCTGATCGCACAAACCTCTGTCAGCGATGCAGCCCCAAAAGCGCTTAGGCAGCGCTTTTGGTCTTGAACTCGCGAATGGTTCCGATGATGCGGTCCTGATCAGCCTCGCTCAGATAGGCATGCATCGGCAGGCACAGGATGTTCTTCGGCAGCGTTTCCGACACGGCAAGGCCGCCCGGCGCGCGCATATAGTGCGCATATGCTTCCTGCAGATGCAGCGGCTTGACATAATAGATCACTGAAGGAATGCCGTTGGCCTGCAGATGCGCCTTGAGCGCGTCGCGGTTCTCGGTCTCGATGGCATATTGCGCCCAGGCCGAGCGTGAACCCTCCGGCATAAGGGCGACCTTGACCACATCCTTCAGGCCGTTGGCATAGCGCTTGGCCACGATCTGGCGCGCTTCCATCTCGTCTTCGAGAATGGCGAGCTTCTCAATGAGGACCGCCGCCTGGATCGTATCGAGGCGCGAATTCATGCCGACGCGCACATTGTCATACTGCGTCTCGCCCTTGCCGTGGAACAGGATGGAGCGCAACAGGTCGGCCAGCGCCGCGTCATTGGTGAACATGGCACCGCCGTCGCCATAGCAGCCCAGAGGTTTTGCCGGGTAGAAACTGGTCGCGCCGACATGGCCGAACGCGCCGCACATCGCATTGTCGCGCTTGCCGCCGATCGACTGCGCCGCATCTTCGATCACGAACAGGCCATACTTGTCGGCAATCGCCGATACCGAGGTGTAGTTGGCGGCGAGGCCGAACAGATCGACCGGGATGATGGCCTTTGGCTGCAACCGGCCTTCCGCCAGGACGGCCTTGATCGCCGCTTCCAGCTGCTCGACATTGATGTTGTAGGTGTCGGCGTCGACATCGATGAAAACCGGCTCCGCTCCGACAAGCGCCACGACCTCGGCGGTGGCGGCGAAGGTGAAGCTCGGGCAGAACACCGCATCACCCGGACCGATGCCGCGGGCCATCAGCGGAATCTGCAGGGCATCCGTGCCATTGGCACAGGCAACCACATGCTCGACACCGAGATATGCACCAAGACGCTTTTCGAACTCGGCAACTTCCGGTCCGAGAATATATTTGCCTTCACGCACCACTTTGGCGATTGCCGCATCAAGCTTGCTGCTAATCCGTTCACGCTGTGCGCCGAGATCGATGAACTGCATCATTGCTCCAATATCAATTGTTCCGCGAATCCGTCGCGGAAAACGGTCAAGACAACTCTTTAGAAGGGCCGTGGGAGGTCTGCCAGACGTTGTCGTTCAAAGTTTGTCCGGTCTTGTAACAACGCTTTACACTGAGCGCAATCTTGCAGCACTTGTGGGGCCGCAGGACGGATCAGCTCGCCTTGTCGTGCGCGACCGTGCCGGCGGTCAGAATCCGCAGGACGCGAATCGCTTCCTCACCATCGGTGACCGGCTCGCTGCGCGTGTTGATGCTGTCGATGAAATTCTGGCATTCCCGGGTCAGCGGCATGCCCTGCGCAATCTTGACATAGGTCGGCTCTTCCGTCGTCGACGCCCACTGGCCGTTATCCTGCCAGATCGAATGCTTGTAGACGGCAAGCTTCTTGTCCCACTGCTCCATGTCATCGAAAACGGCCATGGCCTTGGTTCCCACCACCGTAAGCCTGCGCTCGCGATAGGGATTGAGCCGCGAGGCAAAAAGGTGCCCGCGAATATTATTGGGAAAGCGCATGTGCAGATGGGCGAAATCGCTGAGGTGATCGAGCACCGCCGCGCCCTCGCCGCGCACTTCCAAAGGTTCGGTGCCGGTGATGGCCAGGATCATCGACAGGTCATGCGGCGCCAGATCCCAGAGGGCATCGTTTTCCGTGTGGAATTTTCCAAGACCGAGACGATGGGAATGGATATAGCGCACATCGCCGAGATCGCCCGCCTTGATGAGCTCCAGAAGCCGTTCGAATGCCGGATGAAAACGCAGGACGTGTCCGACCATGAAGATGCGCCCGTTGTCGCGCGCGGCCTTCACGGCGGCTTCCGCATCGGGAACGGTCAGGGCAATCGGCTTTTCGACGAGGACGTCCTTGCCATTGGTGACGGCGCGAATCGCCGCAGCCGCGTGAAATTGCGGCGGCAGGGCCATGACGATGGCATCGACCTCCGGATGGGTGAAAAGATCGTCGACTTCAATGTGCAGAACATTCTGCTCCGCGGCGAAGCCGGCGGCGCGATCGGTGTTCTGGTCGGAGACTGCAAACAGCGCCCCGAGACTCTTCAATGTCCGGATATGATTGCTGCCCCAATAGCCGCAACCCAGCACTGCAATCCGTGGAGCCATCTTTTCAGCCTTTTTCATATCGGCATCCATTATCCGCAGGAAGAAACGAACACAAGTCTTCGATACGGAGAAGATTGCTTGACAGGCCGTTGCTCCCCACATATATCCGCCCCGTCCCTGTCAATTGACAGCGCGTCCCCCGGTCCTCACTTGCAGGCTAGCCGTTCACGGGTCGCATGACATATGGGGCGAAGTAGCTCAGTAGGTTAGAGCAGAGGAATCATAATCCTTGTGTCGGGGGTTCGAATCCCTCCTTCGCTACCATTGTCACAGCCGACAAGCCGGCTCCCAGAAGACTGGATAGATACCCCTTTATTTGAACTACGTATTCGTCACCTTTGTGGCGAGGCATGACGATTACTTCTGCAACCAGCTCACGGAACGAACCTATGAGCTCACTATCGGGCGCAACATCCCCCTGTGAAAGGATGGAGGCCAGATTCTCTATGTTCTCCCGAAAGCGCTCTACGGCCTGCGGATGAAGCTCAATGACATTGGTGTCTTCACCGGCAGTTGCCAGATCGGCGTTAAGCCTATCTTTCTCCGCCCTCAATGAGGCAAGTAGCGGCTTGGCTTCATCATCGGATATTAGATCGGCAGCTATCTTACCAATCAATCTGTCTAGTTTGGATTGCGTCTCTGCCAACTTCTGCGAGGTTGTACCGCGACTTCTGCGAGCCTCCGACTCTATTCGCCGGCGCTCATCACGATAGGCTTTGACGTATTCCGCGATGATTATCGGATCTGCGAATTGGAGCCGTAACGCATCGATCACATGGGTTTCCACCTTCTCGATATAGTATCGCGCGGAATTGCTGCAGGAACGAGACTCCCGGTATGTGCTGCACTGAATACGCGGGCCGCTCCTGTCATGGCCAATCATAACCAGACCGCCTCCACATCCACCGCATTTCAGCAGCCCGCTAAGTACGCGCTTGTTCCTTGGTGCATGGTTAGCATGCACCCCGCCGACAGCTTCCTTGCGTGCCTGCACAGCATCAAAAAGCGTCTGGTCGATAATTCGAAGGTGCGGCACATCGGCATATCGAAACTCGGAGGGATCGTTTGGCCGTGATACCCGCTTGCCGGTCGCGGGGTCTTTCACCATGCGCACACGATTCCAGATGATGCGGCCCGAATAAATAGGATTGCGTAGAATGCCATTACCACGCTTGCCATTGCCATTGATCGTAGGAGCGGACCAGCGCGGACCGCGTGGCGCAGGAATGCCATCGTTGTTCAACGTACCCGCGATATCGCGCGGACTTTGACCAGCAGCGTAAGCTTTAAATATCCGAAGTACCGTTTCAGCCTCAGCAGGAACAATGCTTAGCTCGCCAGCCTCCCCCAGGATAGGGCTATATCCGTACGCCTTGCCACCTGCGTTGCGTTTATCGTCAATGACGCCCATGAGGCCACGCTTTACTTTGCGAGCCCCCTCCTCGCGCTGCATTTGGCCAACAATGCCGTGCATGCCGATCTGAAGAGAATCCTGCCTGCCGCCGTTGACGCAATTTATCTCAATGCCACGGAAATTCAGTTTCTTGTGTATGCCTGCTAGATCTTCCATATCGCGGCTGATGCGATCAGGTGCCTCTGATATCAAAACGTCAAAACCACCCTCATGAGCGGATTCCATTAAATCAGCCAATCCGGGACGACCGAACATCGAGGCGCCAGAGCGCGCTTTGTCTGAGTAACACGCAACTAAGCTGCACCCGATACGCACCGCGTATTCCGAGCATAGCATGATCTGGTCATCTACTGATTTATCGTTCTGAAGGTCAGTAGAGAACCGCGCATAGATGGCAGCACGCTTCATATTGTGACCTCGTTAAAATGCTCAGGCAGATTCCAGGGCTTTGCGCCATACCTCACGCGGAACCGGTTGTGGCCCTCAAAGATTTTTTTGGCTTCGGGAGATGAATCCTTGTCCCGCACAATGACATTCATTTTTACAAACTTCCACCATGTCCCTCCCTCGGCTACATAGTCGTGTTTGCGGCCTCCCGGCTGTAGCATCTTACGAACATCATCATCCGTTGTGCGCCAATGGTCAGGTATGCGATTATCCTTTGAGCGGTAATGATTGAAGCAATCGCCGCTCTTAATTTGAGCCGATCCATAAGAGATTACATCGTATGGGTTGAAATAGACGATCGTGCCGCCCCTGCTTCCCGCCAAAAAGTAGTCCCAATCCAATCGAGCGCAGACCTTCCGCGTGGCTCGGATCAGCGACACTCGGTGCTTTTTCTCTATCCGATTTGCGCCGAAGAATACGCGGTCAGCTAAATCCTCCACAGTGAATGAGCTGTCTGGATTCTCCAGAAACACTTTCTCAACCGCCCTTTCGATTTTTCCGGGTCCGCGGCTCATATAAGTGTTTCCAAGAGAATGTCGTACGTCGCATGGAAACACATAGTCATGGTGCCATTCGCCTATTATCGTTTGCGGCCTCCGGTGCGCGCGCGTCGATGCGGGCCTGTCGGCGGGCCATCGTGCGGATCATGCTCAAGAGCGGCTCTGATGCTAGCAAAGGCGGTTTGGCTTTAATCAATATCATCTTTGACTCACCTTCCTTCTGGTTATGGTTGCTAGTCGGAATTATCTCGATCCAAACGCAAAATTGTGCAAACGGCCCCAACAAAAGTTTTTCGGACCGTTTTCAATAAAAAACGCGGGCAAGCTGAAACTTACCCGCGTCGATGGGTGGCCACCCGCGTCTTATCTTCTTTTCGATGGTCTCATTCCGGGCTCCTCGGGTTCGCCGCACTGGGGAGGTTGCGGCGGTTGTGGTTCTCCTCGCGCAGGTGGTGACTGCGTTGATGGTCGTGATTAGTGGAACCTGCTGTTGTACGCTGCCACCTGCCGGCGCCAGCGGCGTATAGAAGACGCGTGAAGGCCGGTCACATCAGCGATAACGTTGATCTCGTATCCGGCGCGCAGCATCGCCACAATCACATCCCGATGTTTGCTCTTGGTGCGCTCCAGCAGCGCCATGCGAGCCTGTGCTTGCCGGCGGATTCTGCTCGTATCGCCAGCCCATGGATTGCCCATCCGGTTGGCAATCGCATTACTGAGCATGATAGCCAGTTTGAGTTCTTGCTGGCTCTTCGCATTCTTGATGGTGTCGCGAGCAAGTTCGTGGAAATCCTGCCAGGAGATCTGCGTGTCTGGAAGGATGAAAGAATCGAGAGGCGTGCCGTGCGCATAGTCAACGCCGGCAATTGGCATGCGAGATGAAATCCGGGGTCTGTCTGCAAACTCTTCAAGATACATAGTGCGGCTCCTCGTTGCGTTCAGCAATAAACTTCTATATCAGTAAAAAACACCAACCTTGGTGCAAAGTCAACATTATTTATTGATGTTGGTGTTTTTTATTGAGGATAGCGCGATGAACCCTGCTCAATGTCGAGCTGCACGAGCAATGTTGGAATGGACGCAACCTGAATTAGCGAAGGAGGCCGGCGTCTCTGCGTCAACGATTCGAGATTTTGAAGCTTCTCGACGGATACCTATTGCGAATAATCTCGCGGCAATCGAACGCGCCCTCGTCGATGCAGGCGTGTTGTTTATCGATCCGAACGGCAATGGTCCTGGTGTGAGGCTGAGGGATCGATGATGAGACGATTTGGTGTAGCGTACCGGACGGGAGATATTTCCATCGATCAAGTGTTGGAAGTGATTCACAATAGCACTTTGCAGGTGCCCAACGAGTTGCAGATGGGAGGAGAGCAATACGACAGTTGGCTCGTCTTTATGATTGAACTTGTGGAAAAATTGCCAGAAGAGCATCCAGTGAGATTAGCATGCGGGAGCCTGTATACATACGGACAACACTGGAATTATCGGTCAACATGGGACGAGAAAAAATGCGCGACGCATTATACCACGCTCATTACTCGGCTTTGGCCAGTCCTGGATCGCGTCGCCTCGAATGGATCGGTGGGACGTTAGTCACCCCGCTTCCCAAACTTCGTTCAGTACTTTGGCGGCAAGCGCCGCCTTGTCGAAAGGCAAGAATCGCCCATAATGTTTGGCTACGGTGTCTGGGGTGTCCTGGATAGCATAGCTGGCCTGTTCGTATGATCCGGTCTTTTTAAGAATGTGCGTCGCGAGCACATCGCGCACATTGTGGGGGCCGTGTGGCAACAGACCCTTGATGGCGCCACGTTTCGTGAATGGGTTGTAAATGCCGTACCGCTGGATGATGAGACGCCATGCTTCGTAGAAAGTGGTTCTATCGTAGGAAGCATCTTCAGAACTAGACTTGACCGTCTTGATGAACAGTGTACCTGGATCCGCCGCTTCGGATAAGAGACATGCGCGATGGCGTTCAATGTATTGTTCTAGGCATTCATAAAGCCCAGCAAGATTTGGCAATATGAGCCTAAACGGTTTGTTCGCGAAATATGACGAGTCAGCATTCTTGAATGCAATTGCGGGAATGAAGACCTCCCAGCCCATTTCCTTATTGTTCCAGCGCAATTCTCCCCGCTTTAATTCGACAAGCTGGCGTTCGCTGCGAGGTAATTCGTGCCGCCGACACAACAACAGTTGCCTCAGGTTTTTTTGACGGAGGCCCAGATGGAGGCCAAGCCGTAACATCAATATTGAGCGAACAGACTCGGCGGCAGATTTGGGATACCGCTTCTCGTCTGGCATCAATCTAACTATCTCATCTGTAATCTTTCGATATTCGGCGACGGGACTGTCAGACTCTAGGATTGGTAAAATTGGTTCAAATGCATCACGATGTACGCGCGCTACCTTCTGTATTTCTTTTGCCCTGGTTAAACAGTGTTTGTGGCAAGCATCGCAAACTGAGTGCCAATTGCTAGATGCACTCTCTATGTCAGTTGCACTTATCAGGCCATCAATAGCCGAAAGAGTTTTCGCCAAAGACGGTGTTTGACGGAGCCACCCTGTTTCGGGGCGTGTCAGAGCAATCGCCAACCGTAACATGTCGATTTCCCAAGACGTGTAGAATCCTCTTCGCTGCTCTCTCCATCGGAGATACCAGTCCCAGACTGAGGGAAATGCAAGCAAGCCAAAAGTTAATTTGGCATGTGCAACGCCTAGACCACGGACGGGGCCACTCTCGCTTGCGACCAGCGCTCCAAACAATAATCCAAGATGTTCAACTTTTTGAGATGCCGTCTCCTCACCCCAAATACCATTTCGCTGGTATCCATACGCAACTAATGTGGCTGTCTTGAATCGCAACAGATCATTCATCTGATTCCTAAGATGGATAGGCGCTTCAACGCTTGCTCGATCGAGCTCTGGGTCTGCATCCTTGCCCAGAATAAGACGCTCTCTATCTATGGGATTTCGAAAGCTAATTGCGTATCGCTGCTTCATAGCGATAGCTTGAAAACGCCTGTAGTCAGTGGCGCCACTTACGATGACCCCCCTAACCCAAGCCAGTATTTTTTCCTGTTCATTTATAGGACGCGATTCAAAATCATCGGGCAAATGCCATGCCAAACGGCGACGTTCGGAATCTGCTATCTCTACGGGCTTAAATCCATAAGCAGCACGTGATTTATGCGGTAGCTTCGCTTTGAAATAGCCTGCAGGCAATTGATATCGACGCTCGATACGCTCAAGGACCTCAAAGCTTTCTATATTTCTGGGCGCTCGGGTAGCAGCCATCCAGCTCCAAAAAGTTTTTCGGTCAAATTTTTCACTTGGTTTAATTATGGCTCTGGTCAATGACCAAGTCGTGTCGCCATGTCTGTCCATATGGAGCCTTAGGGCGCCATGAAATGTTTCAGGATCTTCCCACGTAGCCCATAGAGCTTCCGGAAATTCGACCACTGATTTGGGCTTTGTACCCGGTTTGATTCGGGCGGGGAAAAGCTGATCGAGAGGATCCTCCTGAACAATATGCTGAGGCTTTATTCGAATTCTTTTTGTGCTGACGACGATCGGCACGGCTGCCGAGCCATCCAGCGTCTGCCTTTTATTAGACGTGGTAGGCTTCGTCGGTAGCTTCTTGATCTCACGAACAACTAGTTCAAAGATTGCGCTGATATCCTTTGACGCTTGAATCAATCCTTCTGGATCGATGTCGCACGCCTTACCAATGAGATACCAGTTGAAACCGTGCCCCAACCTTGGCGGATATCGCGCTTCCAGATAGCTCTCGCTAAGAAACTGTTGAAGCGATTGAACGTCATTTGGTGGGAAATATGCCGAAACTCGGATTTTGCAAAAATCTGAAATTTTGCGAACTATGATACGACGCATATAAGACACCTATCCGTGCAGTTGCTTGTACTCCCTCAACGCCTCTGCACGCCGAGCATCCAGGTAATCTGCGAAATCTTGTAAGTGAACACCTCTCGCACTTCGTTGGCTGGATTCTAGCCGCAGAAGAGGCAGGACAATTTCGCCAAGGCTGACCTTTCTCAGGAACTTCTCAACGGTTAAATGGGTGAAGAAGTCTCGACATAAGATTTCCACTGGAATGATTGTCATTGGGCCGTATTGAGCAAGCAAGAGGAAGCTAGTATTTAGCTTTGCGTTGTCGGCGTTGGGGTGTTTCATCAAAGCTCCTAGTGTATTGGCAACCACCTTCCCAAACTGGGACACCAACTGTAAAGTCCATCCATGAACACCATTTCAAATCACCTCCACACGTGCGGGCGCCATGAGGGCGCACCGCTTGATTGCGGAGATGGTCGTGAACTTCAAACGGAAGCGCCCGCGGATTGCGGCATGTGGTCTTTGTAAATCCCATAAGACAAATGGCGCCTGCCCTCGGCATAAGGACATGCGCCACGGCAATCGCAAGCGATATCTGGCCGACAGCGATCAACTGAAGTGTGAGGGTGTGATGGTTCCTACTGGAAGCAAATGAGGAATAGCTACTTTGCCATCCCATCTTTCAATTTCAACAATAGGTTGGAGATATTGGCCACGGTTTTAGGGTCGATGCCGTCTATCTCCGACGTCGCGAGAATTTCTGCCAGATAAAAATTCAGCTGTTTTTTACCAGATTTACCATCAAACCGTTGGCGAACTTTTTCCTTCGTCTCCTCTGCAATGAGGTCTTCTAATTTTTTACCAGCGAGACTGCTGTCCATATCCGCAAGTGTTAATGCTATACCGTCGGATAATATCCAGTCTGCTATGTACTTTTCTCTTGCCCTCTTCCCGGCAACATCATCGTCTAAAAGTATGCGAAATTGGCGACCCTCTGACAGAGCGCGAGAAATTGCGGGTCCCAATGATCCGGCACCGAAGCCTGGGACTATTCGCATACCCCCTGGTCTCTTCATCTGCCTCAATACATACTCGAATGCGTTGAAATCGCTTATCCCTTCAACGAAGACTTGAGGCCCAGAACCAACAAGAGCTGGCTCTTGGTACTGAAGTCTTTCCAAAACTGGTTGAAAATAGGATACACGGTCCGGTTGTTGGCTTACAAAATCGCGGTAAGACGTCACCTTAATATTCGTTGGTGTCGAAGAAAACGATGTAGCAAAATCGTCAGAATCATAGTCGACTGACTCATTCTCCACTATATATGCACCTGAGAGCCATTTGGGCTCAATCATATGGTGACTGTGTGTCGAGTAGAAGACTATATTTCCGTCTTTGGCTATCCTTTCAAAACTTTCCAAAAGTTGTGCCTGAGCCCTCGCATGCAAATTGGCAGCAGGTTCGTCAAAAAGAAATAACGTTACTTTACCTCCGCTTGACTTGAATCTAGTAAAAAGCAAGAACGAAAAGAACCAGCGAAAGCCCAATGATCGCTGATTAATTTGATACAAAGACTCTCCGTCCGATACGCTAAATGTCGCATACGGCAGGTCATTGAAACCAGGATCGATATTCCAATCAACCTTAATCTGTTTTGCGGAAACTGGGCGATTGAACACCCGTTGCCAGTTGCCGAGTACTTCTTTTGTAATGGCGGCAGACAGTTTATGAAAAACTGCTTCAACGCTGCGCTTGTCAGTGTCTTCGAAAAACTTGGGAAACCAAGAAGGCGTAGCGTCTCGCGCTTTGAAATCAGAAATTCTCTTAACAACATGGGTTTCGAGATTGAGGCCGCCATCGATAGAATCAAGAACGTCCTGCAACACTGATCGGTAATATCGGTTTACCGGCTTTTCATTTTCATGTTCGGACAGGTATATCTTTTGAGGCAAATCCACCAAGAATGTCGGAAAATATGCCATGTTCGGAAGCTTATTCTTGATCGAATTTACAGAGGCAATCCATAGATCTTTTTCGGACGAACCCTTATCCGGTCGTACATAATTTTTAGGTTTTTTGCTTTTCCCGTGAAGAATTATTGGTTCAAAACCGTTCCAGTAATTCATAAACTCTTTGTACGTGCTATCTTTGAACAAGTAAGCACGTTCCGCTGTCATCATGTCGGGAATGCTTTTCCGATCAAGAGAAAGCTTTTCGTCGGAAAAAATAGAAACAATATCGTCCTTATCTTTTTCTGTTAATTCAACAGTTGATGAGATAGATACTTTTCCGTTGAATGCTGCGCTCTCGTGGATGGGAATTAAACTTGCAATGTGCTGTTGCGCATACGGTCCATCAAAAAGTTGATTGTTGGTACGATCGGATGTGATGAAGTGTGAGAGTGCTTCTAGCACCGTTGTTTTCCCACTTTCATTTAACCCGATGAATGTAAGAATCTTGTTTTCTATACGGTTATGAAAATCAAACTCAGCAGATTCAATGCCTTTAAAATTCTTGATCGCAAACTTTTTAATTCTCGGCACTTTTCTCTCCGCCCGTAAATATTATTCTCCCACGTTATTCTTTAAGGCAACGAGCGTGCAAGTATTTATCTCCTTAGGTAATGGCATTGCCGCATAATTGTGCCACTTAACTCGTGACAATATCGCATCGCAATCCCAAATTAGAGAAAACTCTGCCCACCTCATACTCAAATATAAAAGGTGGGCAGGATTTTAACATAGCTACAACACCCGCGACTTCTGCGCTTTCCTCACGGTGGTCACGATGTGCGCAGGCAATTCGGCACGGTCACGCGCCATGGCTTGTTCAATCCGTGCAACCGCGCCAACGTCGGCGCCGCGGGCATCAATGGTCGGTGCGTAAGTCACTGAAACGGGCGAACTTCCACCACCGCCATAAGAAAGACTGGGCATGCTCGGGCCACGTAGCTTGTGGTTGGGAATGATTTGTGCGCCTTTCGGGACGTTCATCAATTCCGGGCCACGCTCACCGACCCATGAAAGACCACCAGGCGCATTGTCCGTGCCATCAGCAAAGCCTAAAATCTTACCGATGCCGCCTAGAATGCTACCACCTGACGAGCCGCCGCCAGTGGCGCCTGCGATATTGCTGAACAAGCTGTTGATTGCCTGATTCAGAGCCATATCGATGAGCTTGTCGCCAAGCCGGCCCAGTGCATTGCCAAGTGCCTCGGTGGCCTTCACGCCGTTGCGAAGATCAGAAACGAATCCGCTTGCGAAATCCAAAGCCAGGTCTCTGCTTTGGGCGAGCGACTCGTTCATACGAATGAGGCTCGCATTCAGCTCACCCTGTGGGGAATTCGGGTCCAGCCCGGCACTCTTAAGCTGAGAATAGACGCGCTGCTCTGTGGGCGACCTGAACATCTGTTCGCGTTCAAACGTCAAATCCTGCTGCAGTTTTAGTCCAGCTACCTTCTCCGCGGCCTTTCCGTACGACTCTGTCAGCTTATCGATTGCAGCGCGATATTCAGGCGTGAGCTTGCGGCCCTTGTCAGTCGCCTTTTGCAGAAGATCCAACTTAAATCGCAGCGTATCCTGTGCAGTACCGTTGAGACCAATTGTCTTGATCTCTTCGTTCATGCGGTCGATACGATCTTGCCCGCGCTTTAGATTGTCGCGCTCGGCGTTGGCGTCCTTGTCGACCTTCGGCTTGTCGACGTGATTGAGCGATTTGTTGGAAGACTCGAGTTTCTGAAGCTCTGGACCACCAAACCTTTGCTCAAAGTTGAAGCGCGTCTTAAACAATGCCTGAGCTTGGTCGAGCGCATCTTTTGTACTTGGCTTGCCAACGCGATCGCCCGTAAGACCGGCAACATTTGGCCCCCGAAGGCCTGCAGCAATATCGGCGACGGAAGACGACGGCATGCCGTAAATTGTGCCAATAGAGAATTTGGCGTCTTCCGCTTTTTTGATGAGCTTATCAAGCTCACTGGTCATGCTCGACAGGTCGAGAGACTTCCCGGACAAAAGGTCAATCTCATGGATCAAGTCTTTTGCCGATACTTCGCCATTCTTGAACTTTTCAATCATATCCTGAAGAGCAGTCTTTGCCTCACTATTCTTCAGTCCGTTGGCAGTCGAGCTTAAATCGGCCAGAGCCTTTTGATAATCATTCGGTGGTTGAATATTGGCTGCGGCATTCAGTTCGCGGAGTCCCTGCGCACCCTCTAGAAGCTCACCCTTAAGCTTTTGACTAAGCGCTGAACTCTGTATTGCTTCGTTGAAAGCGTCAAAGTCGCCCTTACCTTTCGCCAACTGCTCCCTGAATTTCAGAATCGCCGGCTCAGCCGCTTTGAATTTCTTGTCGACAACGAAATCGTCAGAGCCGGTGATGAAGCCCGACAATGCGACTTTTCCGAAGAATTCACGGTTACTCTGCTCCGCGACCTTTTTGGCCTCTTCTGCCTGCCTGCGTGTGATTGCGTCTAAAACGATGGATGCCGTGGCGCCATATTTTTCGGCGCTGGATTTAGCGCCGTCATAGTAGTCTTTTAGTTCTTTGATATACTCGCCATGCCTTTTGAGCACCTCATCGACGGTTGGAAGCTCCTTCGCGGCCATCAGCTTATAGGCCAGAAATGCAGCGCCACCAGCCGCTACGGCAGCAGTTGCCAACGGAAACTTTGTGACGATACCCATGGCCATATCGCCAACAGCCCGAACGGCGCCCATCGCCCCGCCAGGCCCGCTAGCAACATATGACAAATGGCTCAACTGTCCTGTAAGCGCCTGTACCGGCGAAATACCGAGCGCTAACTGTTCCGTGATACTGCGCACGGAGTGCTGCAGGGCCATCATCTGCGTTGGACCCAGTTGGCTGGAGCCGTGTCCACCAGCGGAATTGCGCCCCTTGATCGCCGCAATGCTGGCCAACGCGGCCTGACGTTCACGACTCATCGCAGCCGCCATTTCATCGGCAGAAACTGCGCCGAGGGCGTTGGCTGTCTTAATCTCAGCGATGGCAGCCTTGTAATTGCTGATGGTAGAAAAGACAGGATTGATCTTGGCGCGCAAGTCATCGAATTGCTTGCCTTGATCAGCCAAGGCGCCAGACCACTCTTTGGTGGCCTTGACGCCGACACCAACGATACCGTTGATTTGGTTCTGCAGGGCCGTGGTCATCGACTTGTCGACGCCCTTACCTACACTTTCAAATCGGCTCTGGATTTGAGCCGCCGACACACCGACATCGCTTACGAGTTTGTTGAGTGCGCGACTAATTGTGGAAGTGTCGGTGCTTACACCGATAATTAGATCATCGTTGTTGTTGTTGGCCATTTTGGCCTCCGTTGATATGAAAAAACCCGCTCAAAGGCGGGCGAAAAGGTGAGGTGTGAGGGCTTGGCGACTTGTCTCAAGGCCTGCTACGAGATGGCGGGCGAGATGGAGAGGGCAGTGGCACCTATGGCAACGGAATTAGATATGAGGCATCGAGTTGTGCCTCTCGTACTTATTGGTTGTGTTTTTTTGATCATGCTTGGGGCTTGGAGTACTAAGTACCCGTATATTATCAAAGCCATTGGGAGCTTTATCTATGACTTTCAGACTCTAATAGGCGCTCTACTGGCACTTGCTGGAGCGTGGTGGGGTGTTTCCGCAATACGGAAGCAAATCCACCAAACCGAAGATCTGGAGAGGCGACGTATATCAAGCAAGAAAGAAGCAGCGAGAGCCGTTCTACCACTAACGTTATCATCCATTACAGGCTACGAAAGAGAACTAATTGGTTCGTTGAGAATGCTCCATCAGCAGTACAACGGGCAGCGATTTAAGCCTGACGCGATAGTGCCCTCTCTACCCGACTTCCCATACGATGTGATATCTTCACTTAAGGAAACAATAGAATTCTCAACGTCAGTAGAGGTCGAAATCTTTGCCCGCTTGTTATCAAATATTCAAGTCTGTGAGGCTCGGGTACGATCCATGTTCTCCAGCATTGAAGGATCCCCCCATAGTCGGCGAAGCGAACTTCGTGCGAACGTGGAAGAGTACATGCTCAATGCGATGGTCATACATAAACGCGCTGAATCAATATTTGATTATGCTCGTCGCGAAACA
>NZ_JAIVFQ010000110.1 GCF_020829495.1 Nostoc favosum CHAB5714 | reverse complement strand
TAAACCTAGAACAAACAATCAAGTTGCCATCCTACTCAACATTCCGACGAGTACTAAAAACTATAGATTTTCAGCCGTTAACAGATTTATTCAATAGTTGGGCATCAATTTTTGTGCCATCGATGCCTGGAGAACGACTGGCAATTGACGGCAAAAGCATCCGTTGCACGGTTACAGATTACAGTCAGTCTTATCAAGACTTTATCAGTACAGTATCAGTTTATAGTCATCAGCGAGGTATTGTACTCAGGATGCAACCAATATCTAATAAAAAAATTAGTGAGGTGGCAATTGTACAACAATTAATCTCCGAGTTTTGTGGTCAACAAGTAGTTTTTACTCTTGATGCTTTACACTGCCAAAAAAAACAGTATCACTCATCATTGACGGTGGCAACGATTACATAATTGGATTAAAAGAAAACCAACCTCCTCTCTGCAAAATGGCTCAAACCCAAGCACAGCAAGATACTCCACTCAGCAGTGCCACAACTGTAGAGAATGTTCATTCTCGACTAGTCCAACGTGAGTGCAAAGTTTTTGCTGCTCCCGAACAAATGCAAAAAAAATGGTCTGGACTCAAAACTTTTGTCGTAATCGAGCGTCAGGGTCAGCGTGATGGTCAACCATTCTACGAGCGTCAATTTTATATTTGTAGTCAAAATCTTGAAGCTCAAGAGTTACTTGCTGATATTCAAGGGCATTGGGGCATCGAAAATCGGCTTCATTGGGTTAGAGATGTGACATTTCAAGAAGACTTGCCACCACGCCGTGGTGGCAATGCTCCTGTGAATTGGTCTATCCTACACAATTTTTTCATTACGATCGCCCGCAAACTTCGTTTCCGAACTATTCCTCAAGCACAACGCGCCCTCTCCAACCAACTCGATCAAGTTTTTTCTTTCTTTGTATGAAACCACCCTGCCTCTCCTTAGCAAGGAGAGGGGTTGGGGGTGAGGTTTTGAGATGTACCTCAGTAGACTGGTAAGCGCTATAGTAGGTTATCTCATTCCTGTACTCCAACTCCATTCGACTTAACACTTTCTCTTCTACCTTGATTGCAGTATACCGAGCGATCGCTTGTCTTCCCTAAGGCATTATGTAAAAATAACTTGAACAATTTCCCGAATGGTTAGATGATCATAATGTAACCGAATTAAAGGCTTATATGTCTGATAAGCAGGTAGTAGAAAGCATTCAAGACAAGTATGACTCGTTATTGCCCTATTTGAACGAGAAAACACGGCGTATCTGGGCAGCAATTGAAGCCCGAAGCTTGGGGTGGGGAGGTATCAGTCAGGTGGCGATCGCAACTGGACTATCCCGGACTACAATCCATGCTGGAATACGGTTACTGTTAGACGCTTCGGAGGAAGAAACCTCGAATGGCGATAGTAATCGAATTCGTTCGTTAGGTGCTGGACGTAAACTACTTGAAGAAAAAGACGCGATGCTGCTATCAGATTTAGAATCGCTGATTGAACCAGTGACGCTGGGAGACCCAGAATCGCCTCTAAAATGGACTTCTAAAAGTGTAGTGAAACTGGCGAGGCAGACCATTAACCAGCTTGCAAGTTGTGATTAATCTAATTCGCAATACTACCACCACACAAGGATTAGAAGTTGAGGCTAGATTAGATCCAAATCTCTACAAAACGGGAATCAAGGTTACAGACCAAGAGCTTGATACTATCGCAATCGAACGAAATTCTTTTCATGGTGAGTGGAACTATATTATCAAACCCAAAGCAGTCAGTTAATTGTTCAAGTTATTTTTACATAACTCCTAAGAAAGCCACAGACAAAGAAGAACCAAATAAGCAACGTGCATTAGAACGTTTGGGAACTGTAGCAGAAACACTTGAAAAAACTAGTAAAGGCGTGGAAGCTGGTCAGAAAATTTGGACAACAGCCAAGCCAATTCTTGTGAAAGTTGCAACCTGGCTGGGAGCGGCTGCTGGTTCTCACCTATTGGGATTGTAAACTCAATTATGAGTCAGCAGCCACCAGAAAACTCTGATTTGCAACAGCCTGATGCAGATCCAAAGCAGCAGGCTGATAGTTTCACATCTCAAAATGTAGTTCAAGGTAATCAAAACCGAACGGTTCAGGGTAATGATAACCAAGCTGTTCTGGGTGATAACAACACAGTAACTTATAATAATTTTTACCCTGGGCACGAGGGAGCAGAATCAGCTATTTCTGCTCATGCTTATAATCAGTATGTTTTAGATGGAACTTTATATGCAAGTCTACGTACAGAATTTCTGAATGCTTCTAAAGGATTGTTAAGTTGGCCGAGAACACTAGGTAATAACCAACATATTGACCGCCCTGAGTTAGACCAACTTTTCAACTGCATAGAATCAGAGGAATCTTCTACAAGAATCGTTCTTGGTGTTCCTGGATCTGGAAAATCAGCGCTTTTAGCAACGCTAGGACATCTTGTAATTGATAAAGATTACGTGCTATTAGCAATTAAAGCTGATTATCTGGGCAATACAGTTAATAATCTTGAAAACTTACAAAATGACGATCAGCTTCATTTGAGCATAAACCCAGGAGATGCAATAAAAGCTGTTGCTAATGCTAATAAAGAGCGAGTGGTACTGCATACTGCATACGACGCATTAAGTATGCAGATTATATTTAACTTTCAACAGTGGAATCCAGAAAGAGTATGGCAAACTCAGCAAATTATTCAGAGCTTGTAGAAAATGGTTTTCCTACAAATAATTTGATTGAGTTAGTAGAGAACCTCGAACAACGTGGATTTATTTCGGAAGAGTTTCGTTCTGATACTGCATCTGCTTTAGAAAAAATTGCTGAACGTAACCAAGGACTTCCAAAATCAATTCTTTCACGGCTAGAAAATTGGCTATTGACACATCCAAAGCCTGAGTTAAATGACTATAGAAGTAAAGAAGAAGAAACTTCGCATCAACTACAATCATCAATTGTTTTTAACACCACTACATCGCATACTTTACCTAGCGGCAGAGGTTCCATTGTACGAGCGATCGCTGCTGGCTACCTTGAGCAAAATCCCCCTGATTTACAAAACTGGGCAAGGGTAATTAAATCTAGGTTAGAGATAGAGCCGCACCCAGCAGTTTGGGTGGATATTTTGACTCAGATGCCACCTTTATTAAATGGCGATCGCACTCAAGCAACCCAACTTTTTGATGCAGTGATTCGCAACTGTCCCGAAGTGTTGCGGTATCGATGGGCACTTTACTTTCTTTCTCGCACAGTAGGATGGTTTGAGCCAAAAGAAACGGTTCAAGGTTGGTTGGAGATGCTTTGGGCAGATGGCTCAAATTTTTGCCGTCAAGTATATGGAGAATTGCTATTTATCCATTATTTTCAATATCAAGATGAGTGGTCAGTAGCAAAAATCGACCATTATCTTGCTAATCAGAATGACGAGGCAGTTTTGTGTGGATTAGCTCACGTAGCCAGCCATCTGTGGATTCAAAAAAGATGCAGAACGAAAGCAGCAGAAATTCTCTACAATCTTGCCCCCTCTAATATTGAGGTAATTCAAAGCATAGTAGCAAGCGTTTTTTTCCAAAGCCGTGAGCATTTCGAGCTAGATTCTGGAATGCGCTTACTCATTCAAGCAGTATGTAAAAACAAACAATTACTCCTAAAAGCCGCCTCAGATATTATTGAGATTATCGAAAACAATAGTTTTGTTGATACTGAGCCTCAACTGGTGTCTGAAATTTGCCAAAGTTTATTAAGCCAGTTGGGGAAGAAACTTGATAATCCCACAAGATCGCTAGTTTTCGCAGCAGAAAGTCTCACAACACTTGCTATTCAACTACATCGTCAAAATAAATACCGAGAGATTGGTTTAAAAATCTTTGAGCAACTACTTAGCTTAAATTTGAGAGAAACCCGTTCAGCACTTGAGGTGCTTGACAGGAAACCAAATCGGTTAAGCTTTTATCAAGCACCAAGGAGAAGACGGCGTAGACGGCAGATTCCTTCTGGTAACAATTAATTGACTCCCATCTTTTAAAAATGGGAGAAAGTGCATCTCCCCACACTCTTGCGGCAAGTAGTTGAAGGACTTCAGGTGTTGCAACCCAACCGTGTCTTCGCCATCCCAAAGTCTCACGGTACAACTGCATCTTAGCTTAGGATTTGTGTAATAAATAACCTGAACAATTTTGTGTGAAAGCTAGATTTAGCAAGCTATTCTAAATAAATTTTGTACAACTTATTTTTACATGATGCCTTAGTTGGTTGTCCTGGGTAGCACGATCACTCTCAGCAGGTGTATGCATCATCGGACTTTTCAGTATTTTATAAGTATATATCCGTAACGACAATGTAATATACATCGTTTATTATCGTTATTCTAAGAACTAGCTAGAAACCAGCGTAAATATTCTATCCAAAATTTATAAACAGTATTGAAGCTATGAACAAAACAAGTTGGTTTCCTGTTTGGCTACCTAATCCACAATCGTGGATGATGGCTATGAGATTAGCAATACCAGCGTACTTTGGCGCAACTGTAATTTTTGCATTTGAATTTTGGCGTTATTCTTTAGTAGGGGGTCTTCTAGTTATTACAGGTAATGGCGGTGGCGGTCTACTTTTTTTCTTTATTGTTTCTGTCGGTGCATTGTTATTAGCTCTGATTTGGTTTTCAATTTTGGCAGGAGCGTATTCATTTCTACTCAAGTTTCTATGGTCAAATTCACCACAATGCTTAAGATTACCAAAATTTAGCTCATTAGTTATTCGAGATTTCGGAATACTTGTCTTATCAATTTTGCCAATTGTTGGGATTTTTACAATTTATACTTTGTTTATTACTGGTTTGAAACAGAGCTTGACTGATTTCAGAACACCTAGACTAAGCTATGATATTTTTCTGCTAAGATTTTGGTGGCTTTGGTTCATTTCTGCTGCTTATCTTTACAATTTCTTTATGAGAAAAATAAGTATTGTCATCAAGTAACACTAATATTTTTCAGTATAATAAATATCCTTGACCAAGCTACCGTAATAATTTTAAAAAACTGGTTAGAAATTCGTTGCTGGTAGTTTCACTCCCCAACACCATACTCTTTATTATTCGTAATGATTAACTAGAAGTTATCCAGTATTCTTGCTGTATCGCTTCTAAAATGTAAGCCATCAGTAAAGATAGCCCTGAACTCTTTACACCATACTTTTTTCTTTCTCTTCCCTTCATACCTGATGCAGCATCGCTTAAAGCATTTAAAACTCCATTACGCTGCTCAAGGTGAGCTTTTTCGTTACTTTCGAGAAAAAGGCTGATATCTAGAATTCCGGGAAGTTTCTCATTTAATAGTTCAAACAGATTTCTTTCTTCTAAGCCCTTGTAAATATCACTGAATGAAATTTTGTTCCCATGTCCTTCCTCGATAGCGGCATTCACCTGAAAACCTAAAAAGGAGAGTATGGAGAGAAAAGGTTTCTGTTCTGACATACATTATGTGCTAAGAACTAAAAAGCTACAGATCAATCTTAGTCTGTACTTTCAATGTGTCAACAGATACCTTCAATAAATTGTCATCAACCCAAAGACATTGGATACCAAATTGCCAAAATTGTTCAGGGTATTCTCCCATACTCCGACTCCAGAAGCGTCAATAATTTCTCTTCCAGAGCAGTAAGATAAGGCCGATTTACCTTCCCCAATAACTGCAACAGATTTTTGACTGTCTCCTCCAGCGAATCGGAATACACTTGTGTAATGCGATCGCTCAAGGACTGCATTTGTTGGCACTCCTGGGGCAGGTAGTTGAAGGACTTCAGGCGCTGCAACCCAATCGTGTACTCGCCATCCCAAACCCTTACGGTGCAACTAAACTCGTTTACTGCGCTGACAATTGCCCAACACCCACCTTTGCCTCTGAGTTCGGGATTGTCTTTGACTATGATTTGGCAAACTTCGCCAATTTGATATGTGTTTAGTACTTTTGTTCGATCCATTATGCGCTGCACCACGTCTTTGACGATCCGGTGCGAGGGTACTTTCCCATTGGCAGACTCTACAGCTTGCTCCCATGCTTCGGGCTGAATGTCCGGGTCAAGCTTGGATAGCGGCCTGATTTGCCACTCATTAGTCGGCAGAATGTGATCGTTCCGATCACATTTTTGCTCTAAGTTTTGAAAAATAACAGCTGCTTCCATTAAAAAGTAGGGCTGTCTACGGCTGTAACCAAATCTATCTTTACAGTATTCTTCAAACGTCTTGTGCGTGGAGCGGTACAGTCGGCGATCGCGCAATTCCGCCAGCGCCCTCCCTGCTTCAAAAAACGCCCGTTCCACCTTTCGCTCTAAATGTAGGCGATCGCGCTGTTCTTGCTCAGTTAATTCTGGAACTTCAACAGCACTAACCGTAATAGTTGCTGAACCTGGGTCTTCTTCTTGGGAGATCTCCTCAAGGTCTTGGTCATCTGATGGAGTGCTGTCACTGGATGCAGCAGAGGTGGCTTTGTTGCGCTTAGAGGTTGGTTTATTCATTACTCCACCTCTTGAACAGTACTTGAAAAGTTCACTTTCAGGCTCTTGTCCTCAGTTAGCTCTACCCATAGCAGCTTCCAAGCATACTTCTTTTCCATATTGCGGCACTTTTTTTCCTCTGTTGCAGCGTGCCGCGACTCTAATTTTTATTGGTACTCATGCCGTACTCCACTTGAAGAGAGCAACGCTAATGCTACATGATTGATTAAATTTAGGGCGATTGCACTCATGCTGCAATCATCCCACTTGCGTTTGTGCTTTTTGAAGTGAGTTTGCTGATTTTACCTTCTTTGACTTCATCAGCTACTTGAACTACTTTTTGTTCCTTCTCAGAACTTCCACCATCCTTATCAGGTACGCGAACTAGTAGATCGCCAACTTCACACTCCAAAATCTGGCATAACTTGTCCAATGTCTCTAAAGGTATTGATTTGGCTTTGCCATACTCGATTTTCTGAACATTAGCCAACGACATTTCAAGTCGTCTTGCTAGCTCATTCTGCGAAATTCTTCTTTCGTTTCTAATTTCTTTAAGTCTTACTTCCACGGGCATGAGTTGAATTCATATAGATAGATTAACCTACTTTTAGTAGTCTATCTATCAATAGTATTTATTGTAAGTAGCTCAATAGATAACTAACTATCATATAACAATCTATTGTCTTACCTACTAATAGTAGGTATTATAGTAATAACAAAAGACGACACCCCAAGCCTGGTAAGCAAAAGCGTCGCCTTTTGAACCTTTACAGGAACCTATATCATGACATATCTGAAATACACTCAGCAAGCCCTTTCCCGCTATAATATCCCGCGCCTCAAAAGAATCGCTATTGAACTCGGCGTTACACCCACTGGGGACAAAAGAGCGGCTGAAACCTGGATAAACGCAATTATCACCTATCAATCCACCCAGCTTCAGAAAGTCGCGGACGAACAAGCCCTCGCCCAAGCCGAACTCGACAACTACATCGTTGACCAAGCTCAAACCATAGCTCCTGAACCGCTTACCCCTATAGAAATTTCGTTTTCCCATCACGAATATTACGCTGGTAATCAACTGATAGCCAGCATCAGCCATGACGACAACCACTTAACCCAACGCTGGGTAGTCATGGTCAACGGTAAAGAATTATTTCGTGCCAACACTCTAATGCGTTGCGATCGCTTCATTTGCACTCACTACAAAGATGGCACACTGCCTGAGCAAGAACAACTTGCAACACCCTGCACTATTGAAAACCGAATCATGGCGCATATCTTCAACGAGTGCCAGAATTACGGGTTTGAAATCCTCGACGATGGGATTTACCACAACAATGGCGTAAAACTAGGCAAAGTTGGATGCACTGATGGTAACTGGTGGGTAATTAAGGGTTCTTCAGGTCAGCAGCAATATTCTAACTCGGTGTTTGATGCAGTGCGTAGGCTTTGCCCGTCGCAGACATCGCTGTCGATGGCTCAAGAAGCAACGGTGCAGGGAGCGGGGAGCATGGAGGAACAATTCTCTAATGAAATCATGGCTGAGATTTTTTCCGAGTGTGAGAAATTCGGCTTTGAAATCCTCGACGACGGTATATATAACTGTGATCGTAAATTAGGCGAAGTCGGACAGACTGACGGCGGCTGGTGGTTCACACGCGCAGTAGACCAAACCCAGAGCATACCCTGTGACTCGGCAATGGATGCAGTCTGGCGGCTGTCGATGGTGGACGTGTCTACTGATGGTAAATCCATTTTTGATGAATATTTTTTAGAGCAACCGTTAGAGCAGCTAACTGGCGATAAATTGCAACGACTGCTGGAGAGAGCAGAGTTAATCACAGCGTAATTATTTCCATTCCAGGCGATCGCTTGACAACTGCGATCGCCTCTCACCACATTCTCAACAATTCCCATTAAATCAAAGGTTGCAGATTTGATTGAGATTGAAATCAACGATGAACACCCAAATTTTCAATCTCTGCTTGAAGAGTTAGCGACTGAGATTGAGCCAGGAACAATAGGAGTGAAAGCTGAAGATTTATGTTCACGGCTGGGCATAGAAATGTCTATTCCCAATCTTTGCCAATTACTTGAACAAGCTCAAACCCTGGTATCCCTTATTGCTACGCACCCAGACTACAAACAACTGCTGGACTTGGGATATCAACCTGATTTAAACATTGCTGATGCTCAAACTGCTCTAACTTATTTGCAATGGGAGCTAGACCGCAATCGAGAAACTTCTGTTTAGTACAAAAGTGTTCATCTAAAGGAATGCCATTACTTTAGGTGAACGTATGGAAGTTCTTCTCCCGCTAGAGAATTCCCATTATTGCACACAGAATGCTAATCAATAAAAGTTTAACCGAGGTGAACATGGTTACTGAAATCAAACTAGGTTTATGCAACCCTCCCGAACCGATTTATCTCTACGTCAAAAACGCCGAGTTAAGTGGTGAATCCTATCTCTGGTATCACTACAACATCGATAAGGATAAAACGATTCCTGTTCTAGAAAAAGGATTGACTGGTTACATATCAGAACTGAGATTAACAACGAAAGAGTTTAAAGGCAAGGACAACATTAAGTTAGACATCGTTGTGAGAGCAGATGAGGTTTATATTGTCAGAACTGGCATAGAAACTAACTTCGCTAAAAGCTTTCTTTTAGCTGCATCAAGTGTTCAAGATTTTGAGAAACCCCTAATTATTGCTGTGACTGCTGGGGAAGAGAACGTAGTATTTTGTCGGCTTTATGATGCAGTAACTAAAGTCCGAATTCGTAGAGAGTGGGATAAAGATGCAGACTGGGCAACAATCATTCATGATATTCAAACCTGTTTAGGTGGTAATTCCTCAACTACTCCATCTACACCAAAACTTAGCGTAGTCCCTCAACCAGTACACCCCCACGATTTACGAGTAAAAAATATTCGCACTTTGCTTGATTATCCACTTGATTTGGTTAGAGAGTGGTTGCAATTTTAAGACACTAATAGCCCCAGCCAATTGCATATTAGCAAGATTAATGAACTGGTAAAAACCATGTGTTTGGCTTGGGCAGCAGATAAGTGTGAGTATCCCAATCATGCTGAATCTTTGTATCAAAAGCAAGTTGTTGATGCTGTTGTTAGCGGTACTGATAAATTAACGGCAATCAGCGCATGGATGCAACAGTTGCAAACAGTAAAGACTGGGGCAGTGTAAATCAGAAGTCAGGATTCAGAATATTTTTACTTCTGAATCCTCAATTAATCACACAGGAATTAACCATGAAAGTCATTGTCACAGTAGTCGATAAAATCACGAGTGAAGCGCACCTAAATATTCCTGATGGACTGTCAGAGTCGGCAATCAAACAGCACATTACAGACTTATACAACAGTGGGGAAATGCTGATTGATTTGAATATTTATCAAGTAGATTTTGAATCTATCAGCGCTCTGTCGAAGAATATTCTGATACTAAATCTGCCGAAACCTTGGAGGTAACAAATGAATCCCAAATGGACTGACGAAGAAATAGCAATCGTTGAAGAAATGGCTTGTCTTTACACTGTCAAACAAATAGCATATCGGCTAAAGAGAAGAGGATACACACGCTCAACATCAGCTATTCAAAACAAACTGCGCTTTTTAGGATACTCCGCACGTCCCATTCTTGATAACTACAATTGCTGTGAAATTGCCAGAGTTCTGCAACTCAATTCGGCTACTGTTTGGAGTTGGGTAAAAAAGGGGTGGATACGTACAACCAGGCGCTCTGGCAGATATCACCAAATCAAAAGCAAAGATTTAAAACGATTTCTTGAGAATCCACCTCAACGTATTAAAAACCGCATTGCCGCCATTGATAAAGATGCTATCGAGTACTTGGTCGGGAGGTTGGGATGACACAGCAAATTACTCCCAAAGACACTCAAAAAGTTCTTGATATTTGCTCTGGCATTGGCGGCTTTACTCTCGGTCATCTGATTAGCGGCGGTTTTGAAACCGTGGCTTTTTGTGAAATTAACGAGTACTGCCAGCAGGTGTTAAGTCTACGCTTCCCGCATATTCCAATTATTCCAGACATTCATGACATCACAACTGAGTCTCTTTACCGAGTGGGAGTTAGAGAAGTTGACGGTATCATCGCTGGACTCCCCTGCCCTCCCTTCAGCCTTGCCGGAAAACGTCAAGCATCCCAGGATGAACGCAATCTCTTCGGAGAGTTTTTTAGAATCATTCGCCAAGTTCGACCAACATGGGCAATTGTGGAAAACGTACCCGGACTCATTACTGCTGAGGGAAGTGGATTTTTCCGTGGAGTACTGTGGGAATTTGCCTCGTTGGGGTTCAATGTCGAATGGGGAATTGTTTCGGCAAACCATGTGGGGGCTGTCCACAAGCGGGAAAGAATTTGGATTATTGCCTACTCCCAAAGCTCAGGACGGGATACATCCTGGTATCAGCGCATACAAGAGCGGACAAACGCTGCATCTGTCGGCTGCTGTCATACCCACACCAACCAAAATAGATGCCAACAACAATTACAGGAAACCAACCAAAGGCGGCAGAAACCTCTGTTACGAGGTGGGCAGCACTCCAAATCGTTCTCTCAATCCACTTTTCGTGAGCGCGATCATGGGCTTTCCCAACGGTTGGGTAGATATCTCATGGGACAGCCAGACCTTGACAGATGGTTGTGTGCTGCCACAATCCCCAGTTTCAGTCGGCTCAGTCGTAGAGAAATTGCAGCGCTTACGCCAAATAGCCAACGAGAATATCGCCAACTCTATGCACAATACCAAAGCATCAGAAGACAACACAAACAACAGCTAATGGCTCTGGGCAATGCCATTGTCCCTCAATGCGCTGCACTAATTTTTGAACGTCTGAAAAGAATTTTATCTCAACAACAGAAAATACATGATTGAGTTAATTACTGCCCTTGAAACAAGTTGGTATCTTTCTCCACCTTGGGGACAAACAATTCCACCTGTTGCAGTTAATTTATTGGAGAGAGTCTACCTCCGAACCACCAGAACATTTGGTTTCTGCTGCGGTGTCCAGTGTCAACATGAAACTTGGCTTTATTCAATTGATTGCCGTAATGAAATCCTTCACGCCACACAAAACCAAATCATCGGGACTGGAGAATTAGAAGCCATCACTGTGCAAAAACCTGCTTTCGTTCTGGGCGAAAGAGTAATGCTCTGTTCTCATGATAAAGGAACAAAGCAACGGTTGATTCTGGGGATTGGGCTGGTGAATAATTCTTGGTTTTACGTTGTTGAATTGATGTCACCAACCTTAACTCAATCACGAACTATATCCAATCGCTTCTCACTGGTTGGCGAGAAAAGTTTGCTGCGCGTGAAAGTCTAAAGTTTTGAGATTTAGTTAGGAGTCAAGCAACATGAGTTTACCTTTAAATCAAAGTGTTTTAGTCGAGTCTCCATCATTAAGAACCTCTGCACTTTCTAACCTAGATGATGCCCGTTCCAGTGATGTTCTGAACAAAGCAAAGGCTCTTGTGTTCTCTGTATGGAATGGGCAAGGTTGGGCAACAGTCGAACAGTTAGCTCAGTACTTCCAATGTTCTATACCTGGCATTAAGCATATCTACGAAAGAAACAGTCAGGAATTTCAGGCTAACGAAACCAGAAAATTGACTGGTAAGGACTTGTCTGATGGTCGCTCCCTGTTAGGTCTACCATCCCGAACATCCCAAGCCAGGGTATTTTCACCTTCAGGAACACTCCGGATCGCAATGTTGCTCACTGAATCGGAAATTTGGGTTCGCATTTTTTACCCGCAACTGGGAGAGCGTCAGGAAATGCGGCTGGTCAACGGCACTCAGCAGTCGATTTACGTTTACGCTTGTCATGACCCAATTGTTGCAGATGGTCTAACCAAAGCGATTGAAGAATTTTTCGCTCATCCAAACCCGACTGCTGCACTAAAACAGGCGGGGGCTTTTGCTACTAAGAAGCCACGAGTGTTGGTCAAAAAATAAAAGTGAACGCACTCCTTACTCTAGGGTGATCGCTTGGTTGCAATTGCATCTGTGATCAGTGCTGGGTTCATCGTATCAGTTTTCGCTTCATCACTCGAACTCAGAAACAAGCTTTTAGATTTTCATCAAAAATAAGGACAAACTCTCATGCAGCAACTCAATTTATTTGCTGAATCAGCCCCAGTTTTACCTATCACTTACTACCCTGATTTCTTAACTCTTGAACAAGCCAATGAACTCTATCAACACTGTTTGAAACTGGAGTGGCAGCAGAATCAAATCAGAATTGCGGGTAAAACAATGCCCGTCCCCCGCCTCGAATGTATTTACGGGGATAACGGGTGCAACTACCTCTACTCGAATAGCGTGTTTTTGAAACCATTATGTTGGACAGAAGCTCTGTCTAACTTGCGTGACTCTATCACTGCACTTACTGGCTACAAGTTCCGCATCGTAATCGGCAACCAGTACCGCAGTGGTATCGATTCAATCGGCTGGCACGCAGACAAAGAACCATCAATGGGATATGAGCCTGCGATCGCATCAGTCAGCTTGGGGTCATGTCGCAAGTTTCAAATTAAACCGAGAGATGGCAAACCCACTGACTTCTGGCTGGAACACGGGAGTTTGTTGATCATGCACCCCGGTTGTCAATCAACTCACCTTCATCAAGTTCCCAAGACCAACAAAGTCGTTAGCACACGTATTAATCTGACATTTCGACCACATACCGGAGGTGGGAGATGATTCTGACAAGGACTAGATCATGTAAAATGACAGTTTATTAGTTCATGTGTACTATTTACGGTTAAAAAGCAGTCAATAGGACGAAAAAAACAATTACCAATACAAGTCCTGTTGATTGCTGAACTGAAAACCACGCTTCTTTGCTCTGTGTCTACGTAACTAACCTAAAAGGCGGTATGACTCAATACCCCAAGCTTTGCATTGCTTCAAAATACTGGAGGGGATATGCGTATAATCGAAACCGATTCTCAAGCTCTACACTTACAGGAATGGCTCAACAGTGGGGTTGACGAAGAAATCTTTCACCTGAATGGGCGATCGCTCTACGGTACAACGCCCTACGAATATCTGCTCTACAGTCCCAAAATCTCCCGTCGCAATGATGGGCGACTGCGGGATAGGGACTTGAAGAAGTACCAGCACATTGAACTAGGCGGCTGGTGGTGCAGTGGCATTGACCCCCTCAACAACTACGTTCCAATGGTTTGGGGCTGCTTCAAACCCGACCACCCCCGACGCGATCGCCAGAAAATTCACAAGTTCATCAAATATGAACACCCATACAGAGAAGAGACACGCGCCTTCTTCCTCTTAGTGCCTCTTCGCATCTGGGTGAAAGTCTCCCTACGTTGCGGCATTCCCATTACTGAAGAAGATTTACAGCACCCTGGCGGTTTCTGGCACTGGGTTTGGCGGCATAATGTACCAGTGACAATCGTCGAAGGTGTCAAGAAAGCGGGGGCGTTATTAACTGCGGGTTATGCTGCGATCGCAATTCCCGGTGTTAACGCTGCTGGAAGCTGTTACAACTATTCTGGCAGTAACCCGAAGAATTTGATTGCGGCACTCGACAAAGCGATTTCTAAAGGTGGGCATCATCTGCTATGCTGCTCTGCTCAGAAAGCCAAGTCCAAATGGGGAACCCAAGCATTGGAGGAACGCTTTCGGCGTAAATACCCAGAATTACGAATTCTGCGAATAGACAGCGAATCCGTTGCTGATCCATCTCATGCAGCTTTCGGTTGCATCGCTCACCTGAACGAGATTCTCACCCAGTATGATTTGGTTATCGCTTCTCCAAGTTTAGAAACTGGGGTATCCATCGACATTCGAGGACATTTTGATGGTGTTTGGGGGATTTTTCAAGGTGTGCAGCCGGTTAACTCTGTGCGGCAAATGCTTGCAAGGGTTAGAGAGACTGTTGACCGTCACATTTGGGTCAGAGAGTGGGGGATGTCGGTTGTAGGCAATGGCTCTACATCCATCGGAGGATTGCTCAGAAGTCAGGACGTTGCTACACAGGCTAACATTGCGCTATTATCGGCGGCGGATAATGACGATTACAGCTATGTTGATCAGAATTTTCAACCGGAGTCATTGCAGACTTGGGGTAAACGTGGTTCTGTCATAAACGTAGAAATGCGGCGCTATCGAGAGTCTGTTCTTGCTGGTTTGGTCGAGGATGGGTACACCGTTGTCAACGCGCAAGATGCTGATGACGATGAGGGTGGGGCAGTAATCGATTCTGTTAAAGCCGCGTCTGTTGAATTGTATGCTGCAGAGTGTGAAGCGATCGCGGATTCCCATGAACTCTCTGGGGCTGAACTTAAGAAGCTGCAAGACAAAAGAGCGAAAACTAAAACTGAGCGACACCAGCAGCGCAAAGCTGAATTGTCCCGTCGCTATGAAATAGATGTGACCCCTGATTTGGTTGAAAAGGATGATGACGGGTGGTATCCTCAACTGCGGATGCACTATTATTTGACACTGGGGCGGGAATTTCTGACGAACCGTGATGCTAAACGGGCTAAGGCACAGTTAGAAGCTGGGGAAAATTCGATTTGGAAACCTGATTTTAACAAGGGGCAGCTATTGCCTGCCGTGTTGTTATTGGAAAATCTTCAGATGTTGCAGTTTCTTACACCAGATGTTCAGTTACGTGGCAGCGACGAGAAGATGGTGGAGTTTAAAGCACTGGCTGTTCAGTACAGGCACGTTATCAAAAATTACTTGAATGTTTCCATTTCTGAAAAACTGACCCCAGTAGCGATCGCTCAGAAGTTACTTGCCAAAATTGATTTGAAGTTGGATTATGTCGGTCGGTTGGGGTCGAGGGAAAACAGGGAGTGCGTTTATCGGTTTGTTGCTCCTGATGATGAGCGTGATTCAATTTTCGGGCAATGGCTCAATCGAGATGAAGCATTTCAAAATGAGTTGGTGTCAGTCAGCAATAATATAAGTACAATTACACCAGTCATTGACACCCAATCCCAGGATATTCCTCAAACACTCACGCCAGTGGAAAGTCCTGTTACCCAAGGATGGAAGGGGCTGAAGCTGAAAATGCGCCAAGGACTCGACAGCGCTGGTCGGTTCTATACTGAGCTAGTCTCCCAAGTTGGTGAGGCTGTCGGTGTTGCTGATGGTGAGCCTTACTGGAACGGGTATCTGGGGCAGTGGCAGGTTTGGGTTAACTTTGCTGGTGGGTGTAAGTCTGTGGTGTGCGATTGGTTGGCGGTGGTATAAGCAATTTTGGGTTAAAATTCTTCGTCTAATTCGTTAAGTACATCTGCTAAATCTCTTGCTCCATGAAATACCCGAAGAATCTCAATCGTAGTATCCTGAAAAGAATAGAAAATTAAATAATCCTGAAAATTCTTGATGCGCCATTGTCGGATTTCACCCAATGTCGATACCACTAACTGCGTTACCTTTCCCATCCCAGGAGTTTTTCCCAACTGAGCAAACGTCACTTCGGCAGCACTTAAGAATTTAACTGCTACATCCGCATTCGCATTGACCAATATATAATTTGCCAGATATCGCAAATCTTGCGTTGCCCGATCTTTGACAATTAACCGATAGTTCATGTGTCGTTTTGGTTCCCGATGCTGTTCTGACCTAAAACGGTAGAACGCAAATTTTGCCAATATTCTGGTGTTACTTCCTGCCCTTCTCCATCAATACCTTCTTTCAAAAGTCCTTCTAAAAAAGCTTGTGCCTTGCGTTTTTGGTCTTGCTGTACCAATGAGAGAAAATATTCGCCAATGCTGCTATAAGCACCTGCCATCACTTGTGCCTCTACATAAACGCGCACTTCATCAGGTATATCAATACTGATATTCATCGGCTTTTAAGCATAACTACCCTTATTATTTTAGCTGACAGTTTCCATCAATCCTAAATTCCCTCGTCGCTACGAAATTGACGTAACCCCTGATTTGGTCGAGAAAGATGACGACGGCTGGTATCCTCAACTGCGGATGCACTATTATTTGACGCTGGGACGAGAATTTCTGACGAACCGTGATGCTAAAAGAGCAAAAGCGCAGTTAGAGGCGGGGGAAAATTCGATTTGGAAACCAGATTTTAACAAGGGGCAGTTATTACCTGCTGTGTTGTTACTCGAAAATCTGAATCTGTTGCAGTTTCTTACACCAGACGTTCAGTTACGTGGCAGCGACGAAAAGATGGTGGAGTTTAAGGCACTGGCTGTAACGCATCGGCACGTTATCAAGAATTACTTGAATGTTAGTATCTCAGAAAAACTTACTTCCATAGCGATCGCTCAAGAGTTACTTGCCAAGATTGATTTGAAGTTAGACTATGTTGGTCGATTGGGCAAGCGTAAAAATCGGGAGTGCGTTTATCGGTTTGTTGCTCCTGATGATCAGCGTGATTCGATTTTTGGGCAGTGGTTAAATCGGGATGAAGCATTTCAAAATGAGTTGGTGTCAGTCACTAATAATATGGTTTTATCGACACCAGTAATTGACACAACCTCCCAGGATATTCCTCAAACACTCACGCCAGTGGAAAGTCCGACTGTCCAAGGATGGAAGGGGCTGAAGCTGAAAATGCGCCTTGGACTCGACAACGCTGGCTCGTTCTACAATCAGTTAGTCTCCACAATTGGCGAGGCTATTGGCGTTGCTGACGGAGAGCCTTACTGGAATGGGTATCTGGGGCAGTGGCAGGTTTGGGTTAACTTTGGGAGCAGGTGTACGTCTGTGGTGTGCGATTGGCTCTTTGCTGTGTAGGTCAAAGTAGTTCACTGTTCCATGAAAACCGTTACTGTGAGTTGGTTATGCGAGCAGTTTCCCAGTTTGGAGCAAATAATCTCTATTGCCAAGCCATTGAAAGAAACAATTGTGTGTTCGTTCTCTTCTGAGTCGCTTAAAGTGATGAGAGCAAGTTTGTTTTAACCCAAGATTGAACCTGAACTAACTTCCCACTGATGTTTGAGCAATTCTTGGTAAGTCTTTTCCCTTATCATCATCTGCTTATACAGCATCTGCAAAAACTCTTGAGCTTGTTCACGCGACATCTGCTGCACTTGATCAGAGAAAGTTCTAAGGCTAAATTCTTGTTCTAAAGATAATTCAATGGGTTGATTCATCGCTTTTATTACCTACTCTTTTATTTGAGTTTGCTAAGTTAAGCAAATATTGCTTTATATAAATATATGTTACGATACCTTTACAAAAACCAAAGGGGTGTAAACCGTACCAAGTAGGTTAGAATGCCGTATCTGCTGCTAAAAACCTTGATATCACTCCATTGTGGCAACCCAAGTAAAAACCTAAGCTCTAAAGTTTCTTACTTTGAGATTTTTAAAAGCATTTTTAGTCTCTGCTTGCGGCTGGCGATAGCTGTTGAAGTAAATGGGCAATACTTTGGGCAAGAGTGGTGAGCGTTGCGGCGTGATGCTGGAGTTTGAGAATGTGAATATGACAAATTTGCTCAACTGGTGACAGATGCGCCGTATTGGACTGAATGGATGGCGTGAGAAAGTTGGGTTTATTTCACATTATCCAGGTTTAATCATCTCTGGTGGTGGAGATATTGACCCTGCTTGCTACAACGGTTTTGCTCATCCTACTATTTATTCTGTTGATCGCGAACGTGATGCTTTTGAATTGCAGCTTGGCAAGTTTGCTCTTGAACGTCATCTGCCAATATTGGGTATTTGCCGGGGTTTACAAATTCTCATCGTCGCCTGTGGGGGTACTCTAATTCCTCACATTCCAGATGTTTACGGTACATCTGCATTACATCGTCTAGAGCCGGAACCTGGACGACGTTTACCTACAGAACATTTCGTCATGATAGATGTAGAAAGCCTTTTAGCTGACTGTTTACAGAATTCTCACATGTCTGTAGTTTCTTGGCATCATCAAGCAGTAGATAAAGTACCGCCTGATTGGCGGGTTGTTGCTCATGCTTGGGATGATGGAGTCATTGAAGCTGTGGAGCATGAACATCATCCTTGGGCAATTGGTGTGCAATGGCATCCTGAGCTTTCAATTCTCGATCCTAATCATCAAAGACTTTTTCTAGCTCTCGTTCAGGCTGCACGTACAAAAAAAACACTTATGGGATGAGCCTAACCCCGGAACTGGTTGAACAAGATGACTCTGGCAAGCTGATTCGGAAGATTGTCGCACCCGGACAAATGATTACCGATGACCTTGAACGAGAATTTGTTCCACCGCCGACTGTTGTCATGGAACAGAGTAAATCAAAACGTGGGGCGTTACCAAAGCGGGGCGATTGCGCTTCATCAGTTGCCGCAACCACTGAAAAACATTACTGCCCTACCGTTCGACCGGGAGCTAATCTGCCTCTGGTCGCTAAAGCTGTAGGCGTGGCTGATGGTGAGCTAATAAAGAACAGATTGGACACTAGCAAGTTGATCTACTTCCAGTGTATTTCTGGAAAACAGATTGTGCCGTATGTATTTAAGATAAATATCAATTTAGATTCTATGGTTCTAATGATTAATCGCATATAATTCTAGCAAACATTTTATATACTAAAAATTTCAAAATATTTCTTGACAATACTTAAACATTCAAAGGTAAAGTAATGCTCAATATAAATTTAGAACAACTTCTTTACGCAGTAAAAATAGATTTTCAAACAGAGGTTACTAAGATTGCTGGACAAGTTTTTAGTGACACCCAGTTTCAGTTATCGGCTCGAAAAATCGGTAAGGTTCATGCAGCTTTAGTTGTACCACAAATTTATTTAAAATCATTACATAAAGATTATCAAAACATTGTTGATAATAATTTAGCTATTACTTTTAAAAGTGGAAACCGTGCTGTAGGGAATTTTCAAGTAAATTATTTACCTAAAATAAATATCTTAACTATATCTGGGTACTACAAAGAGGGCACGGCTTATCTATGTTATTCTCCAGGGAGAAATCCTGATTGGTACAATGGCAGAGGTTATAAAATAGTTCGCCCTGATTGTATTGGAGAAAAGTTTGAGTTGTTAGCGAACAAGTTTTATCCATTTTTTGAAGAATTTTTTGCAGTTTAATTCTAATTAAAGGCGTTGTCAGGATGGCTATAGAGCGACGAATTATTTGACCAGAGCGACAGATTACGGTCAAATAATCTGTCGCTCTACAAAATCAGCAAACAAATGTGTGTTTTACTTTAAAAGCTGAACTATATCTTCAGCAACACCGATTGCTGAAGCGGGATTTTGTCCAGTTACTAAGCGTTCGCTAACTACAACATGGGCTTGAAAATTTCGGGCTTCGGTATGTTTGGCTCCACGTTCTATGAGTTTTGACTCTAGCAAAAATGGCATGGTTTTTGTGAGTCCGACGGCTTCTTCTTCTTCATTGGTGAAGGCTGCTACTGTCTTATTAGCGACGAGATATGCTCCATTAGATAACTTTACATTCACAAGTCCTGCTGGGCCGTGACACACTGCACCAACAACGCCGCCTTGTTCATAAATGGCTGCCGTTAGTTGAGCAAGTTTTTTATTGTCAGGAAAATCCCACATAGTCCCATGCCCACCTGCAAAAAAGATGGCTTTGTATTCAGATGGCTTGATTTCTTCAGGAGACAAAGTGTCTTTCACTTTGGCCATTACTTTGGGATTATTGACAAACTGTTTATTGAGAGGATCGTTAAGTTTGTAGCTATTTGGATCTATCGGGGCTGCTTCTCCTGTGGGACTAGCAAACTCTACCTCAAATCCCGCTTGAGTGAACACTGCATGGGGATGAGCTGCTTCATCGAGATAAAAGCCTGTTTTCTTACCTGTATTCCCCAGTTGCTCGTGGTTGGTTAAAACGATGAGAATTTTATTAGGAGTATTGCTTGTTACAGGAACAGTTTTTTGAGCATTGGCTCCAAAACAGCCTGTAAGGCTTACGCCTGCAAATAAAACTGTCAAACTTGTTTTGAGGTTAAACATTCTTTAAATCTGCAATCAAGAGAGATGAGTGTTATTTTTTGGCTTAATCTAGACAGCTGGTGGTGTGAGTAGCTTCACAATTCCTTCGGCAACCCCAGTGGTGGATGCAGGATTTTGTCCAGTCACTAAGCGATCGCTCACAACTAAGAAACAAAAGTAATTGTTCCTATAAAATCTTTCATCGAGCCATCCTCAGTAACTCCTGTGTCTGACAGCTTAACTTTCGCTAATCAACTGTAACAAGGCTTCCGTTGAGATTTTACCACTAATATCAGCACCTGACAATAGGCTATCTGCCAAATCTCGTTTCTGATGATGCAATTGCACAATTTTTTCTTCGATAGTATCC
>NZ_JAIVFQ010000010.1 GCF_020829495.1 Nostoc favosum CHAB5714 | reverse complement strand
AAGAAAGAAAGAAAGAAAGAAAGAAAGAAAGAAAGAAAGAAAGAAAGAAAGAAAGAAAGAAAGAAAGAAAGAAAGAAAGAAAGAAAGAAAGAAAGAAAGAAAGAAAGAAAGAAAATTTGGTGCAGCCTTACAAAGAAATGGTATTAGATTTATATGGCGGCTGAAGAAATTAGAGTTCGCGGTACTGTTCAAGGAGTAGGTTTTCGCCCTACTGTATATCGTATTGCTAAAGCCTGCGGTTTGCGTGGAGATGTTTGTAATGATGGTCAAGGTGTTTTAATTAGGGTATCTGGTAGTGAGGAAGCAATAACCAAATTTATTGCCAGATTGCAAACAGAATGTCCACCGTTGGCAAAAATTAATCAACTAATTAGAACTCATTATGAAAGTGAATTGAAATTTGATAATTTTGTGATTTCTACTAGTGTCAGTAATGCCATTAAAACAGAAATTACCCCTGATGCAGCGACTTGTCCGCAATGTCAAAAAGAAATATTTGACCCCTTTAGCCGCTTTTATCGCTATCCCTTTACTAACTGTACTCATTGCGGCCCCCGCCTGAGTATTATTCGTGCCATTCCTTACGACAGATGCAATACCAGTATGTCTGCGTTTACCATCTGTTCAGAATGTGCAAAGGAATACCACGATATTGAAAACCGCCGTTTTCACGCCCAACCTGTCGCTTGTCATGCTTGCGGCCCTTCAGCTTGGTTAGAACGCGCTGATGGTAAATCGGTTACTGCTTCCATGTTCTCCATGTTGGATGATGTTGATGCCGTTTGTACCTTGTTGCAGAAAGGTGAGATTGTGGCAATTAAGGGTTTAGGTGGTATTCATTTGGCTTGCGATGCAACTCAGGAAACCGTTGTACAAAAACTGCGTCAGCGCAAAAAGCGCTATCATAAACCCTTTGCTTTAATGGCGCGAGATATTAAGATAATTGAAGAATATTGCACTATCAACGCCAAAGAAAAAGAATTATTGAAAAGTTCTGCTGCACCAATTGTTTTACTACAAGCGACAGGTAAAAAAGTAGCACCATCGATAGCATCGGGGCAAAATACCCTTGGTTTCATGCTACCTTATACGCCCTTACATCATTTAATTTTGCGGCGGATGAATCGCCCAATTGTTTTAACAAGTGGCAATATTGCCGATGAACCACAATGTATTGATAATGACGAAGCAAAAGAAAAATTAGGGACAATCGCGGATTATTTTCTCTTTCACAATCGAGAGATTCTTAATCGGGTAGATGATTCGGTGGTGAGAGTTATCGGCGATAAAGCCCAAGTAATTCGCCGCGCCAGAGGATATGCACCAGCACCAATTAGTTTACCACCGGGATTTGACAATGTAGCGCAAATTTTAGCAATGGGCAGTGAGTTAAAAAATACCTTTTGCTTATTGCGTGAAGGAGAAGCAATTCTCTCTCAACATCTGGGAGATTTAAAAAATGCTGCGGCTTTCAATGCTTACGAAGACACTTTGAATTTATACTTAAATCTATTTGAGCATAAGCCAGAAATAATCGCTATTGATAAACATCCTGAATATCTCTCAAGCAAACTTGGTAAAGAACTCGCAGATACAAACCAAATCAAAATTCATCAAATCCAACATCATCACGCCCATATCGCCGCTTGCATGGTAGAAAATGGGATTCCTTTAGATTCGCCTCCGGTATTAGGCATTGCTTTAGATGGTTTAGGTTACGGTGATGATGGTACACTCTGGGGCGGAGAATTTCTTTTAGCAAATTATCGTAAATTTCAGCGACTAGCAACATTTAAACCAGTAGCAATGATTGGTGGTGAACAAGCGATATATCAGCCTTGGCGTAATACTTATGCTCAATTAATAGCTGCTAACCTTTGGGATGATTGTCAACAACAGTATGCTGATTTAGAAATCGTAAAATTTCTGAAAAACAAGCCAATTAAGCTACTCAATCAACTTCTTGAGAAAAGAATTAACTCTCCTCCAGCGTCTTCCGTGGGACGATTGTTCGATGCAGTGGCGGCGGCTATCGGTATTTATAGAGATGAATGTAGCTATGAAGGACAAGCTGCGATCGCAATGGAAGCTATAGTAGATGTAAGCAGCTTAAATAATCATAAAGAAACCCTAATCTATCCTTTTAACTTTAGCTTTTTAGATAGGATTTATTATATAGACCCGCGTCCAATGTGGCAAGCATTGCTCCATGACTTACAGCAGCAGATTCCCCAACCAGTTATGGCTGCCAAATTTCACAAAGGTTTAGCTAACGCAATTGTGCAAATGGTTAAATATCTTTCTCAAGAAAATCTAATTTCTCAGGTAGCATTAACAGGAGGAGTATTCCAAAATTGTATATTGTTAGAGCAAGTTAGCAAACGATTACAAACATTGGGGATAAAAGTACTTACTCACAGCTTAGTTCCAGCTAATGACGGCGGGTTATCTTTAGGACAAGCAGTGATTGCAGCCGTACAATTAATACATGAGTCTTGATATTTGACAAAATTTCTCTCACAAAGAATTCTCTCTGCGTCTCTCTTGCCTCTGCGGTTCGTTTATCTTAAAAAATAAAAAAATGTGCTTAGGAATCCCCGGACAAATTATAGAAATTACCAACGTCAACCATAAATTAGCCATAGTTAACATTGGTGGTGTCAAGCGTCAAGTAAATATTGCTTGTATCGTAGATGAACAACATCCCCCCCAAGCTTGTATTGGTGATTGGGTATTAGTACATGTTGGCTTTGCCATGAATCGAATTAACGAACAAGAAGCGGCAGAAACATTACAACTCTTCCAAGAACTAGCAGCAGCACAAGCAGGAATTAGTACTTAAATAATAGACTTTTATTTTCCCACGTAGAGGCCCAGAAAAAGAGTCTAATTTTCTTTCTTTCTTTCTTTCTTTCTTTCTTTCTTTCTTTCTTCGCGCCCTTTGCGTCCTTTGCGGTTCGTTAAAAAAAACTCCCTACCACAAAAGCGAAATTAACTGATATCCAAAAACTATTTCTCAATCCCCATGAAATATGTTGACGAATTCCGCGAACCTGAAAAAGCTGAAGCCATACGCCGCGAAATCGCCAAATTAAGCAACCAGCTAGAAAAACCCATCAAAATCATGGAAGTATGTGGCGGACATACCCACTCCATATTTAAATACGGTATCGAAGAAATATTACCCCAAACCATCGAACTAATTCATGGGCCTGGTTGTCCAGTATGCGTTATGCCAAAAGGGAGATTAGATGATGCGATCGCAATCTCCCAAAATCATAACGTCATCTTTGCCACCTTTGGCGACGCAATGCGAGTTCCCGGTTCCAAAACCACTTTACTGCAAGCCAGGGCACAAGGTGCAGACATCCGTATGGTGTACTCTCCCCTAGACAGCCTGCAAATTGCCAGAGATAACCCCGACAAAGAAGTAGTCTTTTTCGCCTTAGGCTTTGAAACCACAGCCCCCAGCACCGCCTTCACCATTCTGCAAGCAGCAGCCGAAAAAATTCATAACTTTAGTATGTTTAGCAATCACGTCCTCGTGATTCCCGCCCTGAAAGCACTATTAGATAATCCCGACTTACAACTAGATGGATTTGTTGGGCCTGGCCATGTCAGTATGGTAATTGGCACTGACCCATATCAATTTATTTCCCAACAATATAATAAGCCAATAGTTGTCTCAGGATTTGAACCCTTAGATATTCTCCAATCAATTTGGATGCTATTGCAACAGCTAGTAGAAAATCGTTGTGAAGTCGAAAACCAATATAACCGAATTGTCCAAAAAACTGGAAACACAGTAGCCCTACAAGCCATAAATAAAGTTTTCGTCATACGAGATAGTTTTGATTGGCGCGGCTTAGGTGATATTCCCTATTCAGGATTAAAAATTCAACCTAAATATGCCCAATTTGATGCCGAACTTAAATTTACCATTCCTAATCTCAAAGTAGCCGACCATAAAGCTTGTAAATGTGGAGAAATTCTCAAAGGAGTCTTAAAACCTTGGGAGTGTAAAGTATTCGGTACAGCTTGCACACCAGAAACACCAATCGGTACTTGCATGGTATCTTCCGAAGGCGCTTGTGCAGCCTATTACAAATATGGACGACTCTCCACCATTGCCAAAAGAACAATCGCCCAAAAACCAAAAATAACTCAAGAACCTCTCCCCGCCTGCGGCTTCTCCTCAGACTAAATACTCTGCGTACCTCTGCGCTTCCCTCTGCGTTCCTACCCTGCGGGAAGGCGAAGCGCCTATGCGTTTAAAAAAATTTTAATATGAACATTTCCCCCACAAACCCAATCCAAAATCCCCTATTCCAAAAAATAGAACAAGTCCGCCGTCGCCAAGGAAAAGTGCAAGACACTCATATAACTCTCGCACATGGTAGCGGTGGTAAAGCCATGCGTGATTTAATAGACGAAATCTTTGTCAGCAATTTTGATAATCCAATTCTCTCACAACTAGAAGACCAAGCCAGCTTCAACTTAGCCCCTCTCCTCCAACAAGGAGACAGACTCGCATTTACTACAGATTCATACGTTGTAGACCCGTTATTTTTCCCCGGTAGTGATATAGGAGAATTAGCCATCAACGGCACAGTTAATGATTTAGCTGTTAGCGGTGCTAAACCTTTATATCTAACTTGTAGCGTAATTTTAGAAGAAGGATTACCAGTAGAAACCTTACGGCGTGTCGCAGCCAGTATGAAAGCAGCCGCAAAAAAAGCTGGTATTCAAATTGTCACTGGTGACACAAAAGTTGTACATCGTGGTGCTGCCGATAAACTCTTTATTAATACTGCTGGTATTGGTATCATCCCGCGAGGATTTAGTATTTCCGCCCAAAATATTAAACCTGGAGATGCAATAATAATTAATGGTGAAATAGGCAATCATGGGACAGCAATTTTAATTACCCGTGGGGAATTAGCCTTAGAGACTAATATTGAAAGTGACTGTCAGCCCTTGCATAGTTTAGTAGAAAACATTCTCCATGTATGTCCCCAAATTCATGCCATGCGAGATGCTACACGCGGTGGTTTAGCTACAGTATTAAATGAATTTGCCCTCAGTTCTAATGTAGGAATCCGTCTCTTTGAAGAATCTATTCCAGTGCGGGAAGAAGTCAACGGAGTTTGCGAAATTCTCGGTTTAGACCCGTTGTATTTAGCTAATGAAGGTAAGCTAGTTGTGGTGGTAGCAGCTAAATATGCAGAAACTGTTTTATCAGCTATGAAATTACACCCAGCAGGCAAAGATGCTTGTATTATTGGCGAAGTTATACCTTCACCCACAGGTATCGTATTGTTAAAAACAGTTTTTGGTGCTGAAAGGATTGTTGATATGCTAGTAGGCGACCAATTGCCACGAATTTGTTAATATTTAATAGATTTTATTGTATGCACGAACTTGGAATTACCCAAAATATTGTGGCAATTGTAGCTGAACACGCCAAAGGCGCAAAAGTGCAACGAATTTTATTAGAAATCGGCAAACTTTCAGCCATCATGCCCGATGCTATCCGATTTTGTTTTGATATTTGCACTCAAGGTACAGTTTTAGAAGGGGCGACGTTAGAAATTTTGGAAATTCCTGGTTTGGGCCGATGTCGCCAATGCGGGGCAGAATTTTTTTTAGATAAACCATTTGGTATCTGTAATTGCGGTAGCGTGCAATTAGATTTAATTACTGGTGAAGAACTTAAAATTAAAGAAATAGAAATCGAGGAATTATGTGTGTAACCTGCGGTTGTTCTGATGATGGCGAAATAAAAATTACAAATTTAGAAACAGATGAAGCTGAACATAATCATACTCACACTTTACCAGATGGTACTGTCATCACTCATTCCCACATTCACGACACTCATATAGAAGCGTCTCAAGTTCATGCCAAAATACACAACACAACGATATCCTTAGAGCAGGATATTTTGGCAAAAAATAACTTGATAGCTGCTCAAAATCGGGGATGGTTTAAAGGTCGAAATATTCTCGCCTTAAATTTAATGAGTTCTCCCGGTGCTGGTAAAACAACTCTTTTAACGCGAACAATCAATGATTTAAAGCATCAATTATCTATTAGTGTCATTGAAGGCGACCAAGAAACTGCTAACGATGCCAAAAAAATTAAAGAAACAGGTTCTAAAGTCATCCAAATCAACACCGGAACAGGCTGTCATTTAGATGCATCAATGATAGACAGGGGTTTACAACAACTGAATCCGCCGCTAAATTCAGTTGTAATGATTGAAAATGTCGGAAATTTGGTTTGTCCAGCCTTATTTGATTTAGGAGAAAATGCAAAAGTCGTAATTCTCTCCGTCACAGAGGGAGAAGATAAGCCGATAAAATACCCACACATGTTCCGTGCTAGTGACATAATGATTCTCACTAAAATTGATTTGCTGCCTTACGTGCAATTTGAGGTTCAAAAGTGCATAGAATATGCTAAAGAAGTAAATCCCAAAATTCAGATTTTTCAGGTTTCTGCAACCACTGGTGCTGGGTTAGATAATTGGTATAAATGGCTATCTGCATCATTATAGTAAAAACTCTGCGCCCCTCTGCGCTTTCCTTTGCGTACCTCTGCGTTTAAACTAAAACCTATCATCACAAAATTAAGCCACCAATTTACAAAATCCCTCTGTGGGTTAATGAAAACTGGAAGTATTTTTGCAAGATAGGAGATGCATACTGGCATTTTCCAATCTGTGCGTAAATCCTCATGGCTAAAGTTGAAGAATTGACACCCCAGCAACTCTCTGAAACAAACCTGAAACCACGAGGGAGAGTTTATCCGAGTCCTATCAATTGGCGCGACCAGTTTTTGTACCAATTGATATTAGATAGATTCAGTGATGATAATGAAAATCAAAGAGAACTTTTTGACCATACCAATCCTTTAAAATTCCAGGTTAAAGACAAAGCCAACTGGATGGCAGCAGGTACAAAGTTTGTTGGTGGTACTCTTAGGGGAATTAAGAGTAAGTTGGACTACTTGCAGCGATTGGGAGTAACAACGCTGTGGATTAATCCACCTTGGCGACAACCTTCTGAATTAGAAGCTTATCACAGCGATCGCATCCAAGACTTTTTAAATATTGACCCCCACTTTGGCACTCGTCAAGATTTAAGAGATTTAATTGATGCTGCCCACGATCGCAGGATGTATGTCATCCTAGATGTAATATACAACCAGAGCGCTGATAACTGGTTCTATGGTAAATTCTATTCCATAAAACTGGTATTTTAATAAGTTACAACTTTGATAAAAATTGCAACACCCTGCACTTTAGGATGATAAAAATTGCAACACCCTGCACTTTAGGAGTACAGGGTGTAAGACAGCTATATTTTGTGTGATTCCCAGTTTCTATTTACCTCAAAGCCAATCTCGATAAGCTGATATTTCATTTACGCTGATTTCAAACGGCATCCCCTTGCCAAATGGCGGATAAACGCGGATTTTACCGTTGCGAGCAAACCGCTCTAACCTATTACCCAACTGAGCAATATTGCTGACTATATGCCAGTAAGATACTAAGTCAGGGCAGTCAACAATTAATGTTAGAATGCTAGCATTTGTTGTGAGATACCACTGACAATTAGATAACAGGACTCGCGTAATGCGATCGCAGGCTAGATAAAAGCATCTACCTGTAGACTGTTCTAGCTCCATTTGCAGCATTCCATCCTGTTTCGTTACCTCAGTTGGAGGTAAATCATCGGGAGGAAGCTGGTATAGTTTAGAAGACATAATTTCGCACCTCTTGGTTGTAGCGCGTCAAACTCTCCAGGTTTTTTTGCATATCCGAAGACGAGGGTTTGAGTGCTAACGTACCTAAATTTAATTCGTCCTGAAATTTCTTGATTTTGTCTCGACAAGTCTCCACATCACCGATAATTGAGTTCTCAATCAAATAATCTTCATCGAAACAAATATTTGTACGATCAAATGGTTTTTGGTTGGGATTCGCACTATTCTGCAATACTTCAGCCGAATTAGTTTTCATTTTCTTGCTAAATTGGCGGATGAAAGGCAATGCCTCACTCACAGCCTCATCAAATGTTTTGCCAACATAAAAAAAGCGTGCCAGCACGAAGTTTTCTGCACCACTAGAATTTAAGGCTCGATATTTAGCAACAGTATCCTTCAATCTCTGTAGGGAGAATGGCGGCCCACCCATCAAGCTGAAGGAATGTTTAGCAGCAAACTCGATACCATCATCACCGCCAGTGGCAACATACACTGGTATTTGACTCTGCAATGGTTTTGGGTGAATTGTCAGGCGATCGCATTGATAATACTTGCCATTAAATGATACATCAGTTTCATATAACAGCTTTTGAATCAGTGCGATCGCCTCTAGCATCCTGGGACGGGATTCACTTGGGAGTGTCGCAAAATGCTTGTTTTGTTGGGGAAAAGGGCCGCCTTTAGCAACCCCAAATAATAATCGTCCATTGCACAGGTTATCCAGAGTGGCGATATCTTCCGCTACCCGAATCGGGTTATGGAATGGCAGTAACACCGCCGCAGTGCCTAATTGGATAGTTGAAGTCAGCCCCGCCAAATGTGCCATTAACAGCAACATGGAGGGGCTGAGATTGGATTCACTAAAATGATGCTCACTCACCCAGGCTGACTCAAAACCTAAACTTTCTGCCTGTTTTATCAGCGCGACTTGCTCAAAGATGGCACGACGAGCATCTTGGTGATGATTATCGTAATTGCAGAAAATTCCAGTTTTCATTACTTGCGTTAATACTTTGTGCTGGCTATTCTAATAGTCGATAAGTTCGTAGTAAGCACTAAAGTGCTTAAATATTTGACGACTAAAGTCTTCACTACAAACACATTTACTCCTCTCCATTAATGCGATCAAAGACTAATTTGCAACCCACTGCAACTCCAACCATAGACGTGGGTTATTGTGTTTGACCTTCGACATCGGATCGCGCAATAATCGCTTGGCATTCATGCAGACTACCTGTACTAGACCCATGTTGTCTGCTACTTCTCTGAGTATTTCTTTGTGGGCTTGCACACAGGAAATCATTTCGTCAGAGCAATAAATTCCTATATATTGCAAGCGTCTAGCAGGTCGTCCCCAAAAACAGGTGATGACTTTCACATAACACCCGTCTAGTAATTCTCCAACTTTTGGGTAGTAGTCGTTGAGGACTCTTGTGAATTCTTTGGCTAAGATATCTTCAGCAATCATTGGAACTGATATTTCTGTAGCGTCCATCACGCTATTTAATATAACATATTTTTATCAATTAAACATGACAAAATAGCCTAATAGGCTTAAATAAAATATTAAATATTACAAAAAAAAGAGGCATACATTGTTTAGTATCACCTCAGATTTGCGTCAAGCATCTTTATATTTAAATATCACACTGCAACGCGAGAGTCATTAGTCATTAGTCTAAGAGAAACCACACCCACACAACGGCTTGCTCAGGACATGGGAGCATCCCAATGCAAGCAAATTTACCAAGATGATAGATTGTCATTGCGAATGAAGCAAAGCGGAATGTTCGCGGAGCGTCTCTAAGAGTTGCAATCACAAAGTCTAGATGTTGCGATTGCTTCGCTTCATTTCATTACGCTCGCAATGACAAAATATGTTTTTACACATTTGGGATGCTCCCCATAACATCCCAAGGAATGTGGTTTTAATTAGCCTGATATCATTAGTTTTTTTCGCCCATAAGAGACGAGGTATGTACCAAAAAGTCTTTATCAAAGTATTGGTTTTAATACCCCTAGCCTTGACGAATGGAATGAGACTGTTGGCGAATTAATAGGGAGTCTAACCCATCAGTCTAAATCCATTTTAGTTTCTTTAATTTTAGTGCGTTGAAACGCACTTTGGCTATTAGCCCGCAATTTATTGCAGGGCGGGAAAGCAACGCCAAACCAAGATTTTAGGTATGGGAAGTTTAACCCCTCATAAATTGGTCAACAGTCTCATGTAATTCGCAGCTATACGAGACTTTAAACCACCCAGGTGGTTGAAACCAGTTGCTTGTTTTCTTAGTAAGCGTATGCAAACTTTGTTTGCAAGATTAACCGCCATTTCTAATCGACAGGTAGATTTGCAAAGGTGAGATGCTCCCAAATACTCTAATATCGAAAATTATGAATTCAAAGAAAATGCATTTAATCAGCACATCTTAATATTGAATTCTAAATTTTGTCTTTTTAATTATTATCGAGCATTGCGTTCACAAACTAAGACTTCTGCTACAATATCCGGCACATTTACAAAGTCCGTAAATCCTTCAGAACCACGGATTGGTGATATAAATGTGTAGTTTGGATCACACACTCCATTGTCATATACTTGAATAAACCATCTATCGGGAAATCCTTCTACACCTAATTCTACAGTGTACCAACTCTCGCCAATCAGACGAGAGTTATATATTGTAAACCACTCCCGATTCTCTTCTGAAATATTCCAATCTGCCATCAGCAGTTCTAAAGCTATTTGTCCCGCATCCGTTGAAGTCAACAGCATTTTTACTCCTTATTTGCGGCTTCAGTGTTTGCAACTTCAGGATTGGAAACTTCCGGGTATAAACCCAGTTCTTTAGCTAGCTCACGCGCTACAAAAAATAAAAACTTAGCACCATCTTGATTCCCTTCATGGGCAAACATAGTTGCTACTTGTAACATTGTCTCTACAAATCCAGAATCAATCAATTCTGGCTTACTTTCCAAAACTTCTGGTTCCTGACCATTAGGGCATTTGAGTAGCTCATCAATCAGATTAAAATACAGTTGTTGGCGTTGTTCGGACATAGTAAGCTTCTTGATTTTAGTGAGTTAATTGTGAATTGGTTACTGTTCGATACTGTGCTGCCACAGCCTTTCCAACATTTCAACTTGTTCTTTTAAAACAGCAGCACGATGAACAAGATATCTGTCGTAAAAAAGAATCCCTAACCCAACACAAATAGGGATTAGCAAGAAGAACCATTGTAGGATCGTGGCAAATTTATATTGTTCAGCAACAGTCAGCATTTGATGAATCACATTACGATCAGAGGATTTGATGCTAGTCTGAGGGGAATGTGTACCCTCTGTCTGGGGAGCCAAGATAGGAGCATTTCTACTAGTCTTGTTAATTTCGCAGGCTAAATTCTGGGATTTTACTAACTCCAAATGTCGTTCCCAAACTATGCCAAATACTACTACTCCTGGAGAAAGCACTACTAAGGTAACTACGCAAACTGTGAGAAGATTTAAAAGTTTGGCTTTCATCTCGGCTCTCCCTTGCTAGGTAGTATGCACTCAGCAAGAAAATATCTTTTGCTGTTTATTTAAAGTAGCTATATCTTTCTACTTTTCAAACAGGTTTGATATTAAAATATGTGTAAATGGTAGTTTTACAATCGTTAGTTGTCAGTCATTTTTATAATTACCACTGACTACTGACCACTGAAAAGTTACCAACCTTTTCACAAAACGTAGGATTAATCAGTCAGAAATAACGCACTCAGATTCAGAGAATGTGATTTCATCTTCCTCTCAAAAGAGAGATTAAGAAGTCCCCCCTAGTTCACTAAGCTTTCGCTCAGGAATGTTGGGGGGTAGAGGGGAATCTCTGCGTAAATCCTATACGATTTATATCAGCCGCTCTCCACAAAACAGTTTACCCTAACCCCGTTAAGATTATTAAATTCATTAGAATAGTACTCAAAGCCTGTAATCCCTGCCTGATAAGTCTTACAAAAATTAATTGGGGTATGGGTGCTAGTGTTTTTAGGACGGGGTTCTAGTGTTTACTAGGTGGGGTTCTGGTATTTCTGTACTCAACCTCAAAGCAGTGTAGGCAATGATTAAGGACTGTTTCTGATGCAAATTTGAGTAAATAAAAACTGCACTCAAAAGGAAATATCAATGTCTTTTGATAAAGATAGACTAATAAATTGGGAAAAACAATTAAATGTTATGAAAGTAAATTAGATTTCCATAACATATAGAGAAGATTGAAAATAATGGTAAAAACTATGCATATATACAGATTTTATGCCCAATAAGCAATAGTCAGCAATTCCAAATGGTAAAATATAAGTATGGCAAGCTAGCCCTCTGCTGAAGTGAGAATCAATGGGAACATCTGATAAAGGTTCTTCCTAAACTTTCATATTTTGTGGTTGAGTTAGAATACATAGTATATGCACTCATTGATACTAAACTGCAAATTAAATACACAAAAGCTTATTGTTACAAGTAAATACTCTGTACTAAGATTTAGGATTTTAGGAGTTAAATAATGCGGATTGCTCAAGACATAACAGAACTGATTGGACGAACTCCTTTAGTTCAACTGAACAAGATTCCTCAAGCTGAGGGAGTAGTAGCAAGGATAGTTGTCAAATTAGAAGGGATGAACCCAGCGGCTTCGGTGAAAGACCGCATTGGGTTAAGTATGGTACTCTCAGCAGAAGCTGCTGGCTCAATTTCCCCTGGAAAGACGATTTTAGTTGAGCCTACCTCTGGTAATACAGGAATTGCTCTAGCGATGGTAGCAGCAGCGCGTGGCTACCGTTTGATTTTGACAATGCCAGAGACGATGAGCCAAGAACGACGGGCTATGCTCAGGGCTTATGGTGCTTCTTTGGAATTGACACCAGGCGTTGAGGGAATGCGGGGAGCTATTCGCAAAGCCGAAGAAATTGTGGCTAATACAAACGATGCTTTTATGTTGCAACAGTTCCGCAACCCTGCTAATCCCAAAGTTCACCAGGAAACCACCGCAGAAGAAATCTGGACAGATACAGACGGGGAAGTGGATATCGTCATTGCTGGGGTAGGTACTGGTGGAACGATTACTGGGATTGCAGAAGTACTTAAACAGCGTAAGAAGACTTTTCAGGCGATCGCAGTTGAACCCAGCAACAGCCCAGTTCTCTCAGGCGGTGAAGCCGGGCCACACAGAATTCAAGGTATTGGGGCCGGATTTATCCCCGATGTTCTCCGCCTAGAATTGGTTGATGAAGTAATTAGAGTCAGCGATGAACAAGCGATCGCTCATGGGCGACGTTTGGCAAAAGAAGAAGGCTTATTGTCTGGGATATCCTCTGGTGCAGCTTTGTGTGCTGCAATTCAAGTAGGTAAACGTCCAGAAAATGCCGGACGTTTAATCGTGATGATTCAGCCTTCCTTTGGTGAACGTTACCTCAGCACACCCATGTTTCAAGACTTGTCCTTAGAAACTGCTGGTGTCCGTTAAACACAGGTAGGGGCATACAGCTGTCATAGGTGTCAACTTAACGTGAAACCCTTGCAATGACGTTATATCAAGTCCACTCAATTACTAATTAAGCCGTCGGAACCCCACCCCGCTTTTGTCTAACGACAAAATCTCCCCTCCCCGTGAACGAGGAGGGGGTTGGGGGTGGGGTTCTGTACCTACTCAACCGAGAACCGCTATATCATGTACTAATGTTTACAGTTGCCTTGCTTTTGGTGTTTATGCCCATGATCGTGACCGTGGGAACAGCCTTGCAAATTCTCCTTCATCAGATTGTCGCTGATTTCTTGCAAAGATTCATCCACAGCTTGTAAGCCAATCCAAGCATCAATTTTTTGTACATCAAATCCTACCTCGCGCTGTTCGCCTACTTCTAACAAAGGACGGCGAATCAACAACGGCTCTTTTAGCATCAGCGCCAAAGCGGTTTGTTCATCCACTTTTTCAGGAAGCACCTCACCAGATTTTACCTTTGGGGCGGAAAGATTAAACCATTCGGCTACGGGGCGATCGCCAAAAAATGAACGCAACCGCTCAACTGTCCAAGGTTCTGTTAGCAGGTTGTATGGTATCACCTCATGACCGGCAGCTGTTAGCAAAACTTTTTGCTTAGTACCACCTTTACAGCCTGGTTTGCTATAGAAAATTACCCTTGCCATTCAACTACCTCTTAGTAGAATACTATTTGTTTATAGAGGCGCACATCTGTGCTACCCTACCGCGTGATGCTAAAAGTTTTTAGCACTACACTTTACTGGGTCAAACTCAAATCTCTCACTCGGATCAGTTTCGCCGTAAATGTTAAAAGTCACAGTTGGTTCATCACCCATTGCTTCTACACTGTGAATTGCATCAGGAGTGAAGCTAATAATATCCCCTGGAAATAGAGTTATCTCTCCTGTCTGTTCAATCTTGCCCAGATTTTCAGCGCTATGGGTGCGTCGCCAAAAAGTATTTTTTTCCTGACCTTTTAACACCGCCACGATTCCCCACGTCCCATGATTATGAATGGTTGATCGGGTTCCCGGTGCAAATGTTACTATTTGCACTGTCAACGGAAAACCCAATTCATCATATAGGAGTAAAACAGAGGTTCCGGTTTTGGGCGAAGGCTCTAAATATTGACTTCGCACCCAGTAGGAATTCACTATCAAGCGCCTTACGAGCATTCGGATTTCTGGTAGACGACTGGTTTCATCATCCCCACTATTGAGAACATCTTCGATTTCAGTTAAAAACCGATAAACGCGATAATTTTCTCTCAATAAATCCCATGCTCTCACAGCTTTACAGGCTTGATGTTCACCGTCTCCCGTTAGCAGCCAATCCCTACCTTTCATAGCTTTTAAATTGATAGCTGAGAAGATTGGATGATAATGATCGGAGAGACATTAGGAATATTATTACCTCCAGGAAGTTTAGTAGGTATGGTGATAGCAGGAAAGATAGAGTTACTATCAGTAGTCGCTCCTAATAGGGAGTAAGAGGAATATGATGTGGTAGATAACCAATTGTTCATGATTGTTCACCAAAAGGGCATTGGGCATTGGGAATGGGGCATTGGGAATGGGGCATTGGGCATTGGGCATTGGGCATTGGGCATTGCGTATGGGTTATTCTCCTTGTCCCCTCATCTCCCTCATCTCCCTCATCTCCCCACTCCTTACAGACGCGATGAATCGCGTCTCTACTGTTTCGCACATCGTCTTATCGAGATGTGCATTGACTAATTAATCATCTTCTTCTGCTGGACGTGTCAAAATATCCAGGAGAATTCCGGCTCCAAAATCATGCTTTTCGTCTATCTCTTTGACTTTGGCGCTGATTTCTTTTGCTTGCTCAACTGCTCCTAACTTTGCTAGTACTAATCCAGAAGCAGCATAAGCATTTAAGTACAATCGAATCTGTGGGTCTTCTTTGCGATTGACTAATATAGGCTTAAGTTGCTCCCACTCATCAGGCAAGTTTTCTATTTCTTTAATTTTATCTAATAATTTAACTGTTGTTTGTAATGCAAGAGAATAATTATTTTTATAATAGAAAAATCTATATGCTGCTACCAAGACATCTGTATTTTCACCAGTTTGCGCTAAAGCTTGTTGAATATAGTTTTCCGATTCTGATGTGTTTTCCCAGGTTTGTGCAGCTAAAATTAATAAATTTTTAATGTCCTCTGGAACCTGGAACCATGAGAATTTGTTTGTATTAGCTTGCATAATAAATTTATTGGGGAGTGGGGATGAGGGGGATGAGGGGGATGAGGGGGATGAGGGAGACAAAGAGAAGTTTTTTTCCAATGCCCAATGCCCAATGCCCCATGCCCCATGCCCTATTTAAAACAAAGTAAGAACGTACACCAAGGTGAATAAAACAATCCAGATAATGTCTACGAAGTGCCAGTAAATTTCTGTCATTTCGATGAAAGTATGATTGGTTGCAGAATATTCACCGGGAAGACGCGATCGCCACAATGCACGTAATATCAATAACAGTCCCACAAAAACGTGCAAACCGTGGAACCCTGTCATGATATAAAAGCAGTTGGCGAAGACGTTGGTAGTCAGTCCGTATCCTAAAGTCGAGTACTCATAAACCTGACCACCTAAGAAAATTGCCCCCATGATTGCGGTAATTGCGTACCACAGTTGCATTCCCTTGACGTTATTCTTTTTAATCGCCGTATCACCGAAGTGAATGACGAAACTACTAGACACCAGAATAATGGTGTTAATTGTCGGCACGAGTAATTCTACTTCACTTCCTTCTGGAGGCCAAACTGCTGTAGTACCCCGAAAAAACAAATAAGTGGCAAAAAATCCCCCAAACATAAGGGATTCAGAAGCGAGGAACGTCAACAATCCCCAAACTCTTAAATCTGGATGTTCTTCGTGTCCTGCACTGTGATCTTCGCTTGTCGTTGTAGCTATAGTCATAGATTTTTTGACAATATTATCTGCTGCGTCTGTTGTGGAAGCTTGAATGAAGAATGAAGTGTGAAGCGGCAAAATTTTCATTCTTCATCCAAAATCCTTGTTTAACTCAACTCTTCACTTGTTCAGGAATTCTCAAAATTCCGAGTTTCGAGTTTTGAGGCTCAAGTTCCGAGTTCCAAGCTCGGAGTTCCGAGTTCCGAAGCTCAAATTCCGAGTTCTGAGGCTCAAGTTCCGAGTTCTAAGCTCGGAGTTCCGAGTTCTGAGGCTCAAGTTTCGAGTTTTGAGGCTCAAGTTCCAAGTTCTGAGGCTCAAGTTCCAAGTTCTGAGGCTCAAGTTCCAAGTTCTAAGGCTCAAGTTCCAAGTTCTGAGGCTCAAGTTCCAAGTTCTGAGGCTCAAGTTCCGAGTTCTAATATCATGTCCGCTAGATTACTTATTAAACCCGAAGAACCCCACCCCGCCAAAGCTACGCTTTGTCTCCCCTCCCCGCCTGCGGGGAGGGGCTGGGGGTGGGGTGCAATGACTGTGGAAAATAACTAATTATACGGACATGATATAAGCTTGAAGTTCCGAGTTCTGAAGCTCAAGTTTCAAGTTCTCAAATCAAATGACTAGAAATTGCAGTCAGCTTGAGAGCGATCGCATTACTCACTCTACTAACTAAGCACTAGCTTCCGGCGTTGCAGATGGCTGTACTTCGTTACTATGACCATGACCGTAGTCATAAGGGCCATGAGTCACAACCGGCAACACTTCCCAGTTTTCAATTGCAGGTGGTGAGCTAGTTGTCCATTCTAAAGTCAAAGCTTGCCAAGGATTATCACCAGCCAAAGGCCCTTTCAACCAACTGTAGATCATGTTGATGGTGAAAGGAATTACCGATATCGCCAAAACAAATGAACCAAAGGTACAAATTTGATTGAGGTCGATAAATTGGGGGTCATACATTGCCACTCGTCGCGGCATTCCTTGCAAACCCAACTCGTGCATGGGTAAAAAGGTCAGATTAGTACCGATGAAGGTAAGGGCAAAGTGAATGCGTGCCAAGCTTTCATTCAGCATTCGTCCGGTCATTTTGGGGAACCAGTGATAAATGCCGGCGTAGATGCCAAACACGGAACCGCCAAACAGAACGTAATGGAAATGTCCTACTACATAATATGTGTCGTGGACGTGAACATCAAAGGGGGCTGTTCCCATCGTCACACCACTTAAGCCGCCCATGACAAACATGGACAACAAGCCAATGGCGAAAAGCATCGCACCTGTGAAGCGGATTTTACCACCCCAAAGGGTAGCAACCCAGGCAAAAATCTTCACGCCAGTGGGAACTGCAACTATGAGAGTGGAGATAGTGAAGAACATCCGCATCCAACCGGGTGTGCCACTGGTGAACATGTGGTGTACCCAGACGAACAAACCGACAACGCAGATTGCCACACTAGAATAAGCGATCGCTTTATAACCAAAGATTGGCTTGCGGGCGTGAACTGGAATTACCTCCGACATGATGCCGAAGATGGGCAGAATCATTAAATATACTGCCGGGTGAGAATAAAACCAGAATAAGTGTTGATAAATTACAACGTTACCGCCTGCATCTGGTTTAAAGAAGGAGGTGCCAAAGTTGAGGTCAAACAACAGCAGAACTAAACCGGCTGCTAATACAGGTGTGGAGAGAAGCGCCAGCAGAGAAGTTGCCAAGATTGCCCAGCAAAATAGGGGAACTTGATCCCATTTCATGCTGGGAACCTTCATCATCAAAATGGTGATCACAAAGTTCAGTGAACCCAAAATTGAGGAAGTTCCCACCAAAACGATCGCAAGTATCCACATAGTTTGAGCGATTGGTGCTGTCACCAAACTCAACGGTGGGTAAGCTGTCCAACCAGATTGCGAACCGCCAAAAATGAAACTACCTAATATGAGCGCACCTGCTGGTGGGTTTAACCAAAAGGCGATCGCGTTCAGCTTCGGGAAAGCCATATCCCTAGCACCGACCATCAACGGCACCAAATAGTTACCAAATCCCCCAATGGCGCTAGGGACAATCCACAGGAAGATCATGATCGTCCCGTGATTGGTCATGAAAGCGTTATACAGATTGGGGTCGAGTACGTCTGCATCTGGTGTTGCTAATTCGACACGGATAGCAACAGCCATCAGTCCGCCGATGAGATAGAACACAAACGCCGTCACTAGGTATTGGATACCAATAACCTTGTGGTCAACATTAAATGTAAAATAGTCCTGCCATTTCCACGCCTTCGGATGGGAGGTGTGGCCAGCCACCATTTCCGGTTTTTTTTCTTCTGGTGGAGTATTCCGTGGAAATTCTACCTGTGTCATATTTTTGTCCTACCCTACGGGAAGCCGCCCTCCGGGCGTCTATGTCCTTTGTCCTTTGTCCGTTGTCATTTGTCCGTTGTCATTTGTCCGTTGTCATTTGTCCGTTGTCATTTGTCCGTTGTCATTTGTCCGTTACGAATAACCAATGACCAATGACTAATGACTAATGACTAATGACCAATGACCAATGACTAATGACCAATGACTAATGACCAATGACCAATGACTCTAGAGTTGCTGCACTAATTCCCATATCATGGGTGTGGGGTGCGAGAAACTCTGATGTTGATAAGTCAGCTAGATTAACAGCAACGACTTGATTTAAATTTTGCTGTTGAGCAATTTGGTTTTCTGTCCGCCAGCTATCATATTCTTCTGGTGTGTGGACAATTACCTGTGTCCGCATTGAACCGTGATAACCACCGCACAACTCAGCACAAACCACGGGATATGTACCTGGTTTGGTGGCGACAAATCGTAGTTCGGTAGGGATACCGGGAAGTGCATCTTGCTTCAAGCGGAAGTTTGGCACCCAGAATGAATGAATTACATCTTGTGCTGAAAGGTTGAGTTGTACATCAGCACCGACGGGTATGTGCAATTCTCCAGAGGTAATGCCACTATCGGGGTAATTAAATATCCACGCGTACTGTATGCCTTTGACATCAACAACTAAGTCGGCTGGTTTGTTTAGAGTTTGAGGAGACGCGCCAATACCAATTGTCGGGGCAATTGTTGGGGCAATTGTTGCTTCAGTATCGCTTAATGTAGCTGCGTAGGCGTAGCCCGCCGTAGGCATCGCACTCCCCGGTATATGAGCAACATGAGCTGCTGAATGAGGATGGCCCGCAGGATCAAAGCCTCCCATTCGGTTAAAAACATCTACACTGTAGATGCCCAAGCCGAGAACAATCACTGTTGGGATTGCTGTCCAAAAGACTTCTAAAGGCAAGTTACCTTCTACTGGTACGCCATCGGTATCATCACCGCGACGGCAACGAAACTGAATCAAAAAAAGTACAATTGTTCCTTCTACCACTAAGAAGAGTGCGATCGCAATGGTAAACATGACGCTGAAAAAACCGTCTACCAAAGGCGCTTGTAACGATGCCTGCACCGGCATGAGAGTGTGATTCTGACCGATCCAAATGCTGATTGCTGTAACTACTATCCCAGCAACCAGAGTCCATAGTGAAACAGGAACTTGTTGCATACATGCTACCTGTGTAAACAGTCTTTAAAGGTGTGATTTTCTGGTATTAGGTATTTGGGCGCTGGGCATTCTTATCTATTCCCCATTCCCCATTCCCAATGCCCCATTCCCCATTCCCCATTCCCCATTCCCCATTCCCTTTTCACTTATTAACTTTCTAACGTGCAGCCATAAAAAATGGGGGAAACTTCCAGATTTTTTCCATATCTTTCCCCCAGAAACTTACAAATTATATTTCAACTCCTATGAAAAAGGTAGCCCCCTGCTCCCAGAAAAGCTAGTTGTTCCAAGAGGGCACTGTTAGACCTAATATTGATTAGGCTATATTAGCAGCAAGTTTAAATTTGTTAATAACTGACATTTTGCGATTTACGGATTTGTTTACTGTGAACTTTTTATGAGTACAGTAAATATTTAGTATTCCCCTCAAGTTACCTTGCCTAGCGCATTTGCGCTTTATACAAACAGTGCCTCCTTGAATCAACAACAATTTTAACTAACTTCAAAAACCTTAGTTGTTTAATGCAACATGCGTGTAGCAATTCTTGGGGCAAATCCGTGAACAAGCTTCACAACCAATACAGTTCTCTGGAGAAGTAACTGCCATTACTTTCCGTTCAATTTCATCATCATCTTCATCTTCTACAAATTCGCCTTCTTCATTGAGCGCCTTCAAACCTAGCACATTGTAACCGCATACCTTAATGCATCTGCCACAGCCGATACATTTATCTTTGTCAATTTCTTGAGCGAATTTTGGTGTCCAAGCCTTACCGCCAAATGTCAAACCTGTTAGTTGTGCCATGAATAATCCCTCGGCAATTTTGCCTTTCAATCTGTTTGTGCATTAATCATCATATTATCCTAATCTTTTATCCTTTTGTATTCAAAAATCACTTTTATGTCATCAAGTTTCGATGACTTTGAACACAAAATTAAATTGTTTTCAATTTCAAATTATAGATAAAACTTATTGATAATAATTGTCTAGTTGTAGGAGGCTAAAGTCGCCCGTCCCTACTGTGTGTTGGTGAAAAAAAGGATAATTATTATTTCCAGCAGATACAACTATCTCCATAAGAGTGATGATATTATTTTTCAAATATTTTTGTGATTAGGCAGATAAATGTATACAAACAGTATTGAGTTATACAAAAATTAATGTTCAATAGTTACATTTTCATATATACAATATGTATTTTAAAAGCCAACAATTTCTGATTTATCTTTAATTAATCTATTTAGATAAATGATGACAAAAGATATTATTTGTTTATTTCAATAAAGTAAAGCTAATTATGAAGGAACTGTAAACTTAGTAGCAGAATATTATCATGCATTAAATATTAAAATCATTAATAAATCAGATGAAATCCAACTAGAACATGACTCAATCTTTTCCAAAAATACTTTATGGCCAAAGCTAAAATGTTCATTAAATGTAAATTTAAACAAATATTAAGATTTTTTTAAAGCTCGACACGAACAAATTAATCATTATTTTTATGAAATGTATAGTTAATAAATAAGTTTTATCCGGCTCGGTTTTAAAGCCTTAAATAGCTTCCAATTGGATGCGAACTCAAAATATGGATTTGGGGAGTGAGTGTGGTGAGAAAAGATTATTCTCGCCAGAAAGATAATGTGGTAGCAAGTCATGAATAAACAGGACTCATCCAGGGGAGACCTGAGCCAGACATCTCAACGATTAGAGTGGGAAAAGAGCCAAATGCCTTATACAATTCCTAACAACAGTTGCGTTGGATGTGACAACTGCCGCCCCCAATGTCCTACGGGTGCAATCAGAATAGAGGACAATGAATACTGGATTGATCCTGGTCTTTGTAATAATTGTGAGGGCTATTATTCAGAACCGCAATGTGTAATAGCTTGCCCAACTAATTCTCCGATTCCTTGGCAGTCAAAAAAGGGGAGATGCAAAATAGAACCGAGAGATGCTAGCAGTTTAGACTTGTTTTCTAACGGCAAGAATAACCCATTTGCTTCAGCGATCGCTATTTGGGAAGCTTGTAATGTACTAGCACAACGCACATCGCTACATTGGGAAACCGATGAAGAAGGCTACATAAGTTACAGCCGACAAATCAATCAGGGCCGAGGTGCGATCGCTTTTCACATCCAAGATCCATTCAATGTGAGCGACAAAGCCACAGATTTAGCAGCAATTGAGGGGCTTGACATCAGAGCCGCTTGCATACATCTAATTTTTGCAGCTTATGCTACAGCTTTAGATCAACCTTGGGAGCAAGAATTTGCGATCGATGAGCGACAAATTGAGAAATATTTGGGGATGGAGAAACGCAAAGATTTAAGCAAAGCTGCCAAACTAGCTTTAATGAAAAATCTTGTCCAGCAAGCTTGCTCCCTGGTTATCTCCATTGACTGGCCTCAACAAGGTCGAATTAACGGATTCTCTATTACAAACAGCCGCTTATGGCACTTAGTAGATATTCAGCACCACTTTCAAGAAGACAATCTTGGATGCAAATATCTTATTGGGCTAACTTTTAAAGTAAAAGCAGGCTTATGGGCAGAATATTTCTTAAACAAACAAGCATGTAAAGAGCGAACCGCATTCTATCAATACGGCAGTCTTCCCAAAACATTGCTAACCACAGTCATGAGCATTTGGCAGCAACATGAAGGCGCAGTCCGATTAATGCTGTGGTTGCTGTTTAAAACCAAAATGGGTAAAGAACAACGCATTACTATTCCTACCTTGCTGCGTATTGCTTACGGAGAAGAAAAAGTCGCCCTTGCATCCAGACAACGGGAAGAACGCAAACGTCTGCTGCGAACTTTTGAAAGCGACTTGGAAATTCTCAATCACTATGGAATGAAACCACTTTTCGATCCAGTTACCTACCCACCAGAAATTCAACCTTTATGGGCGAAGTTAGTTGATCTTCCTGAAGATCCAGATGAAGCATTAGAATTTTGGACTAATGACGGTGGTGCTGAAACCCGCCTCACAGACACAGGCCCCCGTGGGAAGTGGAATCTGCTCATGAATGCGCGGATTTTGGCTTTTGAACTCCCACCAGAATGGGAACAGCAAATCTCAGAATCGGAAAAAAAGAAAACAAGAACTGCTAAAGCCAAAAGGAAACCTAAAGCTACAAACGATTTGCTAGGTGAACAGATTTTGCAGGCGCGAAAAAATTTGAATCTCTCTCAAAGAGAATTGGCAAAGCTAACAGGTAAAAGCCAAAGCTGGATTCGAGATATCGAAAATGGCCGTTTAAAAGCCAAATTAGAAGACCAAGTACTTTTACGAAAAGTCTTAAATATGACTTAATCTTGATTTGGAATTTAAACGCAGAGGAACGCAGAGGAAAACGCAAAGGGACGCAGAGATTTTGTTACGAATTTGTGCAGCATTATACTAAATACAGCAAAACTTTGCGTACCTTTGCGCTTCCCTTTGCGTGACGGCAGTAGCTACAACGGGGAGCCACTGCGGTGGACGGGTTCCCCGGCATAAAGCAAGTGGCGTGGGAACCCCCGCAACGCGCTGCCTCCCCTCTGCGTTTAAAAACTCTCCTCTTTTAAGTACTATAACTCATCACCTTACTAGAAGTAACCCAAAGACTACCGACAGCATATTTAGTAACTACCAACTCTCGTGTAGCATTGCATGAACTCTTCAGTTGTTGAGTCTTAGTTTCATCTTTCACAAGTTTAGCCTGGTAAGTGTAGAGAGAACCAGAAGGTTGTTCAAAACTTAGCTCACCCAGAATAGTATTATTATCTAAACTTTGCTCCAAAATTTTGCCTGCAACTTTGTAATTAAACCAATCCCATCCATTGCAAAGCATTAGTTCTCTTTCCAAAACCTGAAGTGCAGCAGGCAGAATTCCCCAGCCTCTATAAACTTTATTTAAGCATTGAATATCGCCAGTACGAGTCAAAATCGATCTAAATGAATCTATATCTATACGACCGTAATATCTTCCTTCTGGCAAGTCTATAATTGTTGGTGCAAAACGATGTCCGCCAAAGTGTGATGATTTCCAAATTCGCATATTATCCAAGCACAAATCAGCGTTCCTTGCTGTCACATTGAAGTAAAAAGGAGCGCCATATCTGGCACAACATTTATCATGGCTACCGTGGGTACAAACTAAAATATCTCTAGTTGTACTAGTTTCTATCTCAGAATTAGAACTGATACCCCATAACCATTTTTGGACAACTGCTGCTACTTGCTCAATATTTGCTAGCTTAAACTCTTTTTTATGGTATCCATTACTTAGCCCCTCTTGTTTTTGATAAATCAAGAGCGTAGTATGGTTTACTTTGTGTGATTGATCATTAGCAATTAAGAGGAATCTAATCGGTAGTTTAGCACGCTTCACTTCCTCTACCAAAACCCTCAAATTTTGGGGTACCCATTTGGAATTAAAGGCTTCTGATGTCCAAGGTAAAGGACACTCAACTAAAATATAAGTTTGATAATTGGTGGCGCTACCAATAACATCTTCTCCCGCTTGTTGTGAATCGTCAGAACAAAAAAAAGTATTCATCTCGCTGTACTCATTAGCGTATTATATGGACAAAAGGTATAACAAAATACAATTGTGTTCTTAGCTACAATATCCTTGGCTAAAGGAGATAAAAAAGAACAATATTCATTTCCCAGTTAAAACTAGGTATCCACTTTATAACATCATTACTGATCAAGGTCTTTCCGGTTAATAAAGTCTCCACAATAGAGATAAACAGCATTAAAATAGATTTTTCCGTATGCGCGGCGTTAATTTTGTATCTAGTTTTATTGTTATTTGGTATTTTGTAAATTTTCACTTGCTGAAACTCGGCTTTTCTGAACTTGGTTTTTTTCGCAAAATCAAATATGTTCAATCTTGTGCGATCGCTTGGAGAGTAACAGGCAATCAACTTGCTTACAATATGGATGTAACTGAGATTACAATCAAAAATATTGCTAGCAGCAACATAATTATTTAAAGTTTTGCTGAAATTTTTTACATAGTTAGTTACAGTTGTTGTTTTTACATATAAATATATAATTTTATGTTGCTTTGGCGAGAAACATATTCCTAAAAGTAGATGCGATAACACCTGATAAACAGATAATACTTTGGTAAGCCAATACTGTTTTAAAACTTTTTTATCTGCTTTTAATGTATTTATCCATGTATACATATTGATAATAATTGTCAATTAGCTTAGAAAAAATAAAAACAATCAAATTAGGGGTAAATGCTTTGTGCCCCGTACTTCATGCGCGATAAGTTAATGAGCAAAACTAGTGACTAATTATTAGCAACGTCACTAACATCAACATTAACAAACCTGATATTTACCCCTTTACCTAATCTAACTTCCTGAAGCTCATGTCAGGGTTTGATTATATGCCTCTGCCTTGACTGTAACTGAACTCAATAATAAATGCAAGTTTTTGAGAATCTTTCTAATTCCTTTACCGTTTGTCGCCTCTAGAAGGTTGCTTAAATCAAGGTTAACTGGCCTTTTATAGTGGAGATAGCTCACTTGAGCAAGTATTGATGCTTTCAATACAATAGATAAAGTTTTGCAATTGTGAAAAATTGTTGTCAGTAAGGGGACACAGCAGTGCGCTCCTAGTAATCCAAAGATTTTTAAGTATGGCGATCGCATATTTCTATTTTCATGGAGAATTGAATCATTTTTTACCACGGCATCATAAGCAGGTGAAAATCTCCCATCTTTTTGAGGAGAGAGCGTCAATTAAGGACATGATTGAGTCCTTGGGTGTCCCTCATCCAGAAGTTGATTTTATAAATGTTAATGGTGAATATGTAAATTTTTCTTACATAGTTTCGGATGGAGATACTATTAATGTTTATCCAATTTCTGCTAGGTCTACTATTATACCAAGCGTTTCTGTTATGCCAGAACCGCTTAGTATTATCCGCTTTGTTTTAGATATCCATTTGGGGAAGCTTGCGACATCTCTACGACTTTTAGGTTTTGATACTTTATACCGCAATGACTACGAGGATGAGAAATTAGCCCAGATATCCTACAGCCAAGCACGAATTCTCTTGACTCGTGATAAGGGTTTATTAATGCGTAGTTTGGTAACGCATGGGTATTACGTTAGAAATACTAACCCTCAACAACAAATCTTGGAAGTACTACAACGCTACGACTTGTTTAAATTAATCTCACCATTTAAACGGTGTTTGCGCTGCAATGGATTATTAGAACCTGTAGATAAGCAATCCATCGTTGACAAGTTACCAGAAACAGTGCGATGCCTACGGCGGCAAGCTACGCAGGTTGATGTATTCCAGCGTTGCCAAGACTGCGATCGCATTTATTGGAAAGGTTCACATTATGAACGATTGCAACAGTTTATTGATGGAGTACTTAACTCAGAAAGAGATGAGTAAGTTAGTCATGGCAATATTCAACCAGCTGAAATATTGCCACTAATTATTTGACTACCCCCGATTCTAGGATCTTCATCTTCCCTATTTAAATCATCAGGAGTGGGGTTTTGCTTACTCTCTCCAGTTACTTCTTCAGGTTCAATGGGATCTGCCTCTTGAGCTTTATCAATATCAAGAGAGAGGGGAGGTTCTTTGGCGTGAGAGAAATCGATAAGTGGATTGGGTTGATCGGAAGTCATGAGTTGCTAAATTATACAGTATTCTTTAGTGTTGAATTTATTTTGCTAGCAAACATCTTTCTTGAGAAATAAACCACGTATTGTAAAAAATAAAAAACTATGACATTAATTTTAGCTCTCGATTTTGGCGGAACTAAATTAGCGGCAGCAACGGTAAATGTCGGTTCTAGAAAGTGGTTGCGTTATGAACGTCGTCTCTCACCAGTAGGTGCAAATGCTAGTACTGACTTGGAAATTATGCGATCGCTAATATACTCTCTGTTAGAAGACACAAAACCTGCTGCGATCGGTGTCAGCTTTGGCGGCCCTGTAGATGCTTCTACGGGGACGGTGCGACTATCTCATCATGTGGCTGGATGGGAAAATATTCCTCTCAAAGGTTTGTTGGAGGAGGAGTTTGGTGTGAGTGTTGGTGTAGATAATGATGCTAATGTTGCTGCTTTGGGTGAACATCGTTTTGGTGCGGGACAGGGGTACGATAGCCTCTTTTATATAACTGTCAGTACTGGCGTGGGTGGTGGTTGGATACTCAACGGCCAGCCTTGGCGGGGTGCTGGTGGGATGGCTGGTGAAATTGGACATATCGTTGTAGATCCTGCTGGGCCAGTTTGTTTATGTGGGAAGCGGGGATGTGTGGAACGTTTGGCGTCGGGGCCTTATATGGCGCAAAGTGTTAGGGAAATTTTGGAGAACGAACCGCAGAGGCGCGGAGGACTCAGAGATAGAGAGGTTTTGAGGGGTTTGGTGGGGGATAATTTAACGTTGCTGACGGGGCAGTTGGTAAGTGAGGCGGCGGCGGCTGGGGATGATTTGGCGAAGGAAGTTTTGCATAAGGCTGCTTGGGCGCTGGGTGTGGGTATTGGCAATGTGGCGAATCTGATGAATCCGCAGCGCTTTGTGTTGGGAGGCGGTGTGACGAAGGCGGGGGAGGATTTTTGGCAGGTGGTGCGTCAAGTGGCGCGGGAGACGGCTTTACCGGAAGTTGATTTTGAAGTTGTTTCGGCAACGTTGGGGGATGATGCGCCGTTGTGGGGGGCTGTGGCTTTAGCAGAAATGGATAATTAAAACATTAACTGAACTGTATTGCATTTTAACGGACTATAACCTTTTCTCTAGTCGTCTTTAGACGACTTTCGCTATTAGACTCAGAATTTATTCTGAGGCGGGATAGATGAGAATGAAATAGCGCTACTATTACTACTGAATACCCTTACGAAACTCTCTTACCGCTTCCAAGGGAGACGACAACAAAATACAACGATTGAGCAGGGATAAATCTAATTCTGGTAATAGCTCACTTGTAACAACTTTCTCATATTCTTGTTCTCGTAAGCAGTAAACTTCAATTGTGCCATCTTCCCAAAACCAAACTTCCGGGACTCCCATTAATTTGTACTTCTGTAACTTTATGGGACTACCGCTAGTAATCACTACTTCAATGCACAAGTCTGGTACAGGTTTGTCCGTTCCAAAGCAATAAGATAAATCTGCTTGATATTCTACTATCTTGGGAATAATCTGGCTAAAACTACCACTGGGAAAAAATTCAATGCCTTTGACTTCAAAATAAGTAATCAATAGTCCAGCAATTAAACACTTAATCACCTCATGAGGTTTACCAATAGTCACAATTTCTAAAACTCCATCACAATAAAACAGCCGCACCCCTGGCACATTTTCAAAGCTGGCTTGAATCGCTTTGAATTGTTCCCAACTTAATCCACGTCTGAAGAAGCGTTGTTCTTCTGGTAAGTTCACAGCATTTTCTAACGTTTGAGTCATAATATTTTTTACTCCCCCAGTTAGTACTCACGAAATTTATCTTATTTCCATCCTAAATCAAAACCAAATTATCTCGGTGAATCACGGTTTCCACACCCGCATAGCCTAAAATTGCGGAAATTTCCCGCGAATGACAGCCGCGAATCTTTTGCAATTCATCGCTGTTGTAATTCACAAGTCCTCTAGCAATTTCGTTACCGTTGCTGTCACACAATTGCACTGCGTCCTGTGTGCGAAACTCTCCTTCTACTACCTTAATTCCAGCTGCTAATAACGATTTTCCCCCTAGAGAAATTGCCGCGATCGCACCTTCATCTAAATACAATTTTCCCGCAGGTATAAGTCCGTAAGCTATCCAACGTTTACGCGCAGAAGTTGGTTCAGGTTGCGGTTCAAAATGCGTCCCAATCAGTTCACCTTGGATAATTTTTTCGATATTTCGGGGAAATCGCCCTTGGGTAATTACGGTGCGCACTCCCGCAGCGATCGCAATTCTCGCAGCCGAAATTTTTGTCGCCATCCCACCAGTACCCCACTGAGAACCTTGGGAACCTGTTTGTATTTGTAATTGAGCTAATTCCTTAATGCTACTCACTAAAGCGATCGGCCGCGCATCTGGTACGGAACGCGGATCGGCTGAGTATAGTCTATCGACATCGGTAAGCAAAAATAGCCAATCTGCTTCTACTAGGCTGGCAACTAATGCCGAAAGGGTGTCATTATCACCAAATTTTAGTTCGTCTATTGCTACGGTATCATTTTCATTGACTATAGGGATCACTCCCAGCCCTAATAGTTCCTGAAAAGTGTTGTAGGCGTTGAGATAGCGGCTGCGCTGTACTAAGTCGCTGCGAGTCAGTAATACTTGAGCGATCGCCTGTTGCAGCGTAGTAAATAAATCATCGTATATCCGAATTAACCTGCCTTGTCCAACTGCTGCTACAGCCTGTTTTAGTGCGATCGCTTTGGGACGTTCAGTTAAGCCTAACCGCGCACAACCCACTCCCACAGCCCCAGAGGAAACCAAAATCACTCGATGTCCCTGGCGTCTTAAATAACACAGTGTTTCTGCCAAGGTAGCAATGGTAGAAAGTGCTAATTGTCCCGTTTCTGGTTGGGTTAGGCTAGAAGTGCCGATTTTGACAACAATTGTTAATGACATCTAAAAAGTGAGGAGTTAGGAGTGACGAGTTAGGAGTTGAATTTAATTCATAACTCATAACTTCTAACTCCTAACTCAATTTGTAAAGCGCCAATCCCTCTATAGTGAAGGCTGACGCTTTACGGGTTTATATTTATTTTGTATGCTGTAAGGTCTATTTTGGCTGACCCCATGTTATTAATACTTATGATCCCCGATTTTTTGATTCCAGTCAGATTCTTTAATCATTTCTTTAGATTTACTTTCCTGACGATTTGTCAAGTTTTGTGAATCTTGCTTTTCTTGGGGGTAATAGAGGCTCCTAGAATTTCAGATATCCAAACTTCAAAGTTGCGAACAGGATGAGAACGCAGGGCTGCGTCTGCATGGACAATCGGTTCAACTAGAATGGTAAACATCCCCAAGCGATTACCTGCTATGACATCCGTAAATAAGCGATCGCCTACCATCCCCACTTGATGCACTGGTAGATCCATTCCCCTAAGTGCTGCTCTAATTTTGCGTCGGGAGGGCTTGGCTGCACCTAAGTAGTAAGGTAAATTGAGCGATCGCGCAATTCCGCCAATTCGTGCTTCACTCAGGTTGTTACTCACCAAGCACAATGCAGTACAGGTACGAATTTGCTCCACCCACTGCCGTAGTTCTAGGGAAGCTATTCCTACTGTAAAGGGTACTAAGGTTTCATCTACATCCAATACCAGCCCTTTAAGCCCGTATTTTTGGATAATATCTGGTGTTAGGTTCAACACTGAACCTTCTAAAATCAAGTCCGGCTGTAAAAGATTGTTCCAGGCCATAGTCAACAGTCAAATTTAAGTAGCTCTAGACAAATGAGCATAACTCAATATAGTTTAGTTAGTCGAACTCGATCCTGGAATATCTCCTTGAACATTTTGAGATAAAATCCCTAAAATTTTATTTATCTCTTTGATGTAATAATTATTCAAATCAATAAATATATCGTTTTCTTCTAACTTCAAAAACTTCCAAATATCCCCCGTTGTTACCGCGCCATAAATTTTCCTAATTTCATTTCCTTCTTGCTGATTAAACAATTGTGCTGCCAACATTGTGGCCGCACATTGACCTAATCCACCTTTAATATTTTCATTTTTCGCTTCAATAATAACCACCACAGGCACATTAATTGTTAATTGCTCTTTAGCACGACTGATAATAAAGTCACAATAGCCATTCAAACCTTTTTCGGCATCTACATTAAAGTCTGTTCCCGAAAATAAACTAATTGGATAATTAGCCCTGCGTCTTACCTCCAACAAAATCGGAGTGATAATCATTTCTGAACGAGCTTTTTCAGTATTAATTGCTAAAGCCAGTTCTGCCGTTTCTTCTAAAGAATTTATGAGTTTCTCGCTTGGCTGTAAAGGTTCGATGTCGGCACATAAATCAGTTTCTTCATCAATGTGGATGCTGAATGACTTTTTAAATTTACTTAATGTAAAGTCGCTATAAGCCATTTTCAGCACCTCATCCCAATTTTTGATTTTGCGGAAAGTTGTAAGGAGGGTTTCCCTCCGTAGCAAACTTTTCAAGACGGATAATGGAATTAAAAATCCCTACCAAACTGCTTTTTCCAGAATCTTAAACAACACTAATTGTCCCAATTTAGTCTCAATGATTCATTGCTTCCACATTGAATGGGACATGGTAAAAGGTTTAGCTAGATTTTGATTACAATGAAAATTTTCAATTAAAAAATTCAAAATGTTACATTTTGATTTTGAATTTTTAATCTTATTCCACTTCATTAAAAAGATGTTCCTCTAATAGAGGCTGCACTTTGCGAAACTCCTCTGGAGAAAGTAATTCAGGTTCACCTGTTTTTGCTATCCGTGCAAAAAACAACAGGGGATCGAGGGGTGTATAAATTGCATACTCTTGATCTTCATCATAGAAGCTAGCGAGTAGCTGTAATTGCTCCGGATCTAAATCCGCTTCTTCATCTTCGATTTCTAAAGTGAAGAGTTCTGATTCTTCAACGGGCGGTAAATCACCTGCAACAGTTAAAGCATAAGCTGTATTCTTCAATATCAGGTTCTGCTCAGATAGTACAGCTTGGGCAGTGGCAAAAATTTGCTCAATAATGGAGTCATCTTCTACCAGAACCGCTTCTTCTTCCTCACCGTCACCTTCCCAAGAAAAAATTTCTACAGGGGAGTCTACAGGAAGAAGTAAAACGTATTCTTGTTCATCTACTTCGAGGGAATGCTCTACGTAACATTCGAGCGATCGCCCTTTGTCATCGGTTAAAGTGATGGAACCCGCATGAGCATTATCATTTTCTTCAGGAAATGGAGAGGAAAACATAGCCGAAATGTAGAAATTTAATAAATACCAGCAACTTTGAAAATCGCTTAACTATTTAATGGCATTATTATGCCAACCAAATAGCGTTATACGTAGATACAACTGCTGGCTAATCGTTTTCAGAATATCATGTTAAAAGGTATCAATATTCAATAGCCGCAACTGAACTGTGGGAGTTAGCACGCTTAACATCCAACCATTGTTGTAAAATCAAAGCGGCTGCCTTGCGGTCAATCAAACCTTTATGGCGTGACGGGGAGCGGTTCTCAGCTATCAGCAGTTGTTCTGCTTGAAATGAAGTTAATCGCTCATCCATATATTCCACAGGTAGTTTCAGTGCTTTAGCAAGTCTTGTAGTAAATTTTTGAACTTGACGCGCCTGAAATCCTAGTGAGCCATCCATTGAATAAGGTAAGCCCATCACCAGGATTTGCACCTCGCGTTCATTAACTATTTGCCGGATTTGCTCGACATCCTGCTCAAAAGATGTGCGTTCAATTGTAGTAATCCCCGTGGCAATTAAACCCGTGCGATCGCACCCGGCCACACCAATGCGCTTGCGACCGAAATCTAGTCCCAACGCTGAAATAAACGGTTTTGGTTGCTCCTGGGATATCACGCTAATTCTCCTGCTGTGCATCTGCTGATTCAGAAATCGGCGATGCTTCCATGCTAGGATTTTTGCTCGAAAAGTTAATCGGTTCTGACTTGCTTGGCAACGGTTTATCTGACGATGGCAGTTGTCCTGGTTGTATCCATGACATCCCACCTGGTATCGGTTTACGTGCCGGTTGTAAACCTTGCAGCATATCAGTCCACTGGATTCCTTCTAAAGAGACGAATTTAGACTCTCGTAGCTTGTGCCACACAGAGCGAGACATAACTAATGTATGTTCTATGCGTTTTGCCCCAATTCGCTCCAAATACTCTTCTCGCTCTGCTTGATAATCTGAAGAAGCGAGTTGTAACCCTTGCTGGGGAAAATCTTGAGCGATACGAGCCAGTTGAGATAATAATTCTGGATACAGCCAGGTATAAGCAGGATGAACAGTCAACGTTGCAACGTGGGGAACTTCCCCCTTACGGTCAAGTTGCACCTGAAAATAGCCGATCGCAGCTTTGCGTTGCGGTTCAAATACGTAACCACTCACTACTTCTGTTTTGCTCACCCATTGCATTACTGCATCACTTAAAGCACCAAACAAACTGGTTTTAAAGTCGCGGGTGTTACGGTCAAAAACCTGACGTACCAAAGGTGGCATAGAAGCCGTATCTAGTTGATATAGCAACTGGGCATCAGCATTACTTACTGGCAAAAGGTTGGGTAAGTCTGGCTCTGCTTGCGCTAATTCAGCCAGTAATTCTGGCCCAATTTCCCAGTACGTCATTTCTGCCAGACGCTGAAATCCATTTTGTCGATATAGTGCCAGCGCCTCAATATCATTGATGTTAACTTCCAGTAACCAAGTGCGAGCTTCCAGAATCGATTCAAAGCAATGACGCAAAAGTTGTGAGCCAGTTCCTTGTTTATCGACACCACGCTCCAACAGCACTTGATCAATCCGCCAAGTGCTGCGTGTCCGGTTAAAGGGTGACACTTGAATCATCCCTAGAAGCATCCGCCCTTGCTCTGCAACGTATGCACAGAGGCGATATTGTAGCGGGTTAGGAAACCAACTTAAAAATTTGAGTAATCCATACCAGCGACGCAGCCTTTGCATCTGGCTGATGGCAAAACCTGCTCCCTGCGGAGTAAGGGCTGCGAATGACTCTTGAGTTATGCGCTCAATGCCGTCCAGATCCCGGTATTGGACTGGTCGGATTACAACGCTTAGGTTTCGGGGAAGTAATGAAGTCATTTTAATTCGAGCCGCTATTTAGCCTTCACTAACTGATCTTCAAAGGAACTGCTGCAATAATATTAACTGCTTTTTGCCCCTTACTATTGCGCCAAAAGGGTGATTTTAGTAACTCAATACTTAAAAAAGCAGAAAAAGCAGACCTTGTGAGAACACCATTGGCATTAACCCAACAACATCTGCCTTATATTTTATTGGAATTTTGATTAAAATTTGTATATATTTTATAGCCCTTGTCGAGAAACTAGCTTTTCAAAGTGGGCTTGGGTTTGATGGAGTAATTGTTGGCGACTATCTACCAGTGTTTGCTTCAGGGTTGGAACAAGATTGCGAGCTTGCAGAGTCATGTGAAGTTGCAGGTTGGCGACGTATTCACTGAAATCTTGATTCACTTCATTTGCGCCCGCATCTGTTAATAAATTTGATTCCATTGCCACTGTGTTCTCCTGTGTTAATCCTATGCTGTCTCTCTTCATGACCAAAAAGTATCACGTTGTTTGGACTAACTTCTTAATTTGCAATGAAGTTTAACGCTTCTTAGGGATAGGGATAGGGATAGCGATCGCAGTAGGGTTTTTCTGTGCCCATTAAAATCTCAAACCAACACCACCTTGTACAGAGATAGCTGTACCACCGCTATCACGGTAGGCATCAAAAGCGATAATGGCGTTGCCAAAAAGCACAGTATTGCTATTTGGGATCATATAATCAATGCCCGGTTGTAAAGCAAAACTAATTTTGTCGCCCACAGGAGAAGATCCACCACCACCAGCCAACACTAACCCAGCACCCAGGTAAGCATCAGCTTGCCAGTTGAGGGGAAAATCGTAAGAAACCGTTGGCACAACTGCTGTATTATTACCAACTAACACTTGGGCACGCAGTGAAATCGGTGCTTCCAAAAGCTTGTAGCGACCGGCTATAACCCCCCCCAATTGGATACCGTCAGTAAAACCAATAGCGGGGCCTATACCGATATAACTGCCATAGGCTACTTGAGCTTGTGCTGGTTTACTACTTGCCAGACTCAAGACCAAGCCAGCCCCCAAAACTGAAACCAAATATGCAATAAATTTCATAACCGAACTCCTCACACCAATTAGTCATTAGTCATTAGTCATTAGTCATTAGTCATTAGTCATTGGGCATTGGGCATTGGTTGCCTTGTCTCCCTCATCTCCGTCATCCTCCCCTGCCCCCTGCTCCCTGCTCCCTGCTCCCTGCTCCTCTTGCTCCCTCCATTCTACGGGCAACTAGAATGAATGCCTCCTTGAGTACAAATGTATGCTACTTGCTTGGGATCTAAATTTTTGGCTTTAGAAAAATCAACCCCTTGGACTACGGCAGATACTGAGCCTAAATCTGGGGTTTCTACAAATTGATCTGCTGGATCTTGTTTACTAGGAGCGAGAATTGCCCCCTTAAAATCTGCCCCGGCGACATTTGCCCCCCGTAAATCTGCAAGACTCAGGTCGGCATTTTGCAAGTTAGCGTTTTCCATCTGGGCAGAACGCAAAACAGCACCAGCTAGACGAGTGGCACTCAAGTTAGCATTGCTGAGATTAGCACGATCCAAATAGGCTCCTGATAAATCTGCCCCTTGCCAATCAGTGTTAGTTAAATTGGCAAAGGATAATTGCGTTCCGATGGCAGTGGCGCGACCTAAACGCGCACCGTACAGATTGGCTTCGTTCAATTTAGCATCGCCTAAATCTGCTCCAGTCAAGCTGGCTTTTTCCAAAACAGCGTTTCGCAGATCGGCTCCTACTAGTTGGGCGCTGTTGAGTTTAGCTTCATATAGACGGGCGTTGGATAAGTTGGCTCTGTTGAGAGTGGCGCGGCTCAAATCGATCCGGTTCATCAAAACGCGACTGAGATTAGCATCAGTAAGATTAGCTTGCTGCAACTGAGCTTGGCTTAAATCAGCCATTACATCATCATAGGTATCCCAGCGTCCATCTTCACCCACGCCTCGAAAGCGGCTACCCTTAAAGCTGGCTTGGTTAAGATTTGCAGATCTAAACTTAACTCCTGATAAATCAAGGTTGTCTAGTACCAAGTTGAAGAAGGAACTTCCTGGAGTCCCACTTTGACCTAATTGGGTGCTACTAAGGTCAACGCCCTCGATTTTACCACTGTAAACAGAAAGAATCTTGTTGATCGTCCGCTGGTTTCTTTGTAGCCGCCCTTGCCGTAATTCCCGTTCTTGGGTTGCAGTGCTACCCACAGACTCTAGTTCGCTAACCAAAAACTGATTTTTATTTTTTAGTTCTGGGATGGCTTTGGGCCCAACAGTTGTCAAAGCTTGTTGAATCGTATCCAAGAGGCTGGGGTTGGTTTCGCTAACCAAGAGATCCGCCAGAAATTTAGCGGACTGTGGGTCATTAATGCCACCCATAGCCAGAATTGCACTTTGGCGTTGCTCATTAGTCGCCCCAGAGTTGGAATTCAATTGGTTGCGAAGTTCGAGGAACTGTTCCCTGTTGATTTTCTCGGTTGATCGCTGGGATTGTTGAATTTGGATATAAACTTGAGTACCTATTAAAGTTGCCAACACAGCAGTCATACTCGTAAGCCCTATCCCAAACAAAGTCAGATTAGGATTTTGCTGTATCCGCCGCCACAGATTAGGCGACTGGTTGGTTTGGGCTGCCGCTAATTCTTCTCCCTCCTGCCATTCTTCGGCTTCATCATTACCGCCAGTAGACTCAGCTTGTTTGTTGTTAGCTAAAAGTGAGGATGGCAAGGGGCGAGTCGCATCTATTGTATAAGTGCCTGCAAGTTGATCGTGCAATGCGCGACGCCCCCGGCGCGACGGTAAGCCTATCCCTTCACCTACAATCATTAACAAAGACAAAAATGTGAATAATCCTAAATTAGGAAAAGCAAAGCTGTAGCGCCACAGCAGATAGGCGATGGAAATGGGTACAGTCCAACGCCCAACTCCTTCTCTAATCACCACTGCCCCCAAACCAGGTGGCCTTCCTTGCTCGTTGACAACCCGCACTTTTAACCAGCGTTTAGGAATTGTGCTACCAGTCTTAGCCAGTAAATACAATTGCCACCATGAGAGAGTTACAGGTGCTAACAGGGCGATTGTCCACAAAATATTAGTCGGCCATGCCACGTTACGGATGCCATAGCTAACAGGTAGAGCCAGGGGTCTGGCGATCGCTCTTTCTGTAACTACCAATACGGGGTTAAGGGGCACTCGGTTAAAATCGCTTCTAGAATTGGCATAGACACCAATGCCGAAGGGAATCAACCCACTGCTAACCACTAGTGTGATTTCAGCCGCCCAAGCAGCAAACCGCCTGCTTGCTAGCAGCAGCGAATTGGCTCTTTCTGGTTGTTTTGACTGATCAGATTGATTACTTCTTTTGATAATTGGTGTCGTCATCGCATAATTTCCTTTGACATTATTTATACGCCGCGCTCGGCATAATTAAAATAGACTAAGCTAACCGGCAAAAAGTGAAATAGAATTTTGCAGCTATAAGTCAGGAGCCTTTTGTATCATGGCTCCTGACTTTCATAACTACGGGTATGCAAAGTAAATGCATATCAGCTTATTACTTACGTTGAAAGCTACTAGACACAAAAATTTTGTATCCAACATACACTAACACTGCCAAAAGTGCCAGACTAATTACAGATGCAACCAGTTTAAACACTGCTTGCAGCATCGCCAAGCCTACTACCACCGTCACACCCGAAACTACCAGCTTTTTTGTCCCAGATAAGCTGTTGAACCAAATCTGAAATCGCTCCAGTTGCAAGTTAAACTTGGCAAAAACAGACTGAGGCATCTGTTTTTGCTCTTGTGGTTGGGGAACCACTTCAGGCGAAGAATTAATCTCTGCCTCTAGCTTATTGAGGCGACGCTGCAAGTCTTCTTCTCTTTGAGGATTCATCAATCTTTTCTACCTCAGCTATGTCACTTATTCCACAACAGACCAACAAATTCTATTTTTGGTGGTTGTCTTAGTGATTTTAGCTAATGTCTGTGTGTGCAATACCTTTCTGGGCAGTAAAAATTATGATGATTTTTGGAATTTTTGCGTGTTACGGATTGAAGGGCAGAATATAGGGTAGAATATTTTGGTGCAAAAGCGCCACCACACATAGATAATTTGCACGATTAACTAGTTCCGTGGGTTTAAGTCCCCTGGTTCAATAAAAATTTTGTTTTGTGTTGGGGTTAAATCCCCATTACAAAACAAAATTTACGAAAGCGTTGCGGGGCGTTCGCGTTTAGCGTCTCTAAGAGTTGCCCATTACGAATTACGAATTACGAATTATTTAATGGTCTTTACACCCATCAAATATTCACAAAAAATCCTGAGATGAGTAGTATTGCTTTATACGACACCTTTTGGAACTAAGACGGATTGCTGCCGTCTATATAAATCATCACCATATAACAATATTGCTCTAGAAAAAATCTGGAGCATTAATTAAAATGAAAACGCTTAGGCTACTTACAATGGTTCCCACAGCTTTGGCGATGAGTTTGGTTTTCGCCCAGACTAATTTGGCACAGACACCAACAACCCAAATTAATCGGAATCTCCAACCAGATCCACTAATTTTGAAGGGAAAGTCTGGGGGAACTGTCAAAAGTAATTGTGGCAATATTCCCACTGAACCTAATCAAGTTATCCAGGTTACAGAGTCACTACCTTATTTGCGATTAACAGTAGAAAGTGAAGGGAAGCCAACGCTATTGATCGATGGGCCAGGGGGACGCTTTTGTGTAATGGCAGATAAATATTCTGGAGGCAAGCCAGAACTTTCTGGTTACTGGCAGGCAGGAACATACTCGCTGTTTGTGGGCGAACTATCCCAAGGAAAGCCAAGCTTTAACTACACCCTCTCAATCTCGCAACAAACAAATAAATAGTCATTTGTCCTTTGTCACTAGTCATTTGTCCTTTGCTAATGACCAATGACCAATGACTAATGACTAATGACTAATCTTCCAGTGATTTGGCTGGGACTTCAACAGCTTTGACATCAATTGTGCCTTCTGGTGTGAAGCGCTGAAAATGACTATTTTGTACTAACAGTGACTCCCCACAGTTAGGGCACTGCAACTGACTGTTATTTAAACCTGTAAATTCATATCTACAGACGGGACACTGGTCTGCAACCAAGTTACGTTGCAGCCACCAACGAAAGCCAAAAAAAGCCACAATGGGTGCTAAAAACAGCAACCCGACAATAATTAGCAACGAATTAACCAACCAACCCAAGCCCAGTGATGCCAGCAACCAAATAACTGCCAGCAGGGTAAGCCAAGGGCGGAGATTTAAAAGATTCAATTGAAATGACTTAAAGCTCATTTTTTAAATGTCGTCCTGCTCTCCTTCTAGGATAGCGATTTTAATTATTGGTCACTTGTACTGAGCGTAGTCGAAGTATTTGTCATTTGGACTCAAATGGACTTCATTACTGAGGATAGAAGAATTTTTTGCAAGTGCTGTTGAAAGGCATCTATGCCAAACAGAGCGATCGCTTGTTCTCGTAGCCACTCTCCATTACATCGCTGGTCATTCCCTTGAAGCATTTCTATACAAGCCGTTGCTACCGCATCAGGACTGCGGTGTGGGACTCGCCACCCTAGTTTACCATCTTGCAAAGGATCAGCTGAACCATCGTCATCACCGGATAATACAGGCACTCCACAAGCCATTGCTTCCAGATAAACAATGCCAAAGCCTTCTTGCGAAGGCATAATATAGGCATCAGCAAGGCGGTAATGTTCCATTAATTCCTCTGTAGCAACGAAACCAGCAAATACGACGCGATCGCTCACACCTAAATATGCAGCAAGTTTTGCTAATCGCGGTTGGTCATCGCCGCGGCCAATTACCAAATATTTCACTTCTGGGAAAACCTGAGCGATTTGTGGTAATGCCCGAATCGTTACATCTACACCTTTGTAAATATCCCCTGACCATAACCGCGCTACTGTCATTAACACCTTAGCATCAGTTAAGCCATACTTCTGGATTAATTCTGGCTGCTTGGAACCAGGAGTAAATTTATCCCCATCAATTGCACAAGGCATCATCTGTACCATTTTCGGGTTTAAACTATTAGCGGCACAAGCGCGATCGCGGCTGTAACGACTAATTGTCCAAATTCCAGCTGCTGATGTCAGGGCGCGACGTTCTTGATTTTTGAGCGGTTCCCAAACTTCTTTGCCGTAAGTTAGCACGGTGTAAGGAATCCCCAAGGGCTGGCAAAGAGTTTGTACTAATAGTGCTAAGTTAATATGACCGCAGAAAACTTGTTGCGGACGGCTTTGCAAAAGACACTTGAGTAAAGCTGCTGCCATTTGCAGTCTTCCTATTTGGGGAGACTGATTTTTAAAGTAATGAAATTTTAAGTTCTTGTCTTTAAACGGATTTAAGCTATCAGGACTATCTCGCAGCAAAAAGACTTCCGCTTTGTAGGCTTGGCTCAATCCCAGATAGGCGCGAAAAATATCTTTTATATATGATTGGATACCGCCTTCGTGGGCAAAAATTTCTAAAAACACGAAGACATGATTTGTTTTTTTGTTAATTTTATCACCTAACTTGAGGTTTTCTGTCACTGTAGTGATATGCATGTTAGGTTATTTACACTCGCGGTAAGGGCGCGATCGCACCGCTTTGTAACCGCTCTAAATCTGTTTTTACCATTTTTTCTAAAAGTTCCTCAAAGCTCACTTGGGGTTCCCAACCAAGGTTTATTTTAGCTTTACTGGGGTTAGCTACTAGTTGAAAATGCTCATCTTGTCGCAATAAGCTCGTATTTAAAACTACATGCTGTGTCCAATCCAATCCGACAGACTCAAAGGCTGCGGCAACTAAATCTCTAACGCTGTGGAGCTTACCAGTGCCAATCACATATTCTTCTGGTTCATCGATTTGCAACATTAACCACATTGCTTCTACGTAATCTCCAGCAAAGCCCCAATCGCGTTTGGCATCTAGGTTACCCATTTCCAAGGTGTCAGTTAAACCCAATTTAATCGATGCAGCCGCTAAAGAAACTTTGCGTGTAACAAACTGAGGTGGTCGTAGAGGAGACTCATGGTTATATAAAATTCCACTACAGGCAAATAGCCCATAGCGCTGTCTGTGATGCACCATTGTCCAGTGGGCGTGCATCTTGGCCGCAGCATAGGGATTTTTGGGGCGAAAAGGCGTTTCTTCATCTTGAGGCGAAATAAATACATCGCCAAACATTTCTGAGCTGCTGGCTTGATAAAACCTGGTAGACAAACCAACCTGTCGTACTGCTTCCAAAAGCCTTGTAGCCGTACCAGTTATCAGATCCAGGGTTCCCAATGGGTCGTTCCAAGAATCGGGTACAAAACTCGGAGCCGCCAAATTGTAAATTTCTTGGGGACGCAGCTGTTCAACTGCGGTCAACAGCGCCGCATTATCCCTCAAATCAACCGTATAAATTTCTACCTGATTTGCCAGTGTTCCTAGTTTTGTCAAATTAGGTTGTCGATGTGGGGGTACTAATCCTACAACTCGATAACCACGGTTGAGGAGCAAATGGCTGAGATAGTAGCCATCTTGACCAGTAATTCCTGTAATTAGGGCTGTCTTAATCATATTTTGTCCCCTATTTCCTCTATCTCTTTAAGCACAAAATGGCACTTGTTGGAGAACATAAATTAAGACTCTCAACACTGCTGACAAATCTTAACAAAAGAGCTAGTCTAGGTCGAATGTTATCTTTACTGGATTCATTAATTCTTTTTATACAACAATATTCTTTATTTTACAAAATGCTCATAATAAACAAGCAATTTTACGTAAAAAACATATTACTCCAATCCAGATAATATTGAAAAAGGAGTATACTTTTATCAATCAAATAACTACATATTTGAGCAGATACTCCGCCGTGCTTCTGTTTTTAAGTGAGTGGCTCAACTTTGGGAAAAAGTTCCGCCCCTTGCGCGGCGACCATAGGAGAAGGAGAAGTTTTGTTTGTCGTACTCCTAATTATAATCAAGCTACGTGCAACGTCTCCTAGACAAGACAAGCCTTCGTACCCTGGTACTCCTTCCCTACGCTACGCCTTTGCTTAAAACCCAAAATTGGTATCAGAAGTATTCTTACCTTCCTTTATTTTTAGGACTTACGCACGAGTAACGGAAAACGAACCACAGAGAAGCCAGTGCCCCCTTGCGGTTAAGAGACTTGAAGCAACTGGCGCGGCGCAGAGGTCACGGAGGAATGAGAGTTTGAGAGGGTTTTTGCGTAAGTCCTAATTTTGACTGCTTGACTTTTACTTTTGTGCTTCTACAGAGTATTTGACGATGAGGAGGCAATTTCTACCATCTGCACCACGCTCGTATACAACACGATCAGCCAACCGCCTCAGGAGAAACCATCCATACCCACCTACTTGCAGCGTACCTGGCTCTGGCTCTGCGATCGCATCAGGATTGAAAGGTTTTCCATAATCCCAAATTCTAATCTCTAGTCGGTCAATCCACAGATAAATGTTAATTTCAATGGTTGTTTCTGGGGGTAAAGCATGATGAGCGTGACGAACAGCGTTGGTAAAGCCTTCTGCTAATGCTAAATTTAGGCGATCAAGTTGGGTTTTTGACCAGCCAAGTTGAGACAAATGTTGCAGACAAAATTGCTCGAACCATTCTTGCACCTGGTTTAGGAGACTGAGTTCGCTCTTAACCGTCAGATGGTCTTGCTGCACTATGCTAAACATTAACTGTGACTTAAATATAAGTAAACCCAAGTTGCTAGTTATTAAATTTTGCACTATTCGCAGAATTTCTCTGATATAGAAAAATATATTTTGAGATATTCTATGTCCCAAAAGACAAAACATGAACGATTTTGGCATTTCGAGAATTGTAACTAGCAACTTACGTTAAGTAAGTGAAAAATGTTTGTAGTTGATGACTTTTTGGTGATTTTAAATTTTGGAATAGCTTTTCCATCCAAAACTTCAGATCCCAGATGCAATCTGAATTATTAAAATTGACGCCTGTAAATTTTTTTCAAAAGCACATCTGCATCTGCTTTTAAAACTCACAGGCGTCAAAGCACTTTGTGGTGACTAATTTAGAATAGTCCCAAGGTCAAAGATTTATCCAATGGCAAGGCAGCACCAATACCCAGCCACAAGGTGACAAGGGTACCAAAGAGGAACACTGTGGTTGCAACTGGACGACGGAAGGGGTTTTGGAACTTATTAACGTTCTCAATAAAGGGAACGAGGATTAGCCCCACTGGTACTGAACCCATTGCTAACACTCCTAAAAGTTTGTTAGGAAGCGATCGCAAAATTTGGAAAACTGGATACAAGTACCACTCTGGCAAAATTTCCAATGGTGTGGCGAAAGGATTTGCTGGTTCACCGGTCATAGCGGGATCTAGCACAGCTAGAGCCACAATCGCAGCGAAGGAACCCATGATCACGATTGGAAAGACGTAAAGTAGGTCATTAGGCCAAGCGGGTTCACCATAGTAGTTGTGACCCATGCCTTTGGCTAGTTTGGCTCTTAACTGAGGATCGCTCAGGTCAGGTTTTTTTTGTGTTGACATTTTGAAATATGCTCTCCTGCTTAAGTTAAATTAAAGCATTTGTGAAAGCTATCAGCTACTAGGCAACTCTAGCCTTGCGGCAAACAGCATTTGTCTATTTACGGTCAGGCGCCTGGAGGGACTCTACAGCTTTAGGTTTGAGATACAAGTGTTTGTTTTTTGGAACTTATGTACAATTAATTTCTTGTGTTTCATAAGTTTAAAACAAACAACTTCATCTGGAAACTGATAAACGTTGCCTTTCGCTAATAACTGAGATTACAAAGGCCCGGAAATGCCTTGTTTGCGGATCATCAAGAAGTGAAACAGCATGAAAACTGCAATCAACCAAGGCAGCACAAAGGTGTGTGCGCTGTAGTAACGAGTTAGTGTTGCTTGACCAACACTAGAACCGCCGCGCAGCAAGTCGGAGATCAAAACGCCAACTACGGGAATTGCTTCTGGTACACCGCTAACAATTTTCACAGCCCAGTAGCCAATTTGATCCCAAGGTAGGGAATAGCCAGTGACTCCAAAGGAAACTGTAATCACAGCTAGGATGACACCACTTATCCAGGTCAGTTCGCGGGGCTTTTTGAAACCACCAGTCAGATAAACCCGGAAGGTGTGCAAAATCATCATCAATACCATCATGCTGGCAGACCAGCGATGGATGGAGCGAATTAGCCAACCGAAGCTTACTTCATTCATGATGTACTCCACAGAGGAGAAAGCTTCAGTAACTGTTGGTCTGTAGTAGAACGTCATCGCAAATCCAGTGGCAAACTGGATGAGAAAACAAACCAGGGTAATTCCACCCAAACAGTAGAAGATGTTGACGTGGGGAGGGACGTACTTACTAGTAACGTCTTCGGCGAGTGCCTGAATCTCCAGGCGTTCCTCAAACCAGTCGGAAACGTTGGCCATACAATCTCAAGTTCCTAAAAGTCGGTTGCGGTTGATAAATTCCGAAGTTCTAAATCGGCGACCAAAATTCTGATGTTCTCAAGCCTCGGCATCCTGCGGGTTTACCTTTAGGTTTTCCCTTTCGACAAAAGGGTTGCCACAGGCTAGGGTAGCAGCAGAATTGTCTACGGACTTCTCATAAGCCGCCGCTTGTGACTTCTCTCCCAATTAGCAATTTTGGGATTTTAGTAAAGGCGAGTTTTGTTTGCTTGTCAGCTTTCAGGGTGCTAAGAGTCTTCAGAAACTTTACACTCTGTAAAGAAGGAATATATTGCGATCTCTTTACGCCCCTGCACAGAAAATGGTGGACACAAAGTAGATTTTATCCTTTGATGAGTGCATACAACGCATCAGTTGACTGAACAACTTGATGAGAGAAATGCACCACTTCTATAAAAAAAGTAACATAATCGAGAGATAGATTTCATCAACAACAGAGCAAGTGGGCATTTCTAGGCAATTTGGGTTGAGGTGGAATTGAGAATGGGGTTCATGAACAAACAAGTCTTTCGGGTTGGATTTTCATTGTTAATGGCGTTTTGGTTGGCGTTGGGTACGCTCACGCAGCCGGCGATGGCTTTGACGACGGAACAAAAGCTGGTTTCGGAAGTTTGGCGAATTGTTAATCGCACTTATCTAGATGAGACGTTTAATCATCAAAACTGGGCAGCAGTCCGGCAAAAGGTTCTGGAGAAGCCACTGACAGACTCAAATGCCAGTTATGCGGCAATTGGGAAGATGCTCAAGAGCCTCGACGATCCTTTTACGCGCTTTTTAGATCCGGAACAGTACCGCAGCTTACAGGTCAATACTTCTGGCGAACTTACTGGGGTAGGATTGCAAATTGCCCTAAATCCTGAGACTGGGAAGTTGGAAGTAGTTGCTCCCATAGCAGGTTCACCAGCAGATAAAGCGGGAATTAGACCACGCGATCGCATTCTCAAAATTGAAGGCGTTTCCACAGAAAATCTTACCTTAGATGAAGCTGCAACTAAAATGCGCGGGCCGAGCGGCAGCCTTGTTACTCTCCTGATCGAACGGGACGGAGAGACAGAAACAGAAATTAGACTGACACGCGATCGCATTGCTCTTAACCCTGTGGTTTCAGATTTGCGTGTTTCCACTGAGGGTACGCCCATTGGCTACCTTCGCCTTACTCAATTCAATGCCAACGCCTCAACGGAATTGGCACACGCTATTTCTAGTCTAGAAAAAAAAGGCGCTGATGCCTACATTCTAGATTTACGAAATAATCCTGGGGGGTTATTACAATCAGGAATTGAAATCGCCCGTCTGTGGTTAGACTCTGGTACTATCGTCTACACTGTGAACCGACAAGGTATTCAAGGTAGTTTTGAAGCCTTTGGGCCACCCCTGACGACCGATCCTCTGGTGATTTTGGTGAATCAAGGAACTGCCAGTGCTAGTGAAATTCTCGCCGGCGCACTCCAAGATAATGGTCGTGCCCAGTTGGTAGGCGAAACCACCTTTGGTAAGGGACTAATTCAATCTTTATTTGAATTATCAGATGGTTCGGGCTTGGCAGTTACAATTGCTAAGTATGAAACTCCTCAACACCGGGATATCAATAAACTAGGTATTAAGCCAGATAAAGTGATTTCCCAAGATCCAATTAACCGTGACCAGATTGGCACGGAAGCGGATCTGCAATATCAAGCAGCAGTGGAACTTTTGAAGAAAAACTCGGTTGTGGCGGGGAAGGTGTAGAGACGCGATTAATCGCGTCTCTACAGGAGTTAGGAGTTCGCCTTGTTCCCAGTCTATGACTGGGAATGACCGAATAATTACCAATTCATAATTAATAATTAAAGAATGACATTAAGGTGCAATATCTTGTATCAATTGACTAACAACACCATTTATTTATGGTTACTGAGCGTTTCACTGAGTGCTCACGTCGAAGTCTTGTTGAAGTGTGGGGATTGTTAATTTTAAATTTTGAATTCGGAGCAAAGCAACATGACTCAGACCACCTCAAATCAGATTCGTTGGAGTAGTGCTGATTTAGAACTATTTCCTGACAGCGAATGGAAGCATTACGAAATCGTTGATGGAGAATTGTTTGTGACTCGCGCTCCACATCTAGGTCATCAAGACTCTGGGGGTCGTATTTATGCACGATTATTCTTTTGGTCGGAAGAAACCAACCTGGGTAAGCCTTTTTTTGCACCGGGTGTGGTGTTCTCTGATGTAGATGACGTGATTCCTGATGTGGTATGGGTCAAGCAAGAACGCCTAGCTGGAATTGTTGATGAATCTGGACATCTTACTGCTGCACCGGATTTAGTTGTAGAAGTCCTTTCTTTGGGTAGCCAAAATGAGCGCCGCGATCGCGAAGTGAAACTGCGGTTATATTCTCTCAAGGGTGTCCTGGAATATTGGATTGTCAACTGGCGACTCCAGCAGATAGAAGTCTATCGGCGGGATGCGGGACAACTCAGGTTGGTAGGAACGTTGCGATCGGAGGATGAACTTACATCCCCTCTACTACCTGGTTTCTGCTGTCAGATCGCCCGTTTTTTTTAACAAGGGACTACAACGGTAGCTGAATGACAAATTTAGTTCCTTTGCCAAATTGGGAATTTACCGCGATTGCTCCGCCATGTTTTCCTACAATAATTTGACGGGCACGAGAACCTGAATAAAGTTGCTCTATGATTTGATAGGCAGCGATCCTTAAAGTTCCATCAGCTTTTGCGCTCATAAATTTTTACGGGAATTCCTATGTACTAAAGTTAGAATTCCCAGGACAATATCTTGCTTAACAAACGTTACAAAACTTGCATTGGAGATTGGGGATTAGTCATTAGTTAGAGTTAGGAGTTAGGAGTTATTATTCTCCCCTGCTCCCTCTACTCCCTCTGCTTCCCCTGCTCCCCCTGCCCCCAGCAAGAACCGCCTCTAAAAAGGCTGTATCCGCAGCAAAGCTGATAAATCCAGAGAGGCGAGGCGTTGATAAGCCTGATCCATAAATCGCTTGCCTCTGAGAAAGCCTGTATTAGCACCGGGACAAATGTAGCGGAGAGTTTCTGGTGTAAAATTTTCTAACAAGAATCGAAGGCTCTGAATTTGCCTGGGCCAGTGAAAGGTTTTAGCTGTCCGTAATGGTACTGTTTCACCGTGCTGGTTAGGGAGTAAATGACGACCAGAAAACAATATACCTCCAAGTTCACTGTAGTATAAGCAAGATGAGCCGGGAGAATGACCTGGTGTCCAAATCACTTGGGCTACGCCATCAAGCGTAAATTCCTGCCTAAAGGTAGTTAAGGTTAAGCCTGGTAACAAATAAGCTTCTTGCTCTTGAATCAGCACCTCGCAGCTAAAGATTTGCTGAAATTCAGCAGTCTTGCCAATCGCGCCTCGATGGGTGAGAAATAACCAACGCACGCCTCCATGCGATCGCAAAAAATCTTGATTTGTTTGGTCTAGAGCAGGGCAGTCTATCAGGATATTGCCTTCATTTCTTACAATAAGATAAGAGGTTCCCCCTAATGTGTCCCGATTGGGTGGAAAAGCAAAAATGCTCTCTTGTGCGAAGTCCGATTGCAGAGAACCTGCGCTAGGAACTTCGTCAGGGAAGACAGCCCGTGGTGGCTTAGTTGTATGACTTGGCACTTGAGGTAAAGGGCACATGATAAAAGAGCCGAAACTGAGGAGTTGTGGACAATCTGGTTCCAGTGTGGAAATTCTAAAGAATTGAAACTTGAGCGTTAACCAGCACTGTTAACCATTGTGAAAAAAATTGGGATTTGAGGTCTGCCTTATAGTTAATGCTATGGTGCTGAAGCTACTGGCGGAGCATTTTGTCAAAATTACTGAAGATAACATGGCATTTTGGTTTCTGTTTATCCTCCTACTGGGGCTAGCTACTTATCTAATGGTGCAGCACAGCGTCGCTCAGATCACCCGGACGCCAGTATGGTTGTTGTGGCTGGTTTTAATGGCACCAGCATTACTGTTGAGTGGATGGACACTGATGTATGGGCCGAAACAACCTCCGCCGCCAGCGCTGATTCTTTGGTCGATATTTGTCTCCACAGTGTTGTACTGGACGTTGTTTCAATGGGGGCGTCGATCGCCAAGAGATACACAGGCTCAAACCCAACCCCAAGCCTCAGAATCACAGCCGACTATCCAGCCTATTGCAGAACCAATAGTGCGTCCCATTGAGCCAACGGAAGAAACTCAACTACGAAATTGTTTTCCTTGGTCTGTATACTACGTTCAAAATATTGAGTATCGACCACAAGCCGTGATTTGCCGTGGTCAGTTGCGAACTAAAGCTAGCAACGCCTACCAGCAGATTAAAACTAATATTGAAGCACAATTTGGCGATCGCTTCTTGCTGATCTTTCAAGAAGGTTTAAATGACAAACCTTTCTTTGTGCTGGTTCCCAACACTCAAGCTGCTAAAGAGAGAAATACACCACGACGCGAACAAGAACGCTTAACTCGTCCAGGATTAGCACTTCTACTGCTAGCAGCTACTTTGGTAACTACTACCTTGGTGGGAGTGGAAATTGCTGGTGTTTCTCTACCGCCTCTATGGCAAATTGGCTCTTTGTTCAAAGTTCTATCTAACCCAGATGTTCTATTCAAGGGATTGCCCTATGCTTTAGGGTTAATGACTATTTTGGGTATTCACGAACTTGGGCATTATTTGACAGCTAAATTCTACAAGATTCGCTCGACGTTGCCTTACTTTATTCCCATACCTTTTTTCTTGGGAACTTTTGGTGCATTTATTCAGATGCGTAGTCCCATTCCCAACCGCAAAGCTTTATTTGACATTAGTATTGCTGGGCCAATTGCAGGCTTTGTGGTGACTGTGCCATTACTAATATGGGGCTTGGCTCATTCTGACGTGGTTTCCATCACTGAAAAAACCCGACTTTTAAATCCTGATGCCCTTAATCCCAAGTATTCCATTTTACTAGCGGTACTCTCGAAGTTAGCCTTGGGTAGTCAGTTAACAGCAAAATCAGCCCTTGATTTGCATCCAGTTGCAGTAGCTGGTTTTTTAGGACTAATTGTCACAGCCTTAAATTTAATGCCTGTGGGACAGCTAGATGGAGGTCACATTGTCCATGCCATGTTTGGACAACGAACTGCGATCGTAATTGGTCAAATAGCTCGCGTGTTGTTGCTATTACTGGCTTTAATAAGAGAAGAATTTTTGGTGTGGGCGATTATCTTATTATTTATGCCATTGATTGATGAGCCTGCACTGAATGATGTCACTGAATTGGATAACCAACGTGACGTTTGGGGATTACTGGCAATGGCGTTGTTGATTGTAATTATTTTGCCACTACCGCAGGCGATCGCTAACTTTTTGCAAATTTAAAAAGTTTCAACGCCAAGAGAAATATATCTAAATTTTTTCCCAACTATGGAATCAACTACAGCTTGGTATTTTGTGATTGAGATTATAAACAATATTCAACAATAGTTCTCTTTAAAAATGTCTTTTCGTCCACAACTCATCTGCCACCAATTAATATTGTCCCCAAGTTCCCTGGCAATTCGGGTCATGTGGAAAAGAAGAAAGAAAACCTAACCCCCTAACCCCCTTCCCGACACGGGAAGGGGGAAAATTCAAAGTTTCTCTCCTTTTAGGAGAGAGAAATAGAAGTGAGGTTTTCCAGATACCGTGAAAAATCGGGAGCATCCCAAATGTGTAAAAACATATTTTGTCATTGCGAGCGTAATGAAATGAAGCGTTCGCGGAGCGTCTCGTAGAGAAGCAATCGCAACATCTAGACTTTGTGATTGCTACCCTTCGGGAACGCCAAGGGCGAACATTCCGCTTCTCTTACGAGACGCTACCGCGTTAAGCGAAGCTATGCCGAAGGCTTTACGCTTCATTCGCAATGACAATCTATCATCTTGGTAAATTTGCTTGCATTGGGATGCTCCCGAAAAATCAGCCTTACTTCCGGGGGGAATATTTTGTTATCCAACTAACTTGATACTGAATTAGCCGCCTCGGAAGCCTTCGCAGCTGGTGGAAAGCCACCCATACGAATCTCAGAAGTAAAGGAAGTGATACTAAATCCACCAAAACTCTTGAGGATATTTACCCGCATTCGTAAATTGGGGCTAGCAAACCACAGACGCTCTTCTAACGACATGGTTTCATCCTCTATAGTTAGGATTAATGCACCATCACTGTCAAATTTATAGTGTCCGGCAACTGGAATTTTATCGGCATCAACCACTTCCCGCAGTAACTTACCTTCAGCTGGATTATCTGCATCAGTTACAGAAACCAACACAGTTGAACCACTGTGTTTTGTTTTATCTTTCTCTATTGTGCCGTTCCAGGTAATTTTGGCAGCACAAGAGGCGGAACTAGGATTAATTTCGTACTGTTGACACAGTTTTATCACTTCTGGATCATCTAGTGCCAGCGTCTCAATGATGATGTCTGACTTGCTATCTTCAGATTGGTTAAAAGCCAAATGTTGACTAGTACGATGAGAAAACCATTTACCAGTACTTAACTGAAAAAACTCTTCAATATTCATGAATAAAATTACCCTGCATCAAAATGCTAAAATTCCCACTTTATTATTATTAAAAGGTAGCAGGAAACTTTAATATTAAGCTTGATTGCCTATTTCCTCAAGCTTCTTGAGGCCAATCCTGGCTGCCTCAGCAACGTTGAAATGATTGTCTTTTTCCAGGTATTTTAAAGCTGAGATACTCTTGGGAGTAGGAAGATTACCCAAAGCTTCTGCCAAACGCTGCCTTACTAACCAATCATCTGATTGCGCGAAGCGCAGGATCTGATCCACTGACTCAATGTCTTGAATTTCTCCCAGTGCAGAGATTGCAGCTTGTTGCAATACTACTTCTTTGCTATCCAATGCCTGAATAAGTATTTGATGGGCACGAGGATCTTTAATGTTACCAAGAGAAACGGCTGCACTAAAGCGTACTAGCCAATCAGTATCTTCATAAAATGCCCGTGAAAGCACCTCGAAGGCTCTGGCATCGCCTAAATATCCTAAAGCACCAGCAGCATCAGCGCGTATGCCATAATCGGGGTCATTTTCGAGAATTCTGACCAAAATTGAATAACATTCTGGTGTCGGCTTGATTCCAAGGGCAAAAATTGCCATCGATCGCAGTTGCAAAGATTCGTCATCTAGTACCTTTTTAATCAAAGGAACTGCATCATCAGGGGACACATGACGCAGATTGGCAAGGGCTACCATGCGATCGCGTAAATTCGGACTTTCTAACTGGGTAGAAATTTCTTGTAAGCTTAGAGTTGTCATTTAATTCAAAGCGTTTTCTTTACTTATCTTAATTTACCCGATCCGTTCATCAGGCTGTCGCCATAGTGAAGTAGGAGTTTGGCGACTTTACAAAATGGCTCAATTATGAGTGAAAAATAAATAAATGTTACTTCCCGCTTAATCGTGTGGGTGCTAATAGGTTTCGTTAATGCTGGTACACGATATTAGGACTTACGCACAGGTAACGGAAAACGAACCACAGAGAAGCAGTGCGCCCTTGCGGTTCCCCGACTTGAAGCAACTGGCGCGGCGCAGAGGTCACGGAGGAATGAGAGTTTGAGAGGGTTTTTGCGTAAGTCCTAGATATGAATGTTGGGTTTCGTTCCTCAACCCAACCTACACCAGTTTTAGTTTTTAACCTTAACTGAACCATATTGGTTTATACGATATCTTTCCTGCGGGACGCTAATGCACTTTCAAAGGAGTTTTAAGGATAGATTTGGCAATATCCTGCTGTTTATTTAACCTAACTATTTGTAGAAGTCTGGTTCAAACTATATATTTAGACTAGGTTTGATAACGGAGAGGGGGGGATTCGAACCCCCGTTAAGTTTCCCTAAACAGACTTTCCAGGTCTGCGCCTTAAACCACTCGGCCACCTCTCCAGGTGCCATAAGTTACGATCATACTATAGAATCCCAGAAAATGCAAAGATAAAGAAAGATATTTTTGATTGAATCTGAAAGTCCCAATTCCAAAACGCAAATCCAGATGTCCCGTACATACACAATTAGAGTTAGCGATCGCGCCACTGGCAAAACACACACCCTACAAGTCCCAGAAGACCGCTACATTCTGCACTCTGGCGAAAAACAAGGGGTAGAACTGCCATTTTCTTGCCGTAACGGGGCTTGCACCACTTGTGCGGTGAGAGTTTTATCGGGAGAAATTTACCAACCGGAGGCGATCGGATTGTCGCCAGATTTACGTCGGCAAGGTTATGCCTTGTTGTGTGTAAGTTACCCCCGTTCTGACTTGGAGGTGGAGACACAAGACGAAGATGAAGTCTATGAACTCCAGTTTGGCCGCTATTTTGCTAGGGGGAAAGTTAAAGCGGGTTTGCCCTTAGATGAGGAATAAACAAATCAAAATCATCGTACCCCTACCGGGAACTCACCTACGCGCAGCAGCGGCCATAGGAAAAGTTCTGATGCCTATGCGTCTTGGTGATTGGGTGCAAAAAATAGCGATTTTGGCTTGCATATTGCTCTTGGTGAGTTGCCAAGGTAAAAACCAGCTACCAAACAATGAGGCTCAAGTGAAAGTAGCGCGGGTAGTTAGTGGGCAAAGTTTGGAAGTGGTAGGCATGGCTGAACAACCAAATTTAATTTCCCAAGTGCGGTTAGTTGGTATTGATGCACCAGATTTGCGACAGCGGCCTTGGGGGGAAGCAGCAAAAGAACAGTTAGAGAATCTAATTGGTGGTGCAGAACAATCGGTAACGCTGGAGTTTGATTTAGAAACAAAAGACAAAATCGGGCGAACTCTAGCTTATGTGTGGAAAAATAAGGTGTTGTTGAATGAGGAATTAGTGAAACAAGGGAATGCAATGTTTGTTGAGCGATCGCCTAACCACAAATACAACCAGCGTTTAGAACGTGCCCAACAATGGGCTAGGCTCATGGGCCAAGGAATCTGGAACCCAGAAAAATCTATGCGCCTCACTCCCGCCGAGTTTCGCCGCCAAAATCTTTGAAGAGTGGGAGTGGGGAATGGGGAGTGGGGAGCAGGGGGCAGGGAGCAGGGAGCAGCGAGCAGGGAGCAGGGGAGGCAGGGGAAGAAAACGAATGACTAATGACTAATGACTAATGACTAATGACCAATGACTAATGACCAATAACTAATGACTAATCTACAAATTTTTCTAGATATTGCTACTGAAGCGGCCTTAGCTGCTGGTGTCGTTTTGCAAGGTTATTTAGGTAAATTAGAAGACGCAATTATTGAAAAAGGTCGCCCTGGTGATTTAGTCACTGCTGCTGATAAAGCCTCAGAAGAGGTGATTTTAGAAATTTTGCGCCGCCACTTTCCCGATCACTCTATCCTTGCTGAAGAATCAGGGAAATTAGGTAATCAAGACAATGAATACCTTTGGGCAATAGATCCCCTAGATGGCACAACCAACTACGCTCATCAATACCCATTTTTTGCTGTTTCCATTGGACTATTAATTAATGGTGTTCCGCAACTTGGTGTAATTTATGACCCTTTCCATAATGAGCTATTCCGTGCTGCTGCTGGCTTGGGAGCAACGCGTAACCGTCGCCCCATTAAGGTTTCGGTAACATCTGAACTGAATAAAAGCCTACTAGTGACAGGATTTGCTTACGATCGCCGCGAAACCTCTGATAACAACTACGCAGAATTTAGTCACCTGACTCATCTTACTCAAGGAGTCAGACGTAGCGGTTCCGCATCGCTAGATTTGGCGTATGTTGCCTGTGGACGTGTCGATGGTTACTGGGAAAGAGGGCTTTCTCCTTGGGATATTGCCGCCGGGATAATTTTGTTACAAGAAGCTGGGGGCAAAGTCACCGCCTACGATGGTACTCCCGTAAAAATTGAGTCAGGTAGAATTCTCGCAACAAATGGTTATATTCACGACTCCCTCAGTAGTGAACTTTTACAAGTTCCACCACTGTCAGCATGGGTTTAGCCGGTGGGAGCTTTCCCTCTGACTTTGGGTAAACTAAAAGGAATCTAACTGCTGCTTTGGTGCAAAACCTCTATATGTCTTTCAAAATAGATCGTGGACTATTTAAATATGATTTCATAGATTATCACGCAGTATTGTGCGTTCCAGTGGATGCGGATGTCAAAGAAATTCGGAAACGTTATCTCAAAATCGCCCGCCGTTTGCACCCGGACAGTAGTTTTACTGAAAGTGCTAGTCAAAAAGAGCTAGGGAACGAATTGTTATCAAAGCTGGTTAACCCAGCTTACGAAAAACTGTGTGGCGATCGCACTCGCACCGAATATATTTTAATTTTGTCGCAAATTGGCAAGCGCCTGTTACAAGAATCTACTTCAGTGACTCTCAACACCGACTTGGCTAGACAGTTAGCCCAGACGCCTAATATGGATCATTTCTATAAAAGTGCGATCGCTAAAATCGGCGAAACTCAATATGATTCTTTAGAGCAAGTGCTGCAAGTCATTGCCCAAGTTAGTGAGTTAAATTTAGTGTATTTAATGCGGAGTGCAAGCAAATCATCCGCAGCGCCGCCGCCACCTGCTCAACCCAAAGTCCAATCAGGTACACCTCAGTCAAATACACCAAAAAATCCACCACCACCACCAGCGCCACCAAAAGAAGACTCGATTGTAGAACAGTATGTTCGTCGCGCTCAATCTTTGATTGACAAAAACCAATTTGCCCAAGCCAAAGTAGAGTTGCAAGATGCCCTGAAGCTAGAACCTAAAAATAGTCACTGCCATAGCTTAATTGCAATGGTGTATTTGAAGCAAAATCAGCTAAAAATGGCAAAAATCCACTTCGACAATGCTCTCAAATTAGACCCCAATGACGAAGCGGCTCTGCAATGGAAACCTAAAATAGATAGAGCTATAGGACAACAACCTAGTGATCATAAGGTGACTTCATCCGCCAATAATGGAGATAAGCAACCAGATAAATCTGGTAGTGGTGGTTTGTTCGGTGGTTTGTTTGGTGGGAAGAAAAAATAATGGTGTATCAACCAGCAGCAGGAGCCAGGGATTTATTGCCCTTGGATGTGGAGAAAAAACGCTGGATTGAAGATAGATTACAGCAGGTGTTTCACCGTTGGGGATATCACAGGATTATCACCTCGACTTTAGAACGCATGGATACTCTGATGGCGGGGGAAGCAATCCAGCGCCAGATGGTGATTCAACTACAACAAAATGGCGAAGATGATGAATTAGGGCTACGTCCAGAATTAACAGCATCCATTGCTCGCACCGTTGTCACTCGCATGGCAAATGCAACTTATCCGCAACGGTTGTACTACAACGCTAATGTGTTTCGCCGCACTTGGGAAAGTAGACACAATCGCCAGCAAGAGTTTTATCAAGCTGGGGTGGAATTATTAGGTGCTGGCGGATTGCTGGCAAATGCGGAAGTACTACTGTTAGTAGCCGATTGTTTGGCAGCATTGGGGTTGCGGGAATGGCATTTAATTTTAGGTGAAGCGGGAATTACCCGATCGCTCCTGAGTGCCTTTCCTGATAATTTACAGGATAAAGTTCGCAGTGCGATCGCTCATCTCGACCGCATTACCATAGATACTTTACCCCTAAGTGACAAACTACGCGATCGCGCCCGAACCATGCTGGATTTGCGCGGCCCCAGTGCAGACGTGTTGCAAAAAGTTAGTAGTTTGGATCTAGACCAAGAACAGCGAGAGGCAGTGAATAACCTCAAATCCCTAGTAGAATTACTGGAATCAGAGAAAAAATTTCCCTTAATCCTCGACCTCAGCCTCATCCAGACCATAGACTACTACACGGGTATCGTATTTGAAGTTGTCAATGATACCGAATCCCAAGCCAGAGTTTTAGGGCGTGGTGGTCGCTACGACCAGCTTTTGGGTCTATATCATCCCCAAGGAGAAAACATTCCCGGAATTGGTTTTGGATTAAGTATCGAAGATTTATACCAAGTTCTGCTATCTACTCAGCAATTACCACAAGTGACTCCAGCGAGTGACTGGTTGGTAGTAGCAGAGACGGCCAGTGCTAACGCTGCCGCCTTTACCTACGCGCAAAAACTCAGAGATTCTACTGATTTGGTGCGCGTAGAAATTGATTTGGGGGGAAGGGATGCAGACGCTATTCGCCAATATGCAAGCGATCGCGGCATTGCCCAAATTGCTTGGATCAAAGCTGATGGCTCACCAAAAATTGAACCATTGCGATAGTGGGCATTGGGCATGGGGCACTTGTACTGAGCGGCGTCGAAGTATGGGGCATTGGCCAAACAGGGCATTGGGCATTGGTTATTAATTCTTCTCCCTCACTCCCTCATTCCCTGATCTCCCCCTGCTCCCCTGCTTTCCCTGCTCTTCACCAGCAATAATGATTAAGTCGCCTGTTCTAAGTACAACGTTTCATTAAATAATTCGTAATTCGTAATGACGCTCCTGCGTCGCTAACGCTGCGCTAACGTAATTCGTAATGGGCAACTCTTAGAGACGCTAAACGCGAACGCCCCGCAACGCTTTCGTAAATTTTGTTTTGTAATGGGGATTTAACCCCAACACAAAACAAAATTTTTATTGAACCGGGGGACTTAAACCCACGGAACTAGTTAAATTTCAACCCTCAATTCGCCACGATTTTATGCTGCATCTGTACTAAGTAATATCATGTCCGGTTGAACACAAGTCAATTGCGAACGAAGTGAAGCAATCACAAGGACTCTGCGATTGCTTCACTTCGTTCGCAATGACATATCATAAGCAATTTGCCGGACATGATATAAGTGGGCAAGATTAACAATTCAAAATTCACGCCTTCAAAAATAAAGTTTTGTAAATAATTTGAATTACCCCTGTCTCTAACTCCGATAACCCATCAGGCAAGTAAGGGGAGGTTAGGTACTGTCATGATATTTAAACCTAAACTGATGGGGTCTGGATGACCTCTATGTGTAATAAGATTATTGCTCCCCCTCTAATTTGCTTGCTTCAGGCTGCTTTAAATAATCCAATTGAAAGGAGCAGGCTATTACAGCAACAAGAACAGATCCGGGAAATCATGAACGATATTCCTGCTCGTGAATGGCTATTTGAGCAAATATGTCAAACTGATGACCCCAATCAGGCAAAGAAGCTGATTATTCATATGATGTGGTCTTCCAAGTTAATTTGGCACGGTGGAGGGATATCACCGGATGTCTATAGTGAAGCTCTATCACGAACCTGGGTATGGTTTACGGAACATCTTTGCTACAGGTATAACCCAGCACAGGCAAGCTTTGTCACCTGGTTTAACCAAAGGCTGAAAGGGATGATTCAGGATGTCATTCGAGAAAGAGCTAAGGAAGAGAGAAGACGGTTAAATTCTCCAGCAGATGAAGAAGATAATGAGTGGATTTATCCTCCTGCGCCAGAGCCTGATCGTTGGCATGAAACAATCCAAGAATGGCTAGAGTTAGTGCGAAATAATCCGCATCTGTTCATCAATTGTCGAATGCAGAGTCATCCCAATGTTAACTGTCAGGTCTTGTTGATTCATATCTTGAAGGTGTTGGGCGATTCAGGGGAGTTTTCTTGGAATGCGATCGCCCAAGAGTATGGAGTCGAACCGTCGGCGCTGAGGAGATTTTGTCGGACACGATGTTTCCGTATTTTCAGGCAGTTATTGCCTGAATAAGATTGCGAAAAGTTTCTAGACGTTTTCTTTGACACTAATCATGATTGATACCCCAGTAAAATTCATTCCGATCGCAATTCCGATTACGGGGACTGACCGCAAGCAGGCTTACCAGTTTGCCCAACAACAGCCAACCCAAGAGCGATCGCAACAAGTTTATCGGAATACGCTGGCTGTGTTAGTGACTGGGCGTTATTTGCAACTGTTAGGCATTGATACTGATTTAGAAGCCAGTCATAGTTGGAATCCCCTCGATCGCCTGTTAGAAAACATTGCAGACTTATATATTCCCAGTTTGCAAGGCTTTTTAGAGTGTCGTTCGCTTCAAAGGAGCGATCGCAAATGCAAAGTTCCTAAAGAAGTGTGGTCAGAACGCCTTGGCTACGTGATGATTCAACTCGATGAACCCTACCGAGAAGGGCAAATTTTAGGATTTGTGGAATCCGTATCAGTGTCGGAAGTACCACGCAGCTATTTCCAACCGCTCGATGTATTGCTTGATCGTTTGACGTTAGAGCGATCGCCACAACCAATGGTTCAACTTAGACAATGGCTCAAAAGAAGATTTGAACCTGATTGGCAACCCCCCCAAGAGTTACTTAGTACTATCAAAGGAGAGATTTTACAACTTTATCAGCCACAGTTGCAACGAGGTGACGACCCCATTCGCCAACGGGTTGAACAACTCTATCGCGGACAGTCTTCTAATTTGGTGCAATCCATTCCGGTTCATCTAAATCCCCAGGAAGCTTTGGTAAATCTGCTCCAAACTACTCAAAATGATGAAATTCGCTGGCAGTCGGCTGAGTTTTTATGGGAACTAGATCCTCAACATCCGGACTGTCCAGTGATCAGTGCCAAAGATTTAGGAATTTATCTGATCGGGCATCCTATAGTACTAATGGTCGGTATTTTGCCTAAGTCAGATGGCAAGATGTTAATTCTCCTGCGGGTGTATCCTCAGGGGCAACTGTCTCATCTGCCGTTGGGATTAAAGCTGATCGTGCTGGATGAAACCGGAAATCCGTTTTTTGAAGAAGTGAAATCGCGACAGCAAGATCACTATATGCAGTTTAAATTTACGGCGGACGGAGGCGATCGCTTTAGTGCCCGTGTCGTTCTCAATGATGCTAGCTTTACCGAGAGTTTTATTGTTTAACTTTCTCTTGCATAGCCAAGCTTAATCGTGCTTATCTAATGAATAAATTCTTTACCTCCAGGCGCTCTCCCCCTGTTGTTTATGGCTAAACCTCCCTCTAGCCCTCAACTCCCTCAAAACGTCGCTGTCGTTCTCCGAATTAGTGCTGGTAGCTTCGTTGACGGTTTCTCTGTGTCGCTTCAGATTTTAGAAGATGGTCAAATTATTCAAGAACATGATGATTTGCCTCTTATTCCTGCTGCACCTGAAATACCGCAGTTATATCAAGAGTGGCAAAATATATCACTAGAGGGCAGTCGTCAACTGCAAGCGGTTTCTGGACAAGTAACGAACGTAGCCAATCTCGAAAATTGGAGACAAAGAACTCAAAGGCTAGAGGACTATTGTAGAAGATGGTTTCAGGATAGAGCGTTTAGCAGTTTGCGCGATCGCATTCGGGCAAATACCAGAGTCAGAACCGATCAATCTGTGCCAATTATCATTAGATGTCCGACACGAGATGACAACCAAAATGAACTTCTGCGTAGGCTACCCTGGCATGTCTGGGATTTATTTACCAACCTACCCAATGGCGAGTTTGCTTTGTTCACGAACTTTCGTCCTCAAGTCGCCACTTTAGAGGCACCGGTCAAAGTTTTAGCCATTTTCGGTAGTTCTCAGGGTGGTTTACAACTAGAACAAGATCAAGCAGCATTAGAGATCCTCAAACAGCGTGGAGCAGAAATTATTACGCAATCAGAGCCGAGTGAAGAAACTCTGTCTGGCCTGTTATTTGATGAAGATTGGGATATCTTGTTTTTTGCAGGACATAGTTCCAGTCAGGGAACAAGTGGACAGATCCAAATTAGTCAGGGCAATTTTTTACCGTTACATGCGTTACGTCAAAGCTTAACGAAAGCGGTAACGAGAGGTTTAAAGTTGGCAATCTTCAATTCCTGTGATGGGTTAGGGATTGCAGATTTTTTGGTAGGGTTGAATGTGCCAGCTGTGATCGTGATGCGGGAACCTGTGCCGGATCGGATTGCCTGCCTATTCTTGCTGTACTTTTTGAAGGAATTTTCTCAGGGTACACCTCTTTGTCTGGCAGTGCGTGAGGCTCGCGATCGCCTCGAATCTATACAAAGCATTTTTCCAGCCGCATCTTGGCTACCCACTGTTTGCCTGAATCCGAATCAACCAGAGTTAGTTTGGCCTGCCCCAACTCCCCCGCCACCCCCATCACCAGTGTCCCGCTTGCGATCTCGCCTCCTTCGTCTTTATCTAGTGATTGGATTTGCTGCTTTGGCTGGAATCATCGGTGTAGTTACCCTAATTGTGATCAACCGCTGTCAGATTTTTCCCTCAATCTGCCAACAGCCAATTGTTGACAATATAGAGAAATTCATTAGCTATGGTAAACAGCCAATTGCTAATAGTAAAGTAAAACTGAGTGAACCATATCTTTCATTAAAGAAGCAAGGTATTGATGCATTTGCTCAAGGGAACTATGAATCGGCGGTGGCGATTTTTGATCAGCTGCGTAATCAGGCAAAACAAAATAAAGGGGTTCAAGTTCTTAGTCAACCGGCTTTAGCAGCGCTACAAGATCCAGAAATCCTGATTTATCGTAACAATGCTTTTGTGAATATTCGGCATATTCAAAACCCGAATTTGCCAATTTACACCATTGCTGTTACCGCGCCATTGAATCTTGATGCCGGATTGAGTATCCTATTTGGAGTCGCTCAAGCACAAGATATAGCCGTCAAGCAGGAGATCAACTTACAAGTGGTTATTGCTAACGATAGCAATAGCCCTGATCAAGCCCAGCAGGTTGCAAAAATCCTCTCCAACGATGCCAAAATTCTCGCTGTGGTGGGGCACTACACTTCTCCCAATACCTGTGCAGCTTTGAAGGTTTATTCATCGAAAGAGCTTGTGCTTATTTCTCCCACCAGCACCGTTGTTAACCTCCAATCGAATCCATACTGCGGTGGCGATCCCAATAAAGTATTCTTTAGAACTGTTTCATCAACTCGAGTAGAAGCCTATAGTCTGGTACAGTATTTAGTCGATGTTCTCAAAAAGCCTCAGCCAAAAGTGGTTGTTTTTTACAACAGTAGAGAGTCGTTTAGCAAAGATTTGTTTGATCAGTTTGTTCAGGTTCTCAAAGCATTTAAGGGAGGTGTAATTGCTACGTTTGATTTATCTGATCCAAACTTCGATGCTAGTCAACTTCCGCCGCAGGTGAAAGATGCAGATGCTCTGGCAGTATTGCCTGATGGGCAGACTAACGATACTAGAGCGTTTCAAAAAGCAATCAATATCATCAAATTGAATAATGGAGAAAAACCAGTTTTAGGGGCAAATAGCCTATATCTCCAAGAAGTTATTAATCAGGCTAAAGATACCACAGTAAATCGCTTATTCCTTGCCGTTGACTGGCATCAAAAGCAATGTGGTGCAGCAGCGTTTGCGAAACAAATCAATGAATACTGGGGCGGTGATTTAAATCGACGGACAGCCTTAGCATATGAGGCTGTTCAAGCGGTGTTGCAAGCTATTAAATTATCAACTTCACCCGTGACTCGACAGGATATTCAGCAGAAATTGTCTCAGACAGGAATTATACCTGGGGTAGCAGCATCTAGTGCGATTATCGAAGGCTTAACGATTAGTTTTGATGAGAGGGGCGATCGCAGAGAACTTACCACTCGTGCGATCGTTACTGTAAATGATAAATTGAGATTTGATCTGGTGAAAGACGTTCCTTGTCCTAATCAACAATAAACCACGCGGTAAGGGTAAAGCGCATTGCTCATTGGTGTCAACTTCAGCTCAAACGCTTATCCCACAGGCATTTTACCCCACCCCTCAATCCCCTCCCCGCTCTTCGGGAGGGGAAGTTTTGGCTTTAGACAAAACTGGGGTGGGGTGACGCGGATCGTAGTGGTAAGTGAATGAACTCAATATCACGTTATGACTTGGGTTTCACGTTAAGTTGACACGTATGAGCAATGCGCTTTACTCCTACTACAGATGTGGTTCAAATACATGAAAACTGCTGTAATTTGACCCACTTACTTATCATTGTGATTTCGGCGACTGCATTTGTTATATCGGCGTACGCATTTGTTATATCGGCGACCGCATTTGTTATATCGGCGTACGCATTTGCTATTTCGGCGACTGCATTTGTTATATCGGCGTACGCATTTGTTATATCGGCGTACGCATTTGTTATATCGGCGACTGCATTTGTTATATCGGCGACTGCATTTGTTATATCGGCGACTGCATTTGTTATATCGGCGACCGCATTTGTTATATCGGCGACTGCATTTGTTATTTCGGCGATCGCAATTGCTGATTGCGTTCATCCTAAAACAACTTAAGACAAAGACCTCTTGTTGGTTTACAAAGAAGCAAGCTTTCACCTGTCCGATACAAAAATATTTGTTTGTAAAGTTACGTAAAAATTCGGGCGATTTTTACTCTAGCCTCCGATAGTCCTTTGTAGGGTAAAAAGCAATACGCTTGGGTTAAGAATAATTGTAGGTTGGGGAGCCACTTGTGTGGGCGGGTTTCCCGACTAGAGCAAAGTGGCGTTTGAACGCAGTGAAACCCAACAAAGGCTTGAAAACTACATAATTTAATTTTTTGGGCTTAACCCAAGTGTATTGGGGTAAAAAGCATTGTCTCTTGAGTCAATACTTTTCGGATAAGCGTAAACTACTCCCTGTTAGTCTCTTAATTGGTTAAAGGGCAAAGGGTAAAGGTGAATTCAAATCCTTTCCCCCTTAACCGAAAAGTATTGGATTGCGTACCAATGAGGTGATGGAAGATTTATCCAAATACCTTTGCCTTAACTCGATTTAAATCAAGGAGAAACTCAAATGGCTATTATTGATGGCACTTCGTTCAGCGATGTACTCTCTGGCACCGACGGTGACGACGTTATCAGTGGCTACCCCGTTGGCTCTGGTTTGTTTGATTACGACGGCTACGATATATTGTTTGGCTTTGCTGGCAACGATATATTGTTCGGCGGCAATCAGGATGACATCCTTTATGGCGGAGATGGTAACGATATATTGTCCGGCTCTGGAAACGGTGGCTTAGTAGAATTCGACACTCTGGTTGGTGGTGCTGGTTCTGATACTTTCGTTATTGGCAGTCCCTTCGGTGTTGAATACCAAGGTCTTGGTTACGCTACCATTACTGACTGGAACCCCTCTTCTGATTTCATTTTAGCCGGGGGTTTCTCTAGTCTATACTCTTTTGGGAATGCAGACTTGAGTGGCGGTTTTGCTCTAGACACACAAATTTACTATGGCATTGACTTGATTGCTAACGTTCAAGACACTACCAATGTCAGTCTCTCTAGAGACTTCATCTTTGCCTAGTCAGGACTTTGTTCGCTTTCTAAATGCATTTTTGCTTAAAAGTCTGCAATGGGCCACAGCGATCGCATTGACTGCGATCGCATTTCCGGGCATGAGCAAAAAATATGCGTTATCCAGAACCCTTGTAGAGATGTAGCACTGCTACGTCTCTTTTTCACCATTTGAAACCCTTGATTTTCTCTTATATCATGTCCGCATAATTAGTTATGATTCCCACAGTCATTGCACCCCACCCCTTAATCCCCTCCCCGCAAGCGGGGAGGGGAGACAAAGCATAGCTTTGGCGGGGTGGGGTTCTTGGGGTTTAGTAAGTAATCAGCCGGGATATCTCAATACGGTTCGGTATTCTCAAACGTTAATTGCATACTCTGCAAATGATTTCATCGTTTGCAAAAGCTTTGCTGTCAACGAATTCATTACTTTCGCATATGCCAAATTTATCACAGCTAAAGAAGTGCGATCGCACATCGGCAATCCGCTAACAAAATTAATTTCTAGAATGATGACTCAACCCAGGGGCAATCCTTTTCAACTGTCTCACACTCAATTCTTAGTGGCTGGTCTATTAATTGGTTATATTAGCTTTGTTTTGTGGCTAGGAATACGTTTAATTGTTCTATTTAGCGGCGCAGTGATTGTTGTATTGGCGATCGCTTCTTGGTACGTGCAACTCGAAGGCCAAAAAATAAGCTCTTCAGCAACTTCAGCGAATTTACTGGAAAAAGATGTTTTTTTAAGTCATATCAGCTACTTTAATAACCGAATTCCTGATACTTCTCAATCTCTATGGCGATCGGTTCAGCTACAGGCTCAAGCCATTGGGCAGATTGCGACACAAATTGCCCAACAGGAATCAACTTTCACTCCAGACTTGCTCGAAACATTGCACACTGTTCTAGATTTGGTTGACCAACTGGTGCAAGCATTGCAGGTTATTCAACAAGTGCAAACACCACGTTATCGAGAGCTGGCGCAACAACAGTTAGAAAGCAGCCTAACTCGACTTCAGCAAACCCATGACCAGCTTCAGGAATTGCACGACCAAATTGCATTGGAAAGTCTGGAGCGGCGTTCACTTAGCGCTCCTGCTGTCATCTCGATCCGGCTGCAAACACTGATTGCGGAAAACGAAAGAGGAATTTTAGGAAATTAAAAACTATGAAAAATTTGCCTTTCAAATTTTGCCTAGCGATCGGACTATGCCTGACATTTTTGTCGATTTGTACAACACCATCATCAATCAATTCATTTGAAAGTGCCGATCGCTATCTAAGCCAACATCTTTTACCCAGTATTGAATTGGATTCACAGCTTGTATCTGACACCGCCGCCTATAATGTGGTGATTCCTCCACTAGCTGATTCTGTCCCCGATCCAAACTCCTTTCCTCTGTACGGTGCAAAGCCAAGCAACGATCCGAATATCGTGTATGTCGAAATCTACAGCTCGGCTGAAAAAGCGAATGGAGAACGACAGGATGAACGTTGGTTAATTGATGTTGTGGAAAAATTTAATCAGCAACGACAAAGGCTCAAGTTTGGAGAAGTCATTCAAGTGGGGATTCGGAATATTCCTTCTGGATTGGGCGCACAGATTTTAGCTGCCAGGAAAGGAAAACCGGCAGGCTACACACCAGCAACGGCTTTGTGGTTGGAGTTACTGAAAGCTGAAGGATTGCCACTACAAGCGATCGCACCTGCATTAGTCTCAAACCAAGCCATCTTTGCAATCCAACCCCAGGTGTATCAACAACTGGCTAAAGGTGGAGGGGTGACGTTTGATCGCTTGATGGATGCCATTCTTGCAGACAAAATCCAAATTGGTTATTCCAATCCTTATATCGGCTCATCGGCGTTGAATTTTCTGCATACACTGCTTTGGCGTTCAGCAGGTCATGCTCAAGATGGCAAACCATTAACTATTGCTGAACTAGAGTCTTCTCAAGTCAATTCAGTTTTTAGCACCTTCCAGAAACAAATCGCCCTGACGACGCCCACATACCTGGACTTAAAGCAAATTTGGATTCGCGATCCCCAAAAGTTTCAGGCAATTGTCATGGCCTACCAAAGCTATGTCAATCTGAAGAAACAGCCGGAATTTGCACAGCTTGCTTACATTCCCTTCGGTGTTCCTGAAAATTCGCCATTAGTTGGATTTGATTGGAATACGGCATCTGAGCGAGAAGCCCTGGAAAAATTTGCTGCCTTTGCTACCTCTACACCAATGCAACAATTGGCTCAACAACAGGGCTATGAAAAAACAGAATATCTCCAGCGAAGTCAATTTCCACCCCTACCATCTGGTGAAGTACTCAAAGCCGCTCAGTCATTTTGGAAACAGCGTAAAGATGGTGGACATACTGTGTACATGGAACTGATTGTGGATACTAGCGGTTCAATGGAGCAAAACAACCGTCTGCAAGCGGTTCAGAAAGCGTTACGATTTGCCAGCCAACAAATTAACCGAGGTAATCAGATTGGGTTAGTCACCTTTAGCGATCGCCCCACTCGCCGGATCACCCTCGCTCCCTTCAACGAATTAGAACAAAAGCGATTATTTGCAGCCATTGACCAACTTCGACCTGATGGTGAAACTGCTCTCTATGATGGACTCGCCGTTGGTTTGGCAGATTTGATGGAAAAACAAAAAACTGATCCCAAGGGTCGATTTTATCTACTACTGCTCACCGATGGAGAACGAACCAACGGACTTGATTTTGGACAAATTAAGGATGTGATTAAGCACAGCCGTGTGAGAGTATATCCCATTGCCTACGGTAAAGTGAATCAGCAGGAATTAGAAGCGATCGCTGCGATTCGAGAAGGCAGTGTTTACCAAGGCACACCCGAAAAAATACAAGTTCTGCTCAAAGACTTGTTCCAGACTAATCTCTGATCCAGTAATTTTAGAAAAATCACAACAATGAACCTCAACACGCAACTCCTCAAAACTTTAGGACTCAGTTGGTTAGTGTTTTTAATCACCGGAGTGCTGATCAGTTGGTTCTTTGCAATTCCGGCAATCACAGTACTGATCGATCGCAGCTATTGTCCAGCGACAGAGTGGCAGCAGGTTGTTCAGACTTACACTCAACTTTATCAGCAGCACCAGCAACGTCGTTTGCAATTACAATCTGTCGTCTTGTTCAGCAGTCTAGGAGAGGAGCAGTTGTCAACTCCACCTGAGCCTCAAGTATTACAACAGTTATCGACTTACGGACGCCCGCAGCGACAACGGCAGTTGCAACTACGAAAAGACTATCCTCAAGCACAACTGTTGCAATGTGCTCAATAATGGGGAGTGTGGGGAGTGCGGGGAGATTATAAAAAAGCAACAACCCTCCCACTCCTCCCACTCCGACCACACTCGCAATTCCCCATGCCCAATGCCCAATGCCCCATGCCCCACTCCCCACTCCCCTGCTAGGCTAGAAATAGCCGATACAGAAAAGAGGGAATCGAGAACATGCCGCACACAATTGTTACAGAAGTCTGTGAAGGCGTCGCTGACTGCGTAGATGCCTGTCCAGTAGCTTGTATTCATGATGGCCCAGGCAAGAATGCCAAGGGAACTGATTGGTACTGGATTGACTTTGCTACTTGCATCGACTGTGGTATATGTCTCCAAGTTTGCCCCGTAGAAGGGGCAATTCTTGCAGAAGAACGACCGGAGTTGCAAAAAACTCCTTAATAGTCCATAGTCAACAGTCAATAGCTATTTTTAACTTGACTGTTGACCAATGACAAATGATAAATGACAAATGACAAATGACTATTTACTAGATGTCCAAAATGTCCACGCTGGATACATCAAAGATGTAGATATCCTGCAAGGTGTGAATTTCCGGGTTGCACCAGGGGAATTGGTAACTGTGATTGGCCCCAATGGCGCTGGTAAATCTACTTTAGCAAAAGCAATTTTTGGGCTTTTGATTCCCCACACAGGCGCAATTACTTTCAAAGGTGAAAATATAGTGGGGCTAAAGTCCAATGAAATAGTCCAACGAGGAATGTGCTACGTACCGCAAATCGCCAATGTTTTCCCCTCCCTGAGTGTTGAAGAGAACTTGGAGATGGGTGCTTTTGTGCTTAACGTTCCCCTGAAACCAATTAAAGATAAAATATTTACTATGTTCCCCAGATTAAGCGATCGCCGTCGTCAACGCGCTGGTACTCTCTCTGGAGGAGAACGCCAGATGCTAGCGATGGGGAAAGCTTTGATGTTGGAACCTAGTTTGCTTATTTTAGATGAACCATCTGCTGCTTTGTCCCCAATTTTGGTGACACAAGTGTTTGAGCAGATTAAACAAATTAATCAGGCGGGTACTGCGATCGTATTAGTGGAACAAAATGCCCGTAAGGCTTTAGAGATGGCTAATCGCGGCTATGTACTCGAGTCAGGACGCGATGCTATCTCAGGCCCTGGTGAAGAATTGTTGAATGATCCGAAAGTGGGTGAGCTATATCTGGGAGCAGGTAAAAGACATTAACCCTTTTTAATCACTCTTGCCCCATTCAACATAACACCAGCTTAATATGGGGCCTTCACCAGGCGATAGCGATGCCTACGGTGGGCTGCGCCTAAGCTGTCTATAACTAATACAAAAGCCATAATACTACCTGCCACTGCCGCGACCGTCGTTTTCGATGCTCAAAGAATTCTCCCCAATAATCCTTGCGTTTCTAATCACATCTACAGCGAGTAGAAAGGTAAAACAGGACATTCATTCCGGAAAAAATGACCAAAATGCAAATTAAGCGGATTGGGCAGAACCGCGATTCAACAAAAAGGCGTACTGAACTTCCTATAGATAAAGCTCTGCATCACTTTTTAATATACTGCTGAGTCACAACAAATCCTGCAAAGCCGCTCCAGAGCCAACCTGGGGCGTTTTCTCATGGTATAAAAACGCCTATGTTTACCCAATTGAATAATTCGTAATTCGTAATGACGCTCGCGGACTCGCTAACGCAACGCTTTCGTAAATTTTGTTTTGTAATGGGGATTTAACCCCAACACAAAACTTGCGTGATTTTTGAACCGGGGGACTTCAACCCACGGAATTGAGTTAAACTGCCGTCGCTACCATGCAGAATCGTTTATCTTTAAATCAGGATAACTCAATTTTCTCCGGCAGAATCCAATGAGCGTTGTAATTCCTGATGACATCCTCCAATCAACCAAGATGACTGAGGATGAATTAAAGCTCGAAATCGCCATCATGTTGTACAAACAGGAAAAAATTAGTAGTGGCAAAGCCCGTGCTTGGACTGGGCTGACAGTGATTGAGTTTCAACACGAATTGGCAAAACGGGGACTTTGCATCAACTACGATGTCGAAGATTTGCAAGCAGATGTTAAAACCTTGCAATCAATGGGCTTGCTGTGATTGTTGTCAGTGATACTTCCCCCATCACAAATCTCGCAGCCATTGATCAGCTAGACTTGTTGCAGGAACTCTATGGAAGCATCGTTATTCCTCTAGCGGTTTATAAAGAAATGGTGGTTGCAGGAAAGGTTGTTCCTGGTGCAGTCGAAGTACAGACCTTATCCTGGATTCAAACTCAGACAGTTGCTGATGCTCAAAAAGTCACAGACATTCAAACAAATCAAGATAATATTGATTTGGGTGAAGCTGAAGCAATTATTTTGGCACTGGAACTAAAAGCAGATTTACTCTTGATGGATGAGCGTCGTGGCAGAGCTTTAGCAACAAACTACGGACTTAAGGTGACTGGACTATTAGGTGTTTTATTGCAAGCTAAACAGAAGGGTTTTATCCCTGCCATTAAGCCTTTAATGGATCAGTTGATGGAGCAAGCAGACTTTCGGGTAAGTAATCAGTTGTATGCTACTGTTCTTCAGAATGCAGGTGAGTAAAGGATATTTCGCTAGGATTAGGCAACCATCGATGCTGATGAGGTGGAGGAAGATGGTCAGGTCGAGGCGCACCATTTGGGAAAGAAGGAAAAGGTAAAGTCAATATCTCTCACTGGTTGCCCTAATGCTTAATTTGATCGCCTCCTAGATTTTTCGCAACAATTCCCGAATAGCGATCGCACAATCACCAAAAGCTAAAGGTGAAATTGTCACATCCTCTGCAAGTATGCTCTCACTGTGATATCCGTCTGGACTAGGGAGACGATACATATACAACTTGCGTCCATTAACATCTAAAATCCAGTACTCAATAATACCTGACTTCGCATAAGCGATCGCTTTTACTTCTCGATCATATTTGAGGCTGGAATCAGCTATTTCAATCAGTAAAAATACTTCGGAAGCATTGGGATGGTGATCCTCATAATCTAATGGATTCAGCTTTACCACTGAAATATCTGGTTCTGGTTCCGAGTAATCATCAAGTTGCACTGGTGACTGGATTCTTAATAAAACTTTGTCACCCAAACGTTGACGTAATAACCTTTCTGTGCGGGTAATTGCTGATTCGTGAGCAGTACCTTTTGCTGACATTCTGATAATTTGTCCCGCGATTAATTCTAAGCGTTCTTCAGGATGAAAAATTCCCGTTTCCGCCATTTTGTGATATTCTTGAACACTAATTAGGCGAATATTGGTGAGCATAAGATTTAGGTTAATGTCCCAACATTTTATCTCGCAGATGTTTAATGCGATCGCAATGAACGAATAGTTAACCACATTACGGGATGAAGATTCGCCTTGCACCTCGATAACTATCAATATTAAGCACAATTTCAATCAGACTTTCAACACACCGACCTCGATATTCAGAGTCGTTTAGCAGTCGGTCGGCATTGCCAATCGTAATTACGGGTAACGATGCTAAGGTATTTTCTTCACGTATGACTTGTTCGAGCGAATCTTTCCCTTTCATGCTGCGATTAGCTGTAAGCAAAATCATCTGATTTTCCTGAGCTAATCGCCAAACAACCCTGTCATCACTGTCGATTGATAAATCCATTTCTGCAAATGTGATAAACCGAATCGGAACGATATCGAGCCAACCTTGACTGGCGATCGCACCAAAGAAAATTAGGGCATGACCTTTGAGATTGTGATCAATCAAAAAAATCATATCTTAGACTCGCGCTTTGCCTTAGCTGTCCGAAGTTTTTCCCACGCGGCTTCAGTTCCAGGTTTCGGCGGTTGTGCTGCAATTCGGGCAACTAGCTCACAATTTTGCTCTTGGTAGTATTGCTGGAGTTCTTCGGCTTCTTTGAGAATTTGCTGATACTCCGCTTCCACCTCTGCACGATTTATCTCAATGTAAGCCAGAGCAACGTTAATTTGTTCCTCTGTTAGATCAAATAATCCTTGGATAAACTTAGACGGATATTGAGCCTTCACATAGTCCATCACGTCGTAGAGGGTGATGCGTGTGCCTGCGATCGCCAGTCCTCGCTCTGTACGAATAATGGATGACTTCTTATTTGCTCCTAGAGTCATGTCCATTCCCTCCTAGAATCTAGCTTTATAATATCTTGTAAACTATCTCTTGACGTAATAATTTTTATATGCTAGAAAGCATAAGATTTTAGGTTAACGTCCTAGCATTTTATCTCGCAGATGTTTAATGCGATCGCCGAAGCTTATCATTAACTATTTATTATGCGGAAACTTTCCATATATCAAACTAAAATATTCATTGAGAGAAGGGGTTACGCTGTCGCCTTTACTCTATGTTGTTGACCAGTCTTCTGTTCGTAATTCTATGATTTGTCCAAAATCTGACAAATTACGGGTAAGTAAGATTGCATTGTTAGTTAGAGAAATCGCGGCAATTTTCAGATCCATGTTTCCTAAACGAGGATAGGCTTTTCGCAAACGTTGATGTTCTAGAGCGGCTCTACGGGTAAACGGAACAATCACAATCGAACGATAATCTGTTGCGAGTTGCTGTAGCCCTTGATACGCTAAAATTTGCTCATCTGGATTTTTCGCCCTAGATAGAACACTGAGCCGACCTCTAACTTGTTCTTCGTAGGTAATTACAGTCACTGCAATTTCAACCTCTTCAACGGCTGCCAGCCTTGTCAGGATTCGCTTTCCCTCTTGTCCATTGCGTTGGATGAAAGTGAGATGGTCGGTGTCAAGAATATACATTTTGCAGTGTTAGCAACCCTACTCAGCAGATTTCCGCCATTCTTGTCCAAAGCGAACTGCTTCCTCAAAAGTAGGATCGTTTTCAAAGCTACCTGCGACTTCTAACCACCAAAAAGATTTTTTCTGGACAAACCCATAGAGCATCTGTTTCATTTGTGCCAGTTCTGTCTCCAAAGTTGCAACTCGCGCTTCGAGTTGTTGAGAGCGTTCTTCAAGTTGCTGGGAGGTCATAGGGATCTACTAAAAGTTAGAATTCTGAAAGCATTATAGCAAGAGCATCTGGTTTTGAGTAATCGTCAAGTTGCTCAGAGGGAAAAACGTCAGCTATAGGAGTGATATCGCCAGCAGCAATTTCTTGCCGTACCATATCAGCTAGCCGATCCCACTGAGCATCTGTTGTAGATTCAAACTGAGCTTTCCATCTTTGCTCATCCTCTATCTCGGCAAGAAGACGAGCAGCGATCGCATCCTGTTCAGCAACAGGTAGAGTTTTCAGTTGGGCGATCGCACGCTCAAGTAAGTCAGTCATGGCTACCACACTCTTAAAACGTAAATGGCATCTTATCCATTATCGCTTCTTGGTGGTAAGTTGAGCGCTTTGTCACCCAAATGTTGACTTAATAAGCTTAGATTCACGTTAACGTCCTAGCATTTTATCTCGCAGATGTTTAATGCGATCGCGCAATTTTGCCGCCTCTTCAAATTCCAGTTTCTTCGCCGCTTCTTTCATCTGTGCTTCTAACAGAGTAATCAACCCTGGAATTTGTTCTAATGGCAATTCATCTATATGTTCATCTACAACTTTCAAATCAGTTGCATTCAAGCGCCGAGATACATCCAAAAAAGCCAAAATTGCATTACTTGATTTTTTGACAATTGGTTGTGGTGTAATCCCATGCAGTCGATTATGTGCTGTCTGAATACCACGCCGTCTATCTGTTTCATCAATAGCTTTAATCATACTACCTGTCATATTATCGGCATACAAAATCGCCTGTCCCTGGACATGACGCGCGGCTCTACCAATAGTTTGAATTAAGGAGCGCTCGGTTCGCAAAAAACCTTCTTTATCTGCATCCATAATTGCTACTAAGGAAACTTCAGGTAAATCCAAACCTTCCCGCAGCAAGTTCACACCAACTAATACATCAAATTTCCCCTCGCGCAAGTTCTGTAAAATTTCAATGCGCTCAATAGAAGTAATCTCGGAATGTAAATACCGTACCCTTATACCGTGGTCTTGCAAATATTCTGTTAAATCTTCCGCCATGCGCTTGGTTAATGTGGTAATCAACACTCGTTCATGGCGATCGGCTCTATCTTTAATTTCTCCCAACAAATCATCAATTTGTCCTTCTGTGGGACGCACAGAAATTTCTGGATCAACCACCCCAGTTGGTCGAATCACTTGCTCAACTACGTGATCTTCAGAAACTTCTAATTCCCAATTTCCGGGAGTTGCTGACACAAAAACACACTTATTTACCTTTTCCCAGAATTCCTCGGCTTTCAAAGGACGGTTATCAGCAGCGCTAGGAAGCCGAAATCCATGTTCAATTAAAACTTTTTTTCTAGCTTGGTCACCGTTATACATGCCGCGAATTTGTGGCACTGTAACGTGAGATTCATCTATAACTAGTAGCCAATCTTTGGGAAAATAATCAATTAAACATTCTGGTGATTCTCCAGCTTGTCTTCCTGCTAAGTGACGGGAATAGTTCTCGACGCCGTTGCAGTAACCTACCTCTCGCAGCATTTCTAGGTCATAGCGTGTACGTTGATCTATGCGTTGCGCTTCTAATAGTTTCCCAGCTTGTTCTAAGTCTAGTTTTTGCTGTTTTAATTCTGCTGCGATGTCATTACAAGCTACTTCTAACCGTTCTTCTGGGGTGACAAAGTGACGTGCAGGGTAAACATTCACCGCTTCCAAACTTTTGAGAATTTCACCTGTCACCGGATCAATGTAGCGAATCGCGTCAATTTCATCACCAAAAAATTCCACACGAATAATTCGGTCTTCATAAGCTGGGCCAATTTCTAAGACATCACCACGGACGCGAAATTTTCCCCGACCCATTTCTATGTCGTTGCGGCTATATTGAACGTTGGCCAAATCCCGTAAAATTTGGCGTTGATTTACTTCCATACCTATCTGAAGGGGGATGGCAGCTTTCAGATATTCTGCTGGCATTCCTAAACCATAGATGCAACTGATGGAAGCAACGACAATGACATCACGGCGTTCAAAAAGCGATCGCGTCGCTGAATGCCGCAACATATCTATTTCATCATTAATCGCTGCCGTTTTTTCAATATAAGTATCGGTAACGGGAATATACGCTTCTGGCTGATAATAATCGTAGTAGCTGACAAAATACTCCACTGCGTTGTTGGGAAAGAAATCTCGCAACTCGTTACAAAGCTGGGCAGCAAGGGTTTTATTATGCGCCAGAACTAAAGTAGGCTTGCCAATTTTCTCAATAACTGCTGCTACCGAAAATGTCTTACCAGTTCCAGTGGCTCCGAGTAAAGTTTGGTAACGATTACCCGCTTGGATACTAGCAGTAAGTTGTGCGATCGCTTGTGGTTGATCGCCTGTAGGACTAAAGGGAGCTTGAAGACAAAATTCTGTCATACAGTTTTGCTGTAAATACCCTATCTCATGGTGACGATTCCGCCCTGTATCCATTCTAGCTGGCTTATTAGACCAAATAAATAGTAATAGTTCTTTACAAAATTTATTAATTTAAATTTACTTATGTATCAGTTTTAAAGATTCTTATATCTATATGAGGTTTTTTAAGGTTAAACTCTAAAGTATATGGGAAAAAATTTCATCTTTCCTTAATTATTGTAAAATTCAATTAACAATCCAGAGGTTTTCGTTTATGACTATTAGCAACGCTGGCAAAGCAACCAGTTCTCGGCAAAAGTATGCCAAGTCTCCAGGGGAAGCTACAGAGGAAGTTGAAAATCAACAAGACCAGAGCTTGAATGCTGATAAAGTCGAGGAAGTTAATGAACTGCCAGTGGGAGCTTCTGGAACACTCGCCATTTCTGGAATTCGTCCTATAGGCGCTAGCGACTTAGAAGTTGCTGAACACCTCTCAATTGCTGGGGTGCGTCCCGTTAGCACCAGTAGCTTGGAAGTAGTTGAAACCTATAACTCAATGGGCATTCGTCCAATTGGTGCTAATACATTCCAAGTGGTTGAAAGTATCAACCTCTCTGGGGTTCGTCCAATTGGCTCAAGTTTATTGGTAATTGATGAAAGCTATTCCACCTTCGGTAATCGTCCAATAGCATCAAATGAGATTGACAATTCTGAAAGTCTGATGGGTTTTCTAGATTAGACAAATAAAATATCCCCATAACTTTATTAACCCAGTTTCTATAGGAAGCTGGGTTTTTTATTTAAACAGTCAAAAGTAGAGATTACCATAAGTAGGTAAACATAATTAATTACACAATGTCATTGCGAATGTAGCGTTCGCGGTAGCGTCTCTAAGAGTTGCGAAATGAAGCAATCACAAGGGCTGGGATTGCAACTCTTAGAGACGCACTCGCGTTCGCTTCGCTCGCAATGACTGTAATTAATTTTGCGTAGTTACTTATTTGCACTTGTTCTATGTCTTTTAGCATAGATAACTAAGCTGTCCTTAGTTTATTTTATATTCAACTAACAGCCACAACGCTTACTACAACTAGCTTTGTTAATTACGAATTACGAATTACGAATTACGAATTATTGAATCTGCCTTGTGGTGGAAGGCTTTAGCAAAAACTTTAAGCTAGTGTGTAAAAGTAATAACAAAAGATTTCAAAGCTGTAAACAAACTTTGAAATAAATCTTTGATTAAATCAGGAGTACAAAATGAGCATAGAAGATCGCGCAAAAGCAGCTGCTAAAAATGTTGAAGGTAAAGCCCAAGAAGCTTTAGGAAATGTTACTGGAGATCCAGAAGATAAAGCGGAAGGTAAAGCAAAGCAAGCTGAGAGCGAAGTACGTCACGGCATTGAAGATGTGAAAGATAATGTCAAGAAAAATGTTGACTAATAAATAATTCATCATTCAAATTTTTTGCAGAAATAGGAATAGAAATGGGGTGGATTTCATTTTTGCAAAAAAGCATGAAGGATTGAAGATTCAATGCTATATCTTTTTCTTCTCCTCTTAGCAAGCGTAGAAAGTTAAAGAAATACCTTGATTGGCAGAATTTCTTGTAGAGACGTAATTTATTACGTCTCTGCATTCCAAAAGAAATGTATTAAAAATTAGAGGAATAACCTCTATAGATTCCAAGTTTATAAATGCAAGCAATTAGTTTGAATATAAACCTATTCTATCTGTTGTTTAAAGTGTTTTTTCAGGAGGTAAAAAAATGATTCTGCTTCAGCAAAGTCGCAAAATATTGGCGACTTTCCTTTTAATCGGAGTACTGATGATAACTACCGCCTGTGGTGGTACAAGTACAATGTCACAAGTTGACCGCTCAACTACTCCCTCAGCAATTGGTCGAGATGTAACTTATGCAGAGTTAGAGCGAGGCAATACCCCAGGAGGACAAACCTTTGGTAATTGGGTTGTGCAAGCATCTCAAGGATTAGTTCAGGACGCTTTTGTTCGTGATAACAACAAACTGGGTGTTGTGATTTCCCCTAAAGTTCGTCCAAACGAAGTGCGACCATTAGCAAAATCTTTAGTTCAAGGTTTTCATAAAAACTTCCCCAAACAAGACTTGAAGGTTTTGATTTACGCACCTGATAAGCAATTGATTTTGACTACTGAATATGACACTCAAACTAATCAAGTTAAGTATACCTAATTGCTGTATTTGCAATGGAAACTTGAATAGAGTTTGATGAATTTGGAATTAGGGCTTGCAAATACTAGCCATCCAAAGAGTTTGATAAAAAAGGAGATTATTAAAGTGGCAACCAGCGAAGATTATAAACGTCAAATAATGAAAGATTTGGCTAAAGGTGATGTTGAATCTCTGGATGATACTACAGCCGAATCAACGGCGGAATATCAAAATTTTGATGATTTCGCTCAACGGACAACACCAGATCAACGTCGTCACTTATTTGGTCGATCTTTACATCCCGATCACATTCCAACCAGCCAAATGGAGCCAGAATTACAACAGGCGATCGCACAAATTAAACCCAATGAACGGGATGATGTAGCAAGAGCCTTTTTCAAACACTTGAAGGAAAGAAAACTAGACGAAAAGCATCTAGAGCAACAGTTGGGGCTTTCTACACACCACGCCAGCCGCATGAGTGCTGATGATGTTAGCAAACTAGCGTCCTTTGTGTATCATAACCATCCCGATATTTTCCGCGAAGTGCTGGCGGAGCAACCAGGGATTATCAAGTTTCTCAGCAATCCTGTAGTAGCAGGCATTCTCGGAATTGCGGCGGCTAAGTGGTTGGGTGGTCGCAAGTAACTTCTGAATTTTGAGTTTGGAGGATGAGTAAGAGATTAGGTGGGTATTACCCACCTTTATTTTTTGCTTATTATTCAGTAGAAATAATGTATAAAATATTGCTAAATATTTTTAGCCAAATAAAATTCACATAAATCTTATATATTTTTTTCATTTAAACGCGTAATAACCTGATTTTTTATAGTTTTTAGCTTCATTCTAAAAGGTTTTGATCAAAAATATATCTTAAAGTTTTCATAAATCCAGGTAATGATTTGTTGACAATATTTTCTTGTTCAGCGATATTAACTTTGGAATTTACGAAAAAACACGTAATTCTTTCTAGAATATCAAATACCCATAATGATTGTCATAAATAGATTTCAGGTAAGACAGAAGTTACAGAAATATTTTGCTGCTGACATACGCAAAGCTACTTTGAGTACATTTGCATTCCTTGGTGTCAGTTTTGGGTTTGCTGCCTTAAGTTCGCCAGCATCCGCAAGTTTGTTATTTCGTGAGAGCTTCGACAATGCGGCACTTTCTATAGATGCTTTTGGTAGTACCAGTAACAATGGTACATTGCAAACAAACGTACCTGTAGGTGCAACTGTTCTCAAAGCCTATCTTTATGCGTCTTCTATTTGGAATATTGGTTCTGTAAATGATGTCAAACTGAACGGTAATTTGTTAAAGGTTGCTGACGCTTTTCTACTCACGCCCGACGAGAACCCAACAACTACTGTACGTTGGGATGTTACCAGCCTTCTCAGCTCTTTGGGAGGTTTGCAGAACCATACTATTGAAGAGCTAAGAGACAATGACGGTGAAACTTTAGTTGTGTCTTATCAAGATGCCACCACCACCGGTTTCTCGTCTTTTATCTTAGACGGTGAACTATCTACCACAGGGGACACAACTAAATTTAATTTTGATCAACTTTATAGCAATGGCGATTTCATAGTATCTTTTGCCGATAGCTACAGCTTTCAGCCATCTGGTCAATTTACTACTGTAGACGTGACAACAAATTCTACTCTCTCTCGACGCTTAACTAGTTCTGCTGGTGGTCAGGATGATGGAGAAGGAGATAATGGTGCTTTAATCACTGCTGGTGGTATTGGTGATAGTTTAACTAATCCAGATCCGTTTGCCTCTGATTCTGGCGGTTTTAGGACTGATGATGAATTTTATAATCTAGCCCTTGGTAATAGCGCTGATCCTAATCCTTTTATCCAGGCAGGTGATACATTTGTCGAGTTAAATACTGTAAACCCAAGTAATGATGATAATGTGTATAGTCTGTTTATTACCAGCACATTCAAAACTAAAGTGTCTGTCCCCGAACCTTTAACTACATTGGGTTCATTAGCAGTCGGTGCTTTTGGTCTAGCTTTCTGCCGCAAGTACAAGCAGCAACGAAAAGATACAGCGAAAGCTTAGGTTAACAACTTCTAAATAGGTAAATAGAAGGTGTTAAATGTGGAGTTAAAAATTCATAACTCCACATTTAAGATTAGGACTTACGCACGAGTTACGGAATAACGAACCGCAGAGGCGCAGAGAAGCCAGTGCGCCCTTGCGGTTAAGAGACTTGTTCGCGCAGCGTCTCCGACAGGAGAAGCAACTGGCGCGACACGGAGAAATCAGAGTTTGAGAGATATTTTGCGTAAGTCCTAAAGATTCTGTTTCATATATTCTTTAGTGAAAGATGGTATAACATCACCTGAAAAATTAATTTAATTTCTGCTGCATCAATACCTACCTTTTGAATGGCAATGTCTACGATAAGTGTAGCTGCGGCAACTTTGCCCAATCTGAAAATTATTTCAAATATCATCAAATTGTAGTAATATACCACAGGCATTAACTATGTTCAGCTACATCTAATTGTTAGCGCTCTTAAATTTACAATCGATGAGAATATACCGTGAGCCTAACTCTTTATTTCCTCCGTCACGGACAAACAGAATGCAGCCGCAATAATTCCTTTTGCGGTTCCATAGACTCAGAACTTACTCCAGAAGGCTTGAAGATGGCCAAGGCTTTTGCAGACGCATATAGTTCTATGGATTGGACAGCAATATTTTGTAGTCCAATGCGCCGAACTGTATTGACAGCAAAACCCTTTTGTGAAGCAATAAAGATAGAACCACAACTCAGAGATGGTTTAAAGGAAATCAACTATGGCTTGTGGGAAGGAAGAACGCCAGAAGTAATTAGCCGTGAATATCACGATGATTATATTCGCTGGTCAGCAGATCCGGCTTGGAATGCTCCAACTGGCGGAGAAATGGCTGTTACAATTGCTTCTCGCGCCTTGCAGGTAATTGAAGAAATTAAACAAAATTACACTAGTGGCAATGTTTTAGTTGTTTCACACAAAGCAACCATCAGAATTATGCTGTGTAGTGTACTGGGGATTGATGTGGGACGCTTCCGTTTTCGTTTGGGATGCCCTGTTGCTTCAGTGAGTATTGTAGAATTTACCTCACATGGGCCACTGTTAAAAGTTTTGGCAGACCGTAGTCATTTAGATGAGCAGTTGCGAAATTTACCAGGAACGTGAGGGGAGGTAGGAGAGACGCGATTAATCGAGTCTGTACAATATATTTTTACCCTTACTCTTGATAAATAAATGAGAATACTTGTATAGTATTGCTGTAAAAGGGATGGCGTTCAAGAGCAAAATCCAAAATTATATTAGTGTCTAATAAGACTCTCACAGATTATGTTTCTCCCTCAAATATTCCCATTTGGCTTGGTCAGGGTCAAAATCTGAAGGAGTCGGCTCTGTACTTTCCAACCACTCTTTCAAAATGGGTATAGAGCATTCCACTATTCTTTTTTGCTTTTCAGGCTGGGACTGAATTTGATTTTCTCTAGAACTTTCCAAGGATGGAACTGGTTGCAAAATAATCACTTCTACCGTCCCAGGAGCAATATTTAGAGGTTCGTCAATAATTAAATGACCGGATTCATCAATTGTTGCGTTTAGCTTGTAGGCTTGCATATTGGTTTTCCTCATCTATATATAATTAAATAATATTTCAGGCAATTTCACAGATTATGTTTCTCCTTTAAAGCTTCCCATCTGGCTTGGTCTGGGTCAAAGTCTGGTGGTGTTGGTGGGGCATTTTCAAATAAACCTTCAAATGCTTTTACTTTAGACTTTCTTCTCGGCTTCTCTGGCTGTGACTCAGTAGGGGTTGTAGAATTTTCCAAGGATGGAACTGGCTGCAAAATAATCACTTCCACTTTTCCAGGAGCAATATTCAGAGGTTCGTCAATAATTAAATGACCTAATTCATCAATTGTGGCGTTCAGCTTGTAGGCTTGCATACTTTTGCTCCTTTTTGTTTCTAGGATAGAACACTGCATAAATATTGCGTAGGCGTAGCCCGCCGTAGACATCGCACTTCTGAATAACTACTTTGTCGTGATTAATACCAATTTCAAAAAAAATAAAACAGGTGCGTAGGTTGGGGAGCCACTCATGTGGGCGGGTTTCCCAACTTGAGTGAAGTGGCGTTTGAACGGAGTGAAACCCAACAATTACAAAACTTTGAGGTGTTGGCAGGACTTACGCACTCAGATCCCCCAACCCCCTTAAAAAGGGGGCTTTAGAAGTTCCCCCCTTTTTAAGGGGGGCTAGGGGGGATCTAGGTTTCAGGCTTCAGTGCGTAAGTCCTAGTTGGGTTTCGTCCCTCAACCCAACCTACATTCTATTTACCAGAATCGATATCTCCTAGAAAATTACCTAGAGAGAATTTATTAGTTCTTGAATCAACGATCGCAGTTATAAGTGAATGTCTTGTCGTCACCAACATTACAACATTAAGTCTTAAGGTTACGACATTAAGCCTTAACGCTACAACATTAAGCCTTAAGGTTACAACATTAAGCCTTAAGGTTACGAGATTAATCACCAGCATCATAAGATTAAGGCTTAACGTTACGACATTAAGCCTTAACATTACAACTTTTTGACAAAAGCTTATGCGATCGCTCCTTAGGGTAGTGCGCTCTGTGCGATTGCAAACAATGCTTAAATAAAACTTATGAATGATTTGACGTTGGCAATCAATCTTGCATTGCACCCTACGACTCTGTTTCTAGCCTATCTCGCGCTGCCCAAATGTGGCGATCCTGCTCGATCCATCATTTTAGATGCGATTCGTACTACCGCCACAACAGAGAAAATCAAGATTAAATTATACCTGATTACCGCGAGGTGAACGATGTCAGACGAAGAGATACCAAATATGAGTGCAAACCTTGATAATGCCTTTCCACAGGTTTTCTCGCAACCGTCTATGCTTTCTAGCGGTACGACAATGTGGAGAGGGATGAGTCTGGAACAGCACTGTCTACCACCGGGGGAGACTCCTGAGTATTCTCTTGAACAATTTGTGATCACCATTAATCTTGGCCAGAGTTTTCAAGTGGAGCGAACTCTAGGTAAGCGCTGGCAAACAGGGTTAATGTTTACGGGTGCAGTAGGGCTTTGTCCGATGTATACTTCCCAAGCAATTCGTTGGGATAGAGATGCTAATGTTCTTTTGCTCAATTTGGAGCATGAATTACTGACTTGCAATGCTGTAGAACTGCTGGATACAGATCAATATGAGATGCTACCGCATCTGATAACTCAAGATATACTGATTCATCAAATTGCCCTGGGACTGAAGACACAGCTTAGAACCAATGGTTCAGGTAGCCGTCTTTATGCTGAATCAGCCGCAACGTTTTTAGCTGTTCATCTTCTGCAAAACTACTCGAATCGACAATCTTCTATACCGGAGTATGCAGGAGGTTTACCGCAGCAGCAGCTAAAAAAAGCAGTTGATTATATCCAGGATAATTTAGCACAAGAGATTTCTCTCGATGCGATCGCTAATTATCTTGGCATTAGCAGCTATTACTTTTGCCGATTATTTAAGCAATCTACAGGTCTTACTCCACATCAGTATGTGATTCAACAGCGTGTAGAACGGGCGAAGCAGCTATTGTTGAAAGGTGAGATGAGTATTGCTGATGTTGCTCAAGTCTGCGGCTTTGCCCATCAAAGCCACCTCAATCGCCACTTCAAACGATTCACAGGGGTAACACCTAAAAATTTTCTCAATTTATAGCAAGATTGGGCAAAAACAACATGAATGTGAAAGAAAGGGGATGCGTTGTTTGTCATCTTGAGAATTAGACACTTAGGCAATCTTTCTCTACTGACTGTGGGTTCTGATAGATTGCACCATCTTAGATGTGTCAGCCCTCTAGGGCTTTTAAAACTTTACTCAAGTTAAAAGGAAGGAGAAAATCGAATGAATGGCAAGCAACCGAAAAAAGAAGATGTAAAAAATGGTACTCTTAAAATTTTAGATATTTCTTGCTTTATGCAAGATTTAAGCGATGCTAAAACTAGCTTAATTGTGGGTGGTAAAGCTGTTTTAGGTAGTAAAACTAGCGAACCTAGTACTGGCACATCTAGTGTGATAAAATGGAGAAATTGGCAATACACTGACGAAATTGGTTGGCATTGTCAGCCAGGCAAAGTTTGCTGAAGTGTTAATGAGATAAGGCGACCACATCTTTGTTTTAAGCGGTAAAATAAACATATTACGGATTTTAAAAATCCAAATGTTCCCCCGGAAGTTGGCTCAACTCTTCCGGGGTTGCTCTTAATTTTACCCAACTTGAGCGTTGCCAACAAATGGATAAAGTAGAGCTTAGACAGTCAACGGTTGTCCTTGTCCAATTGCAGCTTGTTCATTGGTTGATTGCTTGACTCTGTTGAGCCATTTTTCAGTCTTTGAGTAGTTATCTTTTTGTACCTGTTGAATTGCTTGCTGGAAGTGCAATTGCACACCCCAAACATCTGTATGGAGAAGGTTCTCTTTGTTCATGCGCTCAAAGAATTCTACCGCTTCGATGTGGGATAGTTGGCCAATTGTTTTAGCGATCGCCATAAACACCTCAAAGACATCATCTGCCATCTTGGCATCACCACAGGCGTAGTAATTACATTGTGGATGATTCAATAAAAGCCAGAATTATTGGGCTTTCTCTTGCATCAAGCCCTGAACGTAAACTTTTATTATCTGTCAAGTGTGAAAAGGCAACTTCCAGCCTCTTGCCAAGGATTAGTAATATCTTTATTAAGATGGATAACTTAATTATGTAATGGTAATGAGTTGGCATCGCCGCTCAAAATAAAGACAGTTGTGCTGGCAATTTGGGTAATTCACCTAGAGATGCAAAGTTGCAGAGAGAAAAATTGAGTTTTCGTAATTCCCGCAACTTAGTATGATTTGAGTTTACGTGGTTTTTAATTCAGTACAGATACAGTTATAATTTACTCAAATTTTTATGCTGCCAGTTATTGAAAATATTGTATTACGTCAAATGGCTTCGGGCGATCGCCTCTACTTACAACTATACAAATTCATCGGCGCTCAACCTGGTAAAAAGGTTTACATTCAATCTAATCTGCACGGTGCAGAAATTGCTGGTAATGCCGTAATTCACCAGCTAATTGAGTTTTTATTAACAGTAAATCATACAGATTTAACTGGAGAAATTTGGCTGGTTCCCGTTTGTAATCCAATGGGAACAAATGAACGCGCTCATCATTTTTCCCCTGGACGATATTGCATTTACGAAGCCAAAGACTGGAATCGCATATTTTGGGACTACGAGAAAGAAGCTGATGATTTAGTAGCTTTTACTAAGTCTCAATTTCATATTGATCTAGAGGTTATTCGACAAAATTATCTAACTACAATTAAGCAGAAATTCGCAAAAGGTTTAGAAAAAATTAATTCTTCTAGTGGTGTTCCTTACACTGAGCTTTTTGCCTACAAGCTACAAAATCTAAGTTTAGATGCAGATTACTTAATTGATTTACATAGTTCTACAAATCAAGCTTTAGACTACCTTTATTACTTCCGAAATCGAGAAGACAGTGCAAAATACTTCGGGTTTGATTTTGGAATCTTACTTGATAAATACGATGGTGACGCTTTTGATGAAGCTTTTATCAAACCTTGGTTAGCACTGGAAGCTTGTTTTAAAAAGTTGGGTAGAGAAATCAAGTTTGATGTGGAAGCTTGGACGCTGGAATTAGGAACAGGAATGCAAATAAACTCTGATTCAGTCGCCAAAGGTGTATGGGGTGTGAAAAACTATTTAGCACAAAAAGGTGTAGTGCAAATTCCTGATTTTTCGGATGACACAAAAAACCATGAGATGACTTTCGCATCTAACAGCAACAGGAAAAAATATTATGCGATCGCAGGTGGCATGATTCAATCGAGAATAGAATTAGGTACTAAAGTCAAAGCTGGACAAAAACTGTATCAAATTCTCAGTTTTAATAAAGAAGGTAAGTTACCTACTGTAATTGATGTCTACGCTCAACATAATGGATTAGTTTATGATGTCGCAACCAATCAAGCTGTGAATGAAGGCGAGTTTGTTTTGGGAATTATTAGTTAAATTTTAGGTTCTCGCAGTGATGAAAGTTGGGGGATTATTATCAACAAGCCCTGGAAATCAATATCGAATTTGGCGATCGCTACTCCTGTGCTAGTACTTACCACCACTTGGGAATCGTTGCCCAAGAATTGCGAGAATAGGGCTAGACACGGGATTATTATCAACAAGCCCTGGAAATCTTTATCGAATTTGGCGATCGCTACTCCTGTGCTAGCACTTACGGACAATTAGGAACGCTTGCACAAGCTGAGGAAAACTATGCAGAAGCTAGGGCTAATTTGCAGACAGCGTTGGAGATATATATTGAGTATCAGGATGAATATTGGGCTAAAGTAGCACAGGAGATTTTAGAGGGTTTACCGGAGTAGGTGGGGATATGGGCGATCAATCGCGTTTTGGGTTTCGTGGGGAGGTGCGATCGCTCTGCCGTTATCCTTAAAAGTTACAATGAGTATGGTATTTACAGGAAAAGCAGAAATGACTGCAAAAGACAAAATTCATGCTGAAATTGATAGCCTTAACGAAGAATATCTAGATGAACTATATCTTTTAATCAAAGATTTTGCCCAATCTAAACAAGATTTGAAAAAACCGAGTTTCATGTCAAAATTGAAACAAATCAAGATAAATGCTCCAGAGGATTTTGCTAGCAATCTTGATTCTTATCTAGCTGGGGATGAGGGTGATAAAGAAAATCTTTGTTGATACATTATTTGTAGTAGCATTAATTAATCAGCGTGACCAATATCACCAACGAGCCTCCGAATTAGCCGATAGCTTAGAAACTCAACTCTTAATCACAACTGATGCAGTACTTTTAGAAATTGGTAATGCACTAGCTCGTAACTACAAAAATGAGGCTGTTGAAATTATCGAGTATTTCTTTGGCTCAGATGAAGTAGAAATTGTGCGACTCACTCCAGAATTATTCGCACAAGCATTCATACTTTACAAAACCCATGAAGATAAAGCATGGGGTTTAGTTGATTGTATTTCGTTTGTAGTTATGAAGCAAGCTGAAGTCTCTCAAGCTTTGACTTTTGATCAGCATTTTGTACAAGCAGGTTTTCAAGCTTTAATGAGATAAGTCGAAAACTAAGTTGGTTTTGTGAGTAGCGATTGCACCCAAACGGAAATTTCCTTCAAGGAAGCAAATTATAAATGCGATCGCCCGTGGTTGATTACAAGTTGAGTGCGATTTCTAATGAAAAGCCGCGTTGCGTTTACGCATTTAGGGTTGTAGAGAGGTGCGATCGCTTTCTAAAAATCAATTTAACTTCAACTACTTTGTTGGTGTTCCAACCAAGTTACTAAATCATCCATCTCAGACATTCTTAAAAGCGATCGACATAAAGCCTCTAATTGTTCAATTTTCAAACCTTGAACTTTTTGATAAATTGATTCATCAATCTCACCAAAACGTTCTTCTAGCAGAGACATACATAAAGAAAAAGCTTCTTGTTGTTTACCCTGTTCTTGTCCCTTCTGCAAAATATCTTGATAAATCACTGATTCTTGCATAATATCCTCACTTAACAATTGACGAATCAAAGTTTTGTCGAATCGCAAACCAGCTAAAATTTCTGTATACCCGGCAATATTTTGTTTTGTCTCCCTATCTGAAATTGTAGCCACTTTTTCAGCAACCTGGGACAATAAACCTTGTGGGGAATCAGTACGACTCAGAGTAGCCAGAGGTAATAAATTTGCATTATTTAAGAATACACTCGAATCTTGCTCCCACATCCGTATTACTTGATAGCGGTGTACAGTCGTATCATCCACATATTCTTGGGTAAAAGCAATTTCATCGTTTGTTTCTTGCAAAAAGATGACTACCTGCACAACTGGACATTTATACTGACGCTTTAATCTCACGGAATAATCTAGCATTCGGAAGGGAATTGCAGGGCTAGACTGTCTTAAAGTCTGAAACTCAATATGCAGAATCCTGTTTTTAGTTTGAATAAAAGTCACAGAATCTGCACGAATTGGTTCCAAGCTTAATTCAGTTTTTAGCACCTTTATATTTGCCGATTCCTCAGCAATTAACCACCGAACAAAATCTGCTGGATATTTTTCTGCCAGCAGCTTACAAACATTATCAAAACTCACAATATTAACAGACCTAATATTATGATTATATTACAGCTATTTTCAGGTAAATAGACCACGCGGTACTGGATGTATTTAGGGCAGTTAAAAAATGCCTGCTGAATTTGTACTTTGATAGGCACAGCATAGCTGTGCCTGTATGATGTATGTTTAGTCTCCTAAATAAATACCCATACCACGAGCGGTTTTAACTAAAGTACCATTGGCATCGACGGCGCTATATTGAGCGATCGCTTCTGTAATTGGTACACTTAATACTTGGCGATTTTGCCAAGTCACCATGCGATCGTATTTATCTTCTGCAATGAGATTAACTGCTGCAACGCCAAAAGCAGTTGCAACTAATCTATCTAGTGGTGAAGCAGTTCCACCCCGTTGAATATGTCCTAAAACTGTGACTCGCGTTTCTACACCAATGTGTTCAATAATTTTATCTGCTAAATACTCACCAATTCCACCATATCGAGATTGACCTAAGCGATTTGTAATCGTCACATTTTCCCCATCGTGGGTACGAACCGCTTCGGAAACAATTATCAAACAATAGTTTTTGCCTTTCTCTTGGCGTTCTTTAATTTTGTGGCAAATATGCTCAACTGTGTAAGGGATTTCGGGAATTAAAATTACATTTGCTCCCCCCGCAATTCCCGCAGCTATTGCTATGTGTCCAGCATCACGCCCCATTACTTCCAAAATCATGACTCGGCTATGACTTGCAGCAGTAAAATGCAACCTATCTAGTGCTTCTGTGGCAATATTGACTGCTGTATCAAAACCAATAGCATGTTCAGTAACGCCAATATCGTTATCAATCGTTTTGGGAATACCTACTAGATTAATGCCTCCTTGTTGGGCGAGGCGACGCAGAATTGCCAAACTACCATCACCGCCAATACCAATCAAAGCGTCTAAACCTAGCTCATGATAACCTGCAATGATTTCTTCGGAGCGATCGCTTACACTTCCATCCGCCATTGGAAAAGCAAAAGGGTCGCCTTTATTGGTTGTCCCCAACATTGTGCCACCCGCAGTTAACAGCGAGTCAACTTGATCAACTTCCAGCTTTGTGAATTGTGGGGGACGCGCCATTAATCCAAGAGTCGCTTGACGAATTCCCAAAACCTCCCAGCCGTAAGTATCCACAGCACAATTCACTACAGCTCTAATCACAGCATTTAAGCCAGAACAATCACCTCCACTGGTAAGAATTCCAATGCGTTTGGGTTCTCCCATATTTTTTATTGACATTTTGCTCCAAATATATTGAGTAGTCGATGAAACTTAAGACATTAGCAGCAGATTAAACCTAAGCAAATGCGCTCCTTGTAAATGCCAAAGTAATTTTATGTTTGTTTTGTATCTAAAAACAAAACAAAGTTATCTTAGCTGTAAAATATTAGGTGTAGAGCCAGTAGTAGATTAAACCTCGGCAAAAGCAATCCCTAAAAATGCCAGGGTAATTTTATGTTTGTTTTGTGTCTAAGAAAAAACCAAGTTATCCCAGCTGTAAAATATGAGGGTGGAGCCAAAGGTGACTAGTATTGATAATTACAACTTCTCCTTTCCAGGAGAAGTCACAATCCCACAGGCTCCTCCTGAATTCAAATCAGGTTTTATCGGCATTGTTGGTCGTCCTAATGTCGGTAAATCTACTTTGATGAATCAATTAGTAGGACAAAAAATAGCCATTACATCACCAATAGCGCAAACTACACGTAACCGCTTGCGGGGCATTTTAACTACACCAGAAGCGCAATTAATTTTTGTAGATACGCCAGGAATTCATAAGCCCCATCATCAATTGGGGGAAGTATTGGTGCAAAATGCCAAAATTGCCATTGAATCGGTAGATGTAGTGCTATTTGTGGTAGATGGAGCGGTAGCTTGTGGAGCGGGCGATCGCTATATTGCCGAATTGCTGTGTCGCAGCAAAACACCAGTGATTTTGGGCGTGAACAAAATCGACCAACAACCGTCCGATTCTCAGTTTCTAGATGATAGTTACGCTCAGATGGCCCAGTCCCATGAATGGGAAATCGTGAAATTTTCTGCCAAGACGAGTGCAGGATTACCGCAACTTCAAGAATTATTAATTGAACATTTAGAAATTGGGCCGTTATACTACCCGCCAGATTTGGTAACTGACCAACCAGAACGCTTTATTATGGGTGAATTAATCCGAGAACAAATTTTATTATTGACTCGTGAAGAAGTACCCCATTCAGTTGCGATCGCTATTGATTTAGTAGAAGAAACTCCCAGCATTACCCGTATACTTGCTACCATCAACGTCGAGCGCGATTCCCAAAAAGGCATACTCATTGGCAAAGGTGGAGCAATGCTCAAAGCAATTGGTAGCGAAGCCCGCGAACAAATCCAAAAGTTAATCTCTGGTAAAGTTTACCTAGAATTGTTTGTCAAAGTCCAACCAAAATGGCGACAGTCGCGGATTAGTTTAGCAGAGTTAGGCTATCGCGTGGAAGAATAAAATTAAGTTAGGAGTTAGAAGTTAGAAGTTAGAAGTTAGAAGTTAGGAGTTAAGAATTAAAGAGTTATGAATAGCTCCTAACTTCCTCCTTTGTTTATGATTGGTAGGTTTTTCAGATTAGACCAATTTCTTGAGCTTGAGAACCAACATAATTGTCTGAAGCCCTAAATCTCAGTTTAATAATTGAGAAATTCCTCAATTATTTTTTGGAAACCTAAATACTTAACCTTAAAAGCTATTCTTAACTCCTAACTCCTAACTCTTAACCGCCAACTCTTAATTAATAAAATGTCTTTAGATAGTCGCTATCCCTTAAATTTACCCACCAATGCTCCGCCGTTGCGCGTGTTAATTGTCGAAGATGATCCGATGATGCAACTGGGATTAGAGCAATCGTTAATGGCTCATCCTCAGTTGGAGATTGTCGGACAAGCAGAAGATGGTTATTTGGGAGTTCAAGCAGCGCTGCAACTGAAACCTGATTTGGTGGTTATGGATATTGGGTTGCCGCGATTGGATGGCATTGCAGCAACACAGCAAATTAAGGCGGCGCTGCCAGCAACTCATGTGGTGATGCTGACATCTCATCAAACGGAGACAGAAATTATTGCGGCACTCTCTAGCGGTGCAGATGCATATTGTATTAAAGGTGCAAGTGTGGAACGATTGTTAAGTGCGATCGCAGCCGCAGTTGATGGTGCAGCCTATCTCGATCCCCAAATTGCGCGGCGAGTAATTGATAATCTCAAACCGCCCTTACCCACCACCAACACCGCCAACTTATCTGGGCGCGAGTTAGAAGTGTTGAAACTCATGGTAGACGGCTTGAGTAACCCGGAGATTGCCGAAAAACTCTATCTCAGTCCCAACACCATCAAAACTCACGTCCGAGGGATTATGAATAAATTAGCAGTGGACGATCGCGTGCAAGCAGCAGTTGTGGCACTGCGTTCTGGGTTGGTTTGATTGCTACAATCTGTGAGCGCTGTAGATGAACACCTGATCTGGTAATCTTTATCTGTGATGCTGGTATAGCGGTTCTCGACAAGCGTGAGGTACAATTTTGACCTCACTTCCATTCCTCTCTCCTTTTAGGAGAGAGGTCAAAATTGTTCCCCCTTCCCGCTTCGGGAAGGGGGTTAGGGGGTTAGGTCTATTTGCATACTTGTACCTCACCTGATTGAAAATGCCTATACTTTAATTTCATAGAGGCATTCTTAGCCCCCCTTTTTAAGGGGGGTTAGGGGGATCAAGTCTTATCCGAACCGTATTGGGGTGTTAAGGACTTTTGCAAGAGGTCTAATATTTAACATTTACAAATAAAGGCGTACTTATGTACACCTGTATAGCCGATTCATTTGTTGGCAAAATGTTTAAAAAAGAGTCTAACTCAATGCATTTTAGTTAAAAGAGTTTGAGAGTTGATTAGGGTCTAAATTAACAGGAAATAATAAAATTTCCTTGCCTTCTAAGTTTGCCTTCTGGTGAAGCAAAATTGCCTTTTCCAAAGAACAATATTTAATTGGAACCCATCTGTCGCTATAAAAGTAGACAGTTACTCGGCTCATTGCATACTCTTTCAACGGCAGTGGAAGAGACCAGGAGGAGTCCCCAGTTTGAACCTTACCTGTTGAGTCCATGCTTTGAACCTCAGTTATTAAGTATATATACTTTCACTCATCAGAATGATTTAAAGTAACTGTCATAAGTAATAAGAAACTGCCTTGAAAGTGAATCTTTAGATAAAAATTAGAATAATTAGAAATAACCTAAAGACATGGGAGAAGCCAGTCTAAACTTATCATTTTTGGGTTAAAGGCTTACGGAGTTCAAAGACTCGTCAACGAGTATCTGAGGTGGATGAACGCAGTTCAAAGACTCGTCAACGAGTATCTGAGGTGGATGAACGCAGTTCAAAGACTCGTCAGCAAAATTTTAATCCTTATTGAGAGGTTGTTTGAAAAGTAGTTTACAAAGGAATTAGCGGGAGTGTAAAGCCCCTACTCTTTAGAGAGGGGATGAAACACGACACGGCAGGATTTATCCTGCCTTCCATTTTTTGATCAATTCAGGTAATGCTAATCTTAGCCGTTCTTGCCAGTCAGGTATGGCTTTTAACTCTTTGGCTAATTCTTCATCCATTCGCAAACAAACTGGATTGCTGATTAATGGATGCTCTCTATTGGTAGTAAACCCATTTTTATGTTTTTTCTTGAATACCATTATATGACTTAAAATATGTGTATACTATTATAAGTAGCATATACCGGAGGAGAAAAGCTTTCTTGTACGGATGCCAACAAAACTTAATTGTCCCAAACAACGATCTAAAAGCAATATTAGAGTTTATTTGTTCTGAGTCTCACAAATTAACTAACTGTGGAATATACTATGCCCGTCAGTTGTTTTTCAAGACTGGCAAGCTAATTGGCAAATACGACCTTGAAAAAGAATACAAGTTTAATAAACATTATCAGGTTTTGCACTCTCAAGCCGCACAACAGATTTTAAGGTCGGTTGCTGAGTCGTTCAAATCATTCAAGGAATTAGATAAAAAGTACAACAAAGGTGATTTGCATTTTCAACCGAGATTACCTAGCTATCGCAAAGGCAATGGGTATGCTTTGGTGACATATCCCAAGCAGGCATTAAAATTAATCGGGACTCAGATTAAAATTCCTTTGGGTAACACAGTTAAGCGATGGTTTAAGCTTGATAGTTTCATGATTTCGATGCCATCTAACTTGCAGTTCGCCGATATTAAAGAATTGCGGATACTGCCACGTAATCAGTGCTTTTATGCTGAGTTTGTCTATGAGCAAGAACCGCCAGAGGTCTTAAACCTTAATCTACAATATGCTTTAGCAATCGACCCTGGCATTAACAACTGGTTAAGCTGTGTCTCCAATACTGGAACTAGTTTTATAGTTGATGGACACAAGGTTAAAAGCCTTAACCAGTGGTATAACAAGCGTGTTAGTACTCTAAAAGAAGGTAAACCACAAGGATATTGGGATGAACAGCTAGCCCACATAACAGAGAAACGTAATCGTCAGATGCGGGACGCTGTAAACAAAGCAGCACGGTTAATTATTGACCACTGCATCGAACATCAAATTGGGACAGTGGTTTTTGGATGGAATCCTGGACAACGACAACAAGTAACACTTGGTAAAACAACTCAATCTTTTGTTCAAATACCAACAGCAAAGCTCAAGGAACGAATTAAGCAATTGTGCGAGTACTACGGTATTAGGTTTGTTGAAACAGAGGAATCCTACACCAGTAAAACTAGTTTTCTAGATGGTGATATTCTACCTACTTTCGGTGCAAAACCTGAAGGGTGGGAGCCAAGCGGAAAAAGAGTTAAACGTGGTATATATCGCACCAGCCAAGGAATTTTAGTTAACGCTGATTTGAACGGCGCGGCAAATATTCTTCGCAAAGTAGAGACACAGTTAGGCTTATGCCTAGTCAAGGTCTGTAGGCAAGTTTTGACCCTTGCTACCAAATTTAAAATTTGGGAAACCAAAACTAAAAAGCGGAACGGAGTGGCTTCAGCCCTCCGTGCAGCAAGAGTTTAGAATCCCCGTCCATTCATGGCGGGGAGAGGTCAATGTGATTATAAGCTTTTTAAATTTTGCTAGGGGTAGTAGTACAGTTTGGCGGAAATAAACCTACCATTTCATTACAGCCAGAAAGCGCAAAATTAAAGCATGGGTGACTTTTGAATGCGTGACTTTTGACTTCCGCCTTGCGGTACTAGTGTTGATGCACTCGCTCCAGCAACCATAACGAAGCGATAGTACCCCCAAAGTGAGCAGCAATCCCGTTGATGTTTGCCACAGCCACAAAAACATCCAGCGCCCGAATAATCCTGTAGGGATCAGTAATTGCCACTCCTGGAGGTTGGGATATAGATTTTGCTACTAGCACTAACACAGTTGATCCAGCACCCAAGAGAGTTAATAATATTCCCACCAAACCTGCAATTATTCCCAATCGGATTATGTTAGTTGTATCTGCCTTACTGGGATGCAGTGCCGGATTAGCATTTTCTAGACTTTTGCCTATGCGAGTGTAACGAAAATCCCAATACACAGAGAACAACAACACTACAACACCGCACGCAGCCCAAAAGATACCTACCCCAAGACCAGTATTCGGTTGTTCCGCAAAGCTACGGCCAGTCAAGGCAAATAACAAAGCTAAACCAGAAACCACTGCAAGTCCCAATTGTATCCAGAAAGCAATCCAGCCTGTAAGCCGAATAGTATTACCAATTCCTCGAGTTTCTGGTACTGGCGATCGCGCTTCTGATTTAGTTTGCATATAAATTACCATTAAACCTAATTGCCTTATGTCCTTATTACCAAGAATATTTCTAAGCTTCACCCCATACCCCCATCCTCAGACATAATTTACTGGGGAGTGGGGAGTGGGGAGTGGGGGATGAGGGAGCAGGGGAGGCAGGGGGAGAAATCAATTCAAAATTCAAAATTAAAGAACTTCTGCCTTCTGCCCCCTGCCCCCTGCCCCCTGCTCCCTGCCCCTCTGCCTCTTTCCCAATGCCCATAATTTATAGGACTTACGCAAAAACCCTCTCAAACTCTCATTGCTCCGTGACGCGCCAGTTGCTTCTCCCTACAGCCCTTCGGGCATCCTACGGCAGGCGCTAGCCTCTCACGAATGGGATTCGGGGAGACGCTGCGCGTAGCAAGATCCCCGGAGGGGTACAAGTCTCTTAACCGCAAGGGCGCACTGGCTTCTCTGCGCCGCGCCAGTTGCTTCAAGTCTCTTAACCGCAAGGGCGCACTGGCTTCTCTGTGGTAGCCGCAGGGCTTGCCGATGCAGCGTCTACGTTTTCCGTTACTCGTGCGTAAGTCCTAATTTAAAATCCTGCCAAACGATGTGAAGGTTTCAAACTCAGGGATGATGAGTAATTAGCACTAAATTGACAGAATCGCATTATAAAGAGTGATATTAAGCGATAGATAGCGCTTGTAAAGGAATAACGGCCATGATTAAATCTTGGATGGTGATTGGGGGTGTCGCTTTCTTAGTTGCTTTAGCAGCTAACTTGATTACACCTAGCGATCGCCAATGGTTCAAGCGCTTACAACGACCAAGATGGCTAACTTTTGAAGGTGCGATTCCAATTATCTGGACTGTAATATTTATTTGCGGTGCTTGGTCAGCTTATATTGTCTGGGAAAAAGATCCAGGAACCACCTCAACCTGGTTAATCATGGGTTTATACTTGCTTTTAGAAATTGTAACCATTGCCTATACACCTGTAATGTTTAGGCTTCGCAGCCTGAAAGTCGGTACAATTCTTGGTGGCACAGGTTTTATCATTAGTCTTTTATTGATACTTGCAATCTTAAGTATTTCTGGTTGGGCAGCACTATTACTAGTTCCTTATTTGCTGTGGAGTCCCATTGGTACTTATACCACTTGGCAGATGATGAGTCTCAATCCTCAAGATGCCTAAGATTCGCACCAGCGAATGATTCAAACTATGCCCTAAATTGTCAAACTTGCAGTGTATGACTTGACAAAATACACAAAACTTGAGTGCATTATGATTCCATCTTGGATAATAATTGGGGCTGTAACTTTCTTCGTCGCCCTTGGTAGTTTCTTGATCACGCCGCGTGATGTTAAATGGTTTGCAAATTTAAGTCGCCCGCGCTGGCTAGTTTTTGAGCCGTTGATTCCGCTCATCTGGACTGTGATTTTTATTTCCGGTGCAGCTTCAGCTTATATTGTCTGGGAAAAAAATCCTGGAGGCATAATTACTTGGCTACTAATGGCTTTGTACCTCTTGGTGGAAATTATCACCGTCGCCTACATACCTATAATGTTGAGGTTTCGCAGTCTCAAAGCTGGAGAAATCCTTGGGCTAATCGGTTTGATTTCAGGCGTTGTCCTCGCAATCTGCCTTTTGCCAATTTCTCTAATGGCGGCGCTGTTACTCCTTCCCTATCTAATTTGGACTCCTATTGGTACTTACACTACCGACGAGTTAAAAGAGTTAAATCCTCAAGATGCATAATATCATGTCCGCATAAATAGTTATGCTAACCATAGCCATTACACCCCACCCCCAGCCCCTCCCCGCTTGCGGGGAGGGGAGACAAAGCTACGCTTTGGCGGGGTGGGGTTCTTCGGGTTTAATAAGCAATCAAGCGGACATGATATAACGCATCTATGCAAGACGCCCATAACGTGCTGTGACAGGATTGGCTGGATTGGATTGATTATTCAGCCAAGCCCACATTTGATCTCCAATAGAAAAATGCCACCACTCTCTAGGATTGCGTTGAAAATCGGCTTTTAACATTACATCTTGCAATAGCTGACGATGAGCATGATACTTTTGGGCTTCTGGGCGATCGCTATTGGCATAATAATCTGGGTGCGATCGCTCTGACATTTCATCAATGGGCGAACCCATATTCACTATTTCCCCTATATCATCCACCAGCGTCACATCCACCGCCGCGCCTGTACTGTGAGGAGGGGGAGTTTTTTCATCCAAACTTGGTAAAGCCCAAATTGCATAAACCGCTTCCCAAATTTCTTGGCGTTGCTTTGGGGATAATTCCACGTCAGTTAATCCCCTATCCTGCACTGCTTGGGCGAAGCTGTAATCTACCATAAACTGCTGGACTGCGATCGGGCGATAAGCATCAAAAATTTGGATACGCCAGTTGCGATGCAGTAGTTGAAGATAATTTTGCGCTTGGATCAAATTTTCAATAACACTTTGACGGAGATAATAGGGGGAGCGATCGCCATAAGTAGCACCCAATTTTTCATAAGGATGGGGAAATTTTACCGCAAACAATTCTAAAGGAATCTCCATTAGCGGTTCACCACACTCTAAAATTGGGATTTGATGATAGGGTCTCATGTGAATAATTCGTAATTATTACCCCATGCTGTGCATAAGGATTGACACTCCCCGATCTAAAAGATGGGCATTAAAGCGCTTCAGTGGAGCTTAATAATTGGTTTTACTGATTATTAAGATTGCTATGTGAATCAAATCTTGCTAGCAATTCTTCACGGGATAATTGAAGACATAGCGGAGTAAATTCTTCTGGTGATAAGTGCAACAAATTATTGACCACTCTCGTCAATTCCTCATCCACAGAACCAAACCGGAATCTCAACAAGTTTTGCACAACCTGGCGTTGTCCTTGCTGTACTCCTTGCTGCACTCCCTCTTGTACTGCTTGCGCTCTTGCTTCCTGATAAGCTTCTGTTAAATTCATGATCAACTCCTGGTCATCCTCAGTTAAATCTGTTTGTGTCATCACACTGATACGCCACCTGTAAACTATTTCTAGAACATTACGACGTACAAGGTTCTCTGGTGAAAGCGCAACGAGTTCCTTGACTGCTTGAATCTGCACTGTTCCTCGCCCCAAAAGCCTGAACCACAATGTATCATCCCTGACGGGTAACTCGTTAATTGCTACTATCACCATTCTCAGAGATTCAGGTGAAAAGTAAACTCCAGAAGGCCAGTTTTCTAAGTCTAGTTTAGCGCCAAAACCGTTGAGCAATCCTGGAGAAGCCGATGGCGCTAAAATCCACAAACGAGCTAAATCATTTTCTGGTAAATTCGTGTCTTCTCTTTTAGCTTTTCGCTGCGAGTCTGCAATTACCGTAAAGAGCTTCAGAACACAGTTACGTACCTCCGTCTTACTAGGTTGATTGCGAAACGGTTCTAACAAAGCAGTATTCAGCAGAGCAATCCTTCCTAGTAATCCCAGACTTTGTGCAAGCTCTTGCGGTGGTAGTGCAGGCGAAAACAAAACATCAACAAATCTAGCTTCATCAGTAACTTCCTTGTTGACTTCTACTTTGCCTAGAGGAGACAGTAACTCCTCCAATAATTGTTTAGAAAACTGGTCGTAGGGTTTTCGAGTCATGTAAAAAAAGCAACCTGTATTTTATTTTACAAGGGTTAAAACAATTCCCAATGTAAAGATAAACGGGAGTTTGAGCAAAACCTGTCAACAGTAGTTTCATTTTTAGAAACTTTTTTGTACCTTCAATTACGAATTATTTTAATGCTCAATCAAAACCAAACACCCTTATTAGATGCCTTAAAAGCTAATGCAGCAAAACCCCATACACCTTTTTACACCCCAGGACATAAACAAGGTGAGGGAATTTCTCAACCCTTGGCTGATTTACTTGGTAAAGCTGTCTTTCGCGCTGATTTAACCGAATTAGCAGATTTAGATAATCTCTTTGCCCCCCAAGGCGTTATTCAACAAGCACAACAACTAGCAGCAGCAGCTTTTGGCGCTTCACAAACATGGTTCCTTGTCAATGGTTCTACCTGTGGGATTGAAGCAGCAATTCTCGCTACCTGTGGCACAGGCGATAAAATCATTCTGCCTCGCAATGTACATTCATCTGCGATCGCTGGTTTAATTCTCTCCGGTGCAATACCAATTTTTCTCAATCCTGAATACGATCCAGTTTTAGATATTGCCCATAGCATCACGCCTAATGCTGTAAAATCTGCACTCCAACAACATCCAGATGCTAAAGCAGTGTTGACAGTTTACCCAACATATTACGGCGTTTGCGGAAATTTGAGTGCGATCGCCAATATCACACATCAATATAATATCCCTTTACTTGTAGATGAGGCACACGGCGCACACTTTGCCTTTCATCCAGAATTACCCACTCCAGCTTTAGCCGCAGGTGCTGATTTAACTGTACAATCCATCCACAAAGTACTTGGTGCAATGACACAGGCATCGATGCTGCACATCCAAGGTAACAGGATAGATTGCGATCGCATCAGTAAAGCTTTGCAACTCGTACAATCTACCAGTCCTAGTTATTTACTTTTAGCTTCTCTAGATGCAGCGCGTCAGCAAATGGCACTCCACGGCAAAATGCTAATGTCTCGCACTTTGCAACTTGCTGATGAAGCTAGAACCAAAATCAGTGAAATTCCTGGATTATCAGTTTTAGAAATGCCTCGGTTGGGGCGATATCCTGGTTTTGTGGCTTTAGACAAAACCCGACTAACTGTGACTGTTTCTAATTTAGGTTTAACTGGATTTGCAGCAGATGAAATTTTGGATGAAAAATTTGCCGTTACTGCTGAATTTCCCTCCCAGCAACATCTCACCTTTATCATTAGTTTAGGCAATACCGCAGCCGATATTGAACAATTAGTCCAAAGTTTTACCATTCTCGCCAAAGAATATCGCCCAACCAACGCTACTGTTAAAAACTATATTTGGCAGGATTTTGTCAGAACATTCGGTACTAATTTGTATTTGTCTCCCCGTGAAGCTTTTTTTGCTATTAGTGAAATATTACCTTTAGCAAAGACTTGCGATCGCATTTGTGCCGAAATCGTCTGTCCCTATCCTCCGGGAATTCCCGTATTAATGCCAGGGGAACTCATCACCAAACCCGTTCTTGACTACTTGCAACAAATCCAGGCGATGGGAGGATTTATCAGTAGTTGCAATGACACTAGCCTCGAAACTTTGAAAGTTGTTAAATAGCGTGCTAATTTAGCTAAATCAAAAAGAAGCCCCACATCCTACCGTTAATACAAAACTAGTCGCAAAAGCTGCTTTTCAAGTCGCAAAAGCTGCTTTTCAAGTCGCAAAAGCTGCTTTTCAAGTCGCAAAAGCTGCTTTTCAAGTCGCAAAAGCTGCTTTTCAAGTCGCAAAAGCTGCTTTTCAAGTCGCAAAAGCTGCTTTTCAAGTCACAAAAGTTAGTTTACGAGTTCAAAAGCTGCTTTTCAAGTCACAAAGCTCTAGTATTTGGTGTATTTCGCTACAAACGCAATCAAACAACTTGCTTAAAATGAGCAGAAATTTTTGGCAGCATGGCGCATGAAGCGAACTCGTTTACGATTTTCGCTCATGCGCTATTTCCTAGTCTTCACCTTCTACAATAAAGATAGACTTTATTGAGATTTGTATAGTTGGGGATAAGCTGTCATGGCTCCCGCCGTTTTCATTCAAAATTTGCAAAAACGTTACGGTACAGTGGTTGCCGTCCAAGATGTTTCCTTTCAGGTAGAACCAGGAGAAATTTTTGGTTTACTTGGCCCTAACGGTGCTGGGAAAACTACTACCTTGCGTGCTTTATGTACACTTACCACACCGGATGCTGGCAAAATCGAAGTATCTGGCATCTCTGTGTTAGATAATCCGAGAGTGGCAAGACAACGATTAGGCTACGTAGCTCAGGAAGTCGCTATAGATAAGGTGCTGACTGGAAGAGAACTGCTGCAACTGCAAGCTGCACTTTATCACCTCCCAGGCGCAGTAGCCAAACAGCGCATCGAGACTGTATTAGATTTACTCGGTTTGCAAGAATACGCCAATAAAAAGACAGGAACCTATTCCGGCGGTTTACGCAAGCGCCTAGACTTGGCTGCTGGGTTACTACATTCACCGGATGTTTTAGTTTTAGATGAGCCAACAGTAGGGCTTGACATAGAAACCCGCTTTGTCGTTTGGGATTTCCTGCGAAAATTACGCGCCTCTGGGACGACGGTAGTAATTACCAGCCATTACTTAGAAGAGGTTGACGCTTTAGCCGATCGCGTGGCAATTATAGATCGCGGCGTTGTAATTGCTGCTGGGACACCTTCACAATTGAAAGATCAAGTAGGTGGCGATCGCATCACTTTGCGAATCCGCGAGTTTTCCCCGATTGAGGAAGCAGAAATTGCCAAAAACCTCTTGCAACCTTTGCCGTTTGTGCAAGAAGTGATCATCAACAGCGCTCAAGGTAATTCCCTCAACTTAGTGGTGACACCTCAGAATGATGTTCTGATTAACATACAGCAAGCGTTGAATACTGCTGGCTTGCCCATATTTGGCATAGCCCAATCTCGCCCCAGCCTCGATGATGTTTACCTCGCCGCTACAGGACGCACACTGATGGATGCAGAACTGGCAGCCGTTGCCACTCGCGATCCCAAGGCTGAGAAAAAGCAGAATATGAGATAGATAGGGAATGGGGAAGATGAGGGAGATAAGGGAGATGAGGGAGAAATAACCAATCCCCAATTCCCAATCTTCAATCCCCAATCCCCAATTCCCCACTCCCCACTCCCCACTCCCCAATTAATTATGAGCGTTACTCCTAAATCTGATATCAATTGGCAGCCGTTAACATCGCCACAAGCAGATGCTAATGCTGCACCTAACTTTTTCGGTGAATTGGTACAAGAGACGTTGGCTTTAACTCGTCGCTTGTTTATTCAATTGCAACGCCGTCCCTCCACATTGGTTGCCGGAATTATTCAGCCAGTGATGTGGTTGGTGCTATTTGGTGCTTTATTTCAAAATGCACCCAAGGGATTGTTCGGCAGTACGACAAATTACGGACAATTTTTGGCTGCTGGAGTAATTGTGTTTACAGCCTTTGCTGGGGCGCTGAATGCTGGTTTGCCCGTAATGTTTGACCGCGAGTTCGGCTTTTTGAATCGTTTGCTGGTAGCACCGTTAGCATCACGGTTTTCTATTGTCTTTGCTTCAGCAATCTTTATCATCAGCCAAAGTTTGCTGCAAGCAGCCGTGATTGTTGCAGCAGCAGCGTTTATTGGGGCTGGACTACCGGATGTAACGGGCTTATGTGCGATCGCTTTAATTGTCTTCCTCTTAGCTTTGGGTGTAACAGCCATCTCCCTTGGTTTAGCTTTCGCTCTACCCGGACACATTGAATTGATTGCAGTGATTTTCGTCACTAACCTACCATTATTGTTTGCTAGTACTGCTTTGGCTCCTCTATCCTTCATGCCTCAGTGGTTGCAGGTTGTGGCTACCCTAAATCCTCTCAGCTATGCGATCGAACCCATTCGCTATCTGTATCTCCACAGTAGTTGGGGACTAGGTAGCGTAGTAATGCAAGCTCCTTGGGGTGATGTTACCTTCGGGGGAGCGTTGCTGGTATTGTTTGGCTTTGCCGTTGTCGCCTTACTGAGTATTCAACCCCAACTGCGGCGGACTCTTGCTTAAAGAGATAAAATAGAGCAATTTTAGGGTCAAAATCCCATGAAAAAATCACTTTTACAAATTCCTAGACTCATTGTGGCTACCGTGGCAGGAATTAGCTTTGCTTCCTTGCTCATGGCTCAACCCAGTTCGGCTCAACAAGTTAGCCCAGCCGATGCTTTTCCCAGCAATAGTACAACAGACCAAAATACCGATCCTTTCTCCCGCACGAACTCAGATAATTTCAACATGTTTGACCTGATTCATCGGGCGAATTTCGGGACTCTTAACTGGAATTCTGACCAACAAAACGAACAACTAGACTCAGCCGCAGCAGCTTTTAAAGCAAGGCAACAAAAACTAATTCGAGGTGAACAACAGCAAGCAACCCCCAGTTTGCCATCGTTTACACTACCATCAGCTACGCCGCCATCGGTTACACCACAATCAGGTAACTGAATTCAAACAAAAGACCTCTTGCAAAAGTCCCTAACACCCCACCCCCAACCCCTCCCCGCAAGCGGGGAGGGGAGCGTTTGCGTGAGCAAATGCGGGGTGGGGTTCTTTATTTTTGATTTATGCAAGAGGTCTAAAGAACCCCAAGCCTCTAGAGGCTCGGGGCTGAGACTGTTTAAAAAATCCTTAGTTATCAGGTAAAAAACTACAGCCCAAGTGCAGCTAAAACATCGCTAGCATGGGTGGTGGTATTTACACTAGTGTCAACATGAGTAATTTTGCCACTGGGGTCAATTACGTAGGTGACACGCTTGGCATAACCGCCGCCATCCACATCGAAAGCTTTGATTAGGGATTTGTCGGTGTCAGCCAGTAGGGGAAAATTCAAATCATATTTTTGGGTGAATGCTTGATGAGAGACTTCATCATCTGCACTGACTCCCAAGATTACAATATCTTTACCTTGATATTGAGCCTGGGCATCCCGAAAACTACAGGCTTGTTTGGTGCAACCTGGCGTGTCATCTTTGGGGTAAAAATACAAAACGACCGTCTTCCCCCTTAAATCAGATAGCGAGACTGTGTTGCCCTTTGTATCTTTAGCGGTAAATGCAGGTGCATCCGTACCAACTGCTAGAGGCATAATTAACCTTTCCTGTTTCAGATTGTTGATGCACTTGAAATTTTACATTAATTTATAATCATTAAATATAATTACTAAAAAATAGCATAACTATACTTTGGGTAACCAATTTTTGCTTAAATGAGGTAGTTGGTAAAAGAAAAAATATATTCTTACATTAATTTTTATCAGAAGAAAAATTACTACCCATACACAATGCCTGCTGTTGATTCCCAAAACGCAAATATTTTTGTCTATCCTCAAAGCACAGTAGACAGAGCCGAGCGATCGCTAGTGTGTTCACCCTTCAATTTATCTTTATTTGAAGTCATGGGACACCAGAGTGTGTCATTAACTGCGATCGCACTGGAAAATGGCCTTAAGCAGGGCTATACTAAACGCCCTTTATCAGAATTAGCCTGTGACAACGCCTTGGGCTGGCTGATCCAAGTGGGTGTATTACGCCGAGAAGTCGATGGTCAGGGGATTACAGATAGTTTTCGCCTCACTCCCTTGGGTCGCCAGTTAGTGGAACAATATCAGGGAAAAAATTGGCGGACACCTTCATGGCGCGATCGTTTATCCGATGCTGTAATTCGTTGGTTGCGGATACCTTTTTAGAATAAAAAACTAAAAAGTTAGGATTAGGGAATTAAAGGGAACAATATATACGGAAACGTCACATCTATTCATGAAGTCTTTACCATAATCATCTAATAATTAAAATTTGTGATGCTTATGGTGGGCATGGGGCATTGGGCATTGGGCATTGGGCATTGGGCATTGGGCATGATGTATTAGTTTTTCTCCCCCTGCTCCCTCATCTCCCTCATCTCCCTCATCTGCCTCATCTGCCTCATCTGCCTCATCTACCTCATCTCCCCCTGCTCGGCTATTGTTAACTCCTAAAAATTCACCCTGTATCCTGAAAAACTAACGACTAACAACTATGAAATCAATTATGGTGGTGGGGACAACATCCCATGCAGGGAAATCACTTTTAACTACAGCTATTTGTCGCATTCTGTCGCGGCGTGGCTGGCGAGTGGCTCCCTTTAAAGGTCAAAATATGGCTTTAAATGCTTATGTCACTGCCAATGGTGGAGAGATTGGCTATGCCCAAGCAGTGCAAGCTTGGGCGGCGGGAGTCGTACCTTGGGTAGAAATGAACCCAATTTTACTCAAACCTCAAGGGGATATGACTTCCCAAGTAATTATCAAAGGTAGGTCTGTTGGTAAAGTTAGTGCCTCAGATTACTACGAGCAATATTTTGACCTGGGGTGGCGGACAATTGAAGAATCGCTACAGCATTTAGGAACAGAATTTGACATGGTGGTTTGTGAAGGTGCCGGTAGTCCAGCAGAGATTAACCTCAGGCACCGCGATTTAACTAATATGCGGGTGGCAAAATATTTGAATGCGCCAACGATGTTAGTGGTTGATATTGATCGGGGTGGTGCTTTTGCCCATGTAGTGGGAACTTTAGAGTTATTAGAACCAGAAGAACGCGCCTTAATTAAGGGTGTAGTAATTAACAAGTTTCGAGGACAGCGATCGCTCCTAGATCCAGGGATAAAATGGTTAGAAGAACGTACAGGTATCCCGGTCATTGGTGTTATACCTTACTTACAACAAGTTTTTCCAGCAGAAGACTCCCTTGATTTGCTAGAACGTGAATCCCATAAAGCCCAAGCTGACCTCAACATTGCCGTCATCCGCTTACCCAGAATTGCTAATTTCACCGACTTTGACCCACTCGAATCAGAAAGCACTGTTTCAGTGAAATATCTCAGCCCAAAGCAAGATTTAGGACATCCTGATGCCGTAATTATCCCAGGTACAAAGACCACAATTGCTGATTTGCTACTGCTGCAAAAAAGCGGTATGGCAGAAGCTATCCAACACTATGCTGCTTCTGGGGGAACAGTTTTAGGTATCTGCGGTGGGTACCAAATGCTCGGTCAAATCATCGCTGATCCAGAAGGGATAGAGGGACAAGCAGGCAGGTATCAGGGGTTAAATCTTTTACCAATCAGAACTGTAATTACCGGACAAAAAATTGCCCGCCAGCGCCAAGTTAGCTCGAATTATCCGCAACAGGGCTTGCCAGTAAATGGCTTTGAAATTCACCAAGGGCGATCGCGCATCGAACAGCAAGGTATAGACCCTCAATCGTACCATGCCCTATTTGACGATATTAATTTAGGGTTAGTGGATAGTTGTCAATCAGTCTGGGGAAGTTACCTTCACGGGCTTTTTGACAACGGCCCTTGGCGACGCGCTTGGTTAAATCGCCTCCGTCAACAACGCGGTTTAAAATCTTTGCCCACAGGTGTTGCTAACTACCGGGAACAGCGAGAGCAGATTTTGGACTCCCTAGCCACTGAAGTAGAAAGCCATTTAGACTTAACTCCGTTTTTGTCTTAAACTAAAGTGCATAAAAATCGCACATTTTTTCGATTACAGTGTCATTAGTCGCTAATGACTAATGACCAATGACCAATGACCAATGACCAATGACCAATGATTGTTCGTGTCCGCTTTTTACCAGATGATGTCACAGTAGATGCCGAAGTGGGAGAAGCCCTATTAGATGTAGCAGACCGGGCTGGGGTATTTATTCCCACCGGTTGTCTGATGGGGTCTTGTCACGCTTGCACCGTCGAATTAGAGGATGGAGAGATCATCCGTGCTTGTATCACCGCAGTACCACCACGCGAGGAATTGACGATTAATTTGTTTAGCGACCCAACTTGGTAATGTCGCCCCTGTTAGTATGCTATACGGATATTAATTGTGCTATTGTATGATAGATTCCATTATGAGTTACGTAACGCATAATATCTACCATTACTAATTTATGTCTCCGTCAGACAAATATCCAAAGTTTAAAGATAAAAGGACGGAGCGGTTTGCTCTAGGTGAGAGGGTCAAAGAGTTTCACGCTTTTACAGATCAAGCATATAAACGACTTGATATATTAGAAGCCGCTACTAACAAAGAATCTCTGATGAAACTACCGAGCAACCATTTTGAGTCTTTAGAGGGTGATCGAAAAGGTCAATATAGCATTCGGATAAATAAGCAATGGCGGATTTGTTTCAATTGGCCAGATGAAGAATCTCAACCTTTCAACATTGAAATTACAGACTATCATCCTTAAAGGAGAATAACATGGCACGGCCACCTATCCATCCTGGAAAAATTCTTGCTGATGAGCTTCATGAATTGCAGATGAGCGCAAGTGAGTTAGCACGTATTCTTCATGTACCAACAAATCGTATTACTGAAATAATTAATGGTGAACGGGCAATTACTGCTGACACGGCATTACGGTTAGGGCAATGGTTTGGTACTGGTGCCCAGTTGTGGATGAATTTACAAAAAAATTATGAGCTTAGACTAGCTGAAGAAAAAATGGGTGAAGAAATTCAAGCAACTATTTCTCCTCGGATATTACCTGAGTACAAACAAGTCAATGCATAAACAAAAATCTAATCAATGATTAAATTTTTTGGATAGACAGCAAGAAACTTTGACTTTTGACTTCCCCGAACGCGAATTTATCTCCAAGAGTTGGGGCTGATCGATTGTTTCTTGCTGTGGCGATCGCATTTTTTAATAAAATTAATGCCTAAGAAAATCCGGGAACTGAAGCAAATGCTTTCCCAAGTAGGTTTTACAGAAGTCCCAGGAAAAGGAAGCCATACTAACTGGGTGCATCCCCTCTATAGTGGAAAAATCACGATTTCAGGCAAAGACGGAGCAGATGCTAAACGCTACCAAGAGAAGGAAGTGAAACAGGCAATTGAGGAAGTAGAAGGGAAAGAAAAAGATGAGTAAACTTAAATACCAAATGTTTATTCAGTGGTCTGATGAAGATGATTGCTTCTTAGTAGGATTCCCTGATTTTCCAGGACAACGCTGGCGGACTCATGGGGATACTTACGAGTTGGCGGTGGCAAATGGAATTGAAGCTTTAGAGTCTCTAATTATTGCTTACGAAGCTGTAGGTGATCCACTTCCAAAACCAACAGTAAGTAGTGTGTGCTAACGCAATTTACTTTAATACAGACATTTTAACGGTTAATGCTACTCCATTTACCCGAACAAATGTTCAGGCAGCAAGAAACTTTTACACATTGTTTCGTAGTGCCCGTTTTTGCTATATATATCAATTAATTAGCTTTAACATTCAGTGCATATTCTTTAAACCTTTCCAAATCAGCTTGAATCGTCGATTCAACCACCCGCCCCAAAAACAAGTTATCCATAATTTTGCCAATAATGCCGGGGATAGCGTAGGAAATGGTCATTTTGACAATACTACTATTGTGGCGATCGTAAAAGCGAATCGCTCCCTGATTCGGCAAACCATCAATCGATTCCCATTGGATAATTTGGTTGGGAATGACTTTGAGAATTCGGGATTTCCAAGTAAATTCTAAACTGCCCGTTTTCAGTTTCCAAAGAGATATATCTGGATTATCTGGCGGAATTTTCACCGAATCAATCCACTTCATCCACCGGGGCATTTGCTCCAAATCAGACCAGAGGCTCCATACTAAATCTATGGGAGCCTCTACTTCTACCTGCACAGTATGTTCTAACCAATCTGACATTCTCTCTTCTTCCTTCTCTTTGAGATGCTTTGCGTAGCTTGCTTCTTTGCAGGAGTACGCGGTTAGTTATCTCTTCAAACTCTCCAAAATCACTTTTGCCGCCCGCCGTCCAGAAATAGTAGCACCTTCCATGCTGTCGATGTAATCTTGCTGAGTATAACTCCCTGCAAGGAAGAAATTATCTACTGGTGTCTTTTGGTTGGGACGGTACGCATCCATCCCTGGCGCTTCTCGGTAGAGAGACTGAGCAAGTTTTACTACGCTGTACCAAGTCATATTTAACTCCCGCGACGAGGGAAACAGTTCATGCACTTGCTTGAGGACATGCTGTGCGATCGCTTCATTACTTTGTGCAATAAATGGATCTCCCGGTGTCAGCACTAACTGTAACAATGAACCCTGTCCTGGGCGATAATAATCAGCAGGGCTAGTCAACGCCAAATCGGCAAAACAAGAAAAGTCAGCATCGGCTGTGTAAAGTAAGTTATCGATTCCAGCCGCGTGCAAAAGCTGTTTACGTTGCTCTCCATCGTTCAGTTCCGTTACCCAACCATCGAAGCGTAACTGCACAGTTGCCACTGGCACTGCATCTAGTTTGTAAATATTGTCAAATTCTGACCACTTACGCCACTCGTGGGGTAGGATGCGTTGAATTCCTGGAACATCACAGGCAAAAACGTAAGCATCAGCGATGATAGTTTCTAATGTATCACCTTGGGCAACTACTATACCAGTGACGCGGGTTTGTTCGTCTAACTCAGTAAATTGAATTTCCCGAACTTGCCGACGCGTGTAAACTTTTGTGCCTCTGACTTCCAAATATTCCAGAATGGGCTTGTGCAAATACTCAGATGGAGAACCTTCCAGCATTCGCAAAACTGAGGCTTCAGTTCGGACTGCAAATAACTGGAATATCGTTAACATACAACGGGCAGACATATTTTCGCAATCAATAAATCCCAGTGCGTAGGCAATGGGATTCCATAAGCGTTTGATGCTGCCATTACTCCCACCGTGACTGCGGAACCAGTCGGCAAAGCTAACTTTATCTAAGTTGCGGATGGTTTTCATCGCCCCGTTAAAGTCTACCAACCCGCGAACTATGGGACTAGTACCCAAAGCGATCGCATTTTGCAGTTTATCCTGCAACGATAGTTGAGAGGTCGTGAAAAATGCCTTTAAGCCATTGAAAGGCGCACCTGTAAAGAAGCGAAAATCTAAACCACCAGTGCGGCCTCCTTTATTAATAAAAGTGTGGGTATGTTCCTTGAGACGTAAGTTTTCTAACACCCCCACTTTCTTCATCAAGTCAAATAGTTGGTAGTAGCAGCCGAAAAATACATGCAAACCCATTTCTACATGGTTGCCATCTCCATCAACCCAACTGCCAACTTTACCACCCACAAACGGACGAGACTCAAAAATCTCTACTTCACAACCAGCATCAGCTAAATCTACTGCGGTTGCTAGCCCAGCCAGTCCCGCACCTACGATTGCAACACGCATTCCGTCGTTCCTTTTCAGTTTCTTTACAGATTGTAACTGGGTTGGTGTCGGAATTTGCTACCTAATATCAACTCCACCAGCATATTCAACCATCGCAATGTCGATACTAAAACCTTTTTGATCACTCGTTTTAGTCCCGGTAATTGATCAGACGCGAGAAAAACGCGTCTGTATCAGCTAGACAAACTCTTGTCCATAGCGGCGGACTCAAAAAAGTATCATAGCTATTTTTTGGTAACAAAGCAGTTATCTGGTAAGTCGTAAAAGCAACTTCTTACTTGTTTACATCTTTGTCGTCATCGGAGACAGGCAAACTTCTAATCAGTTCCCGAATCACATCGGTTGCGGGTCTACCTGTTTGCTGACAATATTTTTCTAGCTTTTCCGCTTCCTGTGTTGCGAGATTGACAGTTATACGTTTAACAGCCCATTTTTTATTTGTCATTATCATGCTATCTGCTGTATATTTTGATCGTCGTAAGGTTCTAAGTAAAGAGGAAAACGATAAGGTTATCAGAATTTGTCTCAGGAAACAAGTAATACCATTAATATTAAATATGTTCGTTTTGTCAAAGTATTCATCATTTTCTAAAAAAAATAAAAAACTACACTTTATTTGTTACTCTTGTGACAGTATAAAGAACACATAGTTGCTTTTGAAGATAATAGCGCTACTAACAGCATGAGTAAAGCCTGAGAATGAAATTTTATAAATGAAATTGAGACACCTACTGTTGAATCAATCAAGATTTGCAAAGTTATTCTCCATCGAAAGCATTTGACCTTCTCTCTTAACCAAGTTCGCCAAACCCACTTGGAGAGAACATCTCAGATAACACCAGAAAATAAAGCTTCAAAATCATTATCATGCTGAAATGCCTTCTGACAGGCGGGTTCCAATCGTCTATAGAGGTCGTGAATAATCACTTAAAAGTAGGCAAATAAGCGATCGCTCTAAAACAAACAGCCATCTGCACCCATTACTGTAACCACGAAGTTAAGAGCTACTTGAACGTTTATGAATTTTGGTTATCCTCGATCAAGCTGATTGCTTCTTTGCGGCAATAGAGTAACCACCAAAAAGGCTATAAGGCTCAGTTTCCTGGGTGTAAATAGCTGAGTTTTTTGGTAAATTTTAACAGCATCATCTGTAATTTTACACAGATAAATGCTCACCAAACAGAGATGATGTTACTTGACTGTCGTCGATAACAATATTTTATTTTTGTTTCATTCTTGTACACTAACTCACCGTAAAAACACGATGCAATCTGACATGTGTTTTATCTTCTCTCTAGCGATATAGTTTGTCTTAAAGTCAGTGGTTTGTTTTTCGATTCATAGTATTTATGTATCGGGAGGTTAGACAATTCATTTTTTGCACATTTTTGTACCATAAATTCGGCAGTAAATTTTTCACAGCTAAAAAATTACTGTCAATAAACTTTTGATTTTGCAAACATTTATTATTTAGTAAGTATACTCATAAAAGCAATTGTATATTTCATTTTTTCCATTATGTGTTCATTATAGCCATTGTTTATACACTTTAAATAATCTTCATTTAGAGAACAAATAAACTCATTCTCATGCTTTATAAAAAAAATACAAAGAAAAAGATATATTCTGATATTTTGCTTAATTATATTGATACATTACACGATGAAAAACTCAGAAAATTATTAAAAAAATATTTTGATATCTAAGTACCTCACCTAGATTTTATTAAACAGAACCTTGCAGAGAATTTTTTGGCGTTTTGTACTGATTTATACTGGTAAATATCCAAATGAAATGACTGGAAAAATTTCCAAATACAGCTACTTCATGAAATTGAGGTAAAGTTAGCTTCTAATCATTGGTAATCTACTGTTGTTGACATATACATACAGCAGAATTCAAAGAGAACTCTAAGTTAAAGGAAAATCCAGAGCGGAGATTTGCTCCACTCTGGATTTCTCAATCTTTGGCTTTCTTAGAATTAGAAGTTCGGAGATTGACATCCTCACCGTCCTGAAGGAGCGGTGATTCCTCGCTACGACCCACGAGTCGCCGAATGGGGTTGACGCTTCACCAAGCACAACCTGCGAACAGGTCTTACAAGCCCTTGACAGAAGAATTCCAGAATCTTTCTCCCCTGCCCCCTTGCCTCTTGTTCAATTCAGCAATCCTGAAGGTTCCTCCAAGATTAGCTCTAGTTGGTGTACTTCACCGACTTGAAATCCACTGTAAATGTGGATTGCAAAGTGCTGCATCTTAAGAGCTATGAAGAGTGGTGAGTTAAAAGAACATTTACAAAGGTTGAAGCATATACAAATGCAAAAATCCTGAGTACTTTTTACTTTACTCAGCACTCAGTTTGTAAACCTTAAAAGGTAAAGCTTTCCCTTTTTCCTCTCCCGAATGCAGTTTTAGTCAATATGTGAATCAAATACACATCAACTTACAGCAGTTTGCAAGTAAGTAAGGTGCAAAATGCAGGACTTACGCATCATAATATAAAGAGTTTATAGCTCCTGCCTCAAAACTCGTAGTTTTGTACTTCATGAGGAAAACTGTTGTAATTTATCATAACCACAATTTGAGATTGAGGATTGGGGGAATTCGTGCAACTATTCAAATTTAAGTTGGGGCATTAGTTGAAGAGTGCCAATACCTAAATCTTTAGGTGAAAGCGATCGCGCTTCAAACAAAGCCATCATATCTCGTAACTGAGGATTGCCACGGGAAGCTCCGGTTAGCCCTTTAGCAATGATTAAGCCACAGTAGCCCTTAGTATTTTTACATCGCTGATTCCATTTTTTCCGGGCTTCTACATGAATAGGATCTTCATCTAAAAATTCCCCGAATAGGAACAATTCGCCATTTTGAGTTTGCAATAAACCCAGGTCGTAGCGATCGCCATCGAAGGGGTCAGCACCTGGATTAAAGCAAATTGCTCTCAGTCCCCCTATTGCTTCAATTCTTTCAATTACAGTTTTAGCCTTGGGCCGGGAAGTTTGAATTAAAATCACCGGCAAACCGTCACCCACTTGTTTGATTTCACCAGCCGGATGGTAGCTGACCCCTTTACGCAGGTACTCCAACATTTCCCAGGACACGACACCTAAGCTGAGGAAGGAATCTTCTGGTATCAAGTCATCTTGCAATGATTGGAAATTTGGGGAGTCAAGGTTTTCGCTTTCCTCATCATCGACATCAAAGCCTGCCATTTCCTCTAATTCTGCTGCTAATTGCGGCATGGTAGAGACTGTAACAGGCACTGATTTAGTTGATTCTTCTGACTGCGGCAGAGAAATGCGATAGCGACGGCTGAGGGTAGGGAAGATGTCCTCATGAAGGTGGCGACGGTGATCGCGAATAAAGCGGCTTAGACTTTCGATCGCAACGAAGATTACAAGTGCTTCTTCCTCATACAAAACAGAACGTAGCCCTTCTAAGGGGTGGATATTACCGAAAGTGGGGTCAATTTCTGATAATGGCAGATCCGCCAAATCATTTTCTTCATCCTCATCTTCATCGGTTTCGTCAGTACTCTCAAAGGTGAGAAATAGGCAATCTTGCTTGAGGAACGCTTCTTCTAGATGCTCCGTTGATTCCTCATCCGTTAAAACGGCGGCGCGAAACTGTTTTAAAGACTCTTCTGAGCGATAAAACAAAATCCCATACTCCATTCCCAGCATTCCCATGACTGAGGCGTAGAGTGTGCCAACATCCCACTTATTAATCTCGATTGACAAAATTTGCTGTTCTTCCAAAAATTCCCAAGGTGCTGCTTGCCAAATTGCAAATGCTTTTTCTCGCAAGATTTGTGCATACTGTGGGGGTAAGTCGGGGGTTTGACTATCGAGGATGTCGGCGAACCCGCGAAACAGTTCGTCAATTAAAGGCAGTTCTGGTGCATAGTCAATGGCAATATCTAAATCTTGCAGCACCCCCCGCAGGTAAAATTGGATCTCGCGGTCTTTGACTACAATTCTTTGGGGTCTGGCAGGTCTTGCCGGACTGTGAGGATGCTCCATTGCTTGCATTAAAGTCCGAACTATTGCTTCTGGGCCGATATCTGAAGCTACCACGTCCATTCCTCGAACCACACCTTGGGAGTAATCTACCCAAAGGATACATTCTCCCTTTTCCTCTGAGTCTGAGTACTGGTTTGGTGATGACAACGGACGGCGATCGCCCTCCCATACAGAAGGAATTTGAGTTAATTTCTTCAACCGACGACTGGTAGAGCGATTAAAACTTGTCATAGAATAAGTTAATCAAAAGAAGCAATTTGGAAGTAGACTTTGGGGGATAGCTAGCCTCGGATTAGGTTTTTATGGCTGCACCTGAAAGATAGTTGCTTCTGGTGACTGCCGCCAGGCTTGAATTCCAAAAATACCGAATCTCTAAACACACAGAGTCTCTCAATTCTAGAATAAAAATGTTTGGCTGCTTTTAACGGAGTGTTTACAATTTGGTATCTAGCGACATCTAAGCCGCTAGAATGAATACAAAAACACCAACGGCAACCCAGAGGCATTAACAAGCCGATATCGGGTAAAGCTTAGACTAATTAAGGAGTTAAAAAAGCAGATGACACAAGCAATTCAGTCTCAACAACGCGGAATTCTGTTGAGCGAAGCCGCATTGCACCAGGTAAAATCCCTCCGGGACAAGCAAGGCACAGACTTCTGCTTACGGGTAGGAGTCCGCCAGGGTGGCTGTTCAGGGATGTCTTACATGATGGACTTTGAAGACACTAGCAAGATCACCCCTCATGATGAAGTTTTTGACTATGATGGCTTCAAAATTGTCAGCGATCGCAAGAGTCTATTATATCTCTACGGTTTAATGCTCGATTACAGCGATGCCATGATTGGCGGTGGCTTTCAATTCACTAACCCCAATGCTAACCAAACTTGTGGTTGCGGCAAGTCATTTGGGGTGTAATATTGTCATTTGTCATTTGTCCCTTGTCATTGGACGAAAGACAAATGACTAATGACCCTTCGGGTTCACCAGTTGCTCATGGGGGAAACCCCCAAGACCGCACTGGCTCACCAATGACTAATGACTAATGACCAATGACTAATACAGTTGAATCCCTGTTTGATACAGGTTTAGAACGCTATAAGGCAGGAGAAGCGGTAGATTCTTTAATCCCTGTGTTTAAAGAAGTGTGCGATCGCGCTCCCAAAACTAGTGCTGCTTGGATTTGTTTGGCGTGGTTATATTTACTCGATAACAAACCCAATTTGGCTTACAAAGCTGCACAGAAAGCAGTCAAGTTAAATCCACAAGACCCACAGGCTAGAGTCAATCTCGCCTTAGCAATGCTGGACACAGGTCAAAAAGGTTTACGAGAACATATCGATATAGCACAACAGCTAATTTTTGTCAACGAAGAATGGCGCGATGAAATAAAAACCAGTATTGAAGACGGTTTAAGTAGAAAACCAAATTGGCAGAGTTTGACAAAAGTAAAAAATTGGCTATTGGAAGAGTGAGGAGTTAGGAGTGAGGAGTTAGGAGTTAGGAGTTAAATTCCAGTAGGGAATCCTCACTTCTAACTTACTTAATTAACAGTCCTACAGTCCTAAAATTTTGGGCAATTTAGACCAAACGATAGATGAAAGATAAATTGTTAAATTGGCTAAACACGATTTTAGTCGCAGATGTTTTTTTGGTTTTGTTTGGCTTTGTCTGGTTAGCGATCGCAGCGATCGGTGATTCTGTAGGAGTAAACTTGGGTTTGGATTTGTGGCATAAGCTGTGGCAACCCGTGTTTAACCCAGCGATCGGCATCCTTATGGGCGGTGCTATTCTCAGTGGTATTATCAGTTGGGTTTCCAAAAAATTTCTATCTAGTCAATAGTTAAGGGATTGAGCATTGGGGATTGGGCATGGGGCATTGGGCATGGGGCATTGGGCACTGATTTAACCGCATCTTCCCCTGCTCCCTCATCTTGCCCACTCCCCACTCCCCACTCCCCACTCCCTTTCAACCTATGTAAGAATTTGTCTTAATGCTGATTGCAAATTAGGATATTTGTACTCAAAACCTGTTTCCACGGTGCGCTTGGGAAAGACTTGCTGACCTTCTAAAACTACTATAGCCCCGTCTCCTAAAAGAGCTTCGATCGCAAAACCAGGAACAGGCAACCAAGAAGGGCGATTCATCACTTGTCCCAAGGTTTGGCTTAAATCTGCCATTCTGACTGGGTTAGGGGCAGTGCCATTATATACACCTTTTATTTCCGGTTTAGTTAAAGCTTGCAGAATCAGGCTAACTAAATCGTCTACATGAATCCATGAGAACCACTGCCGACCACTGCCAATGGGGCCACCAGCGAAAAGTTTGAAAGGCGGAATCATTTTACCTAAAGCACCACCATTACCCAGAACAATCCCAAAACGCAGAATTACCAACCGCACACCAGCATCTTGTACCTTTCTCGCTTCTGCTTCCCAGGCTTGGCAGACTTGGGCGAGAAAATCGTTACCAGATGTACTTGTTTCATCAAAGGTTGCCGTTTCACTGGTGCCGTAGTAGCCAATAGCCGAAGCGTTAATTAACACAGTTGGGAGGCAGCGCGTTGCGGGGGTTCCCCCCGTTGTAGCGACTGCCGTTTTGGGGTTAGCGTTGGCTATTGCTTCAACTATTTTTTGTGTACCTAGCTTCCGGCTATTGAGGATTTCTTGTTTGCGTTCTGGTGTCCAGCGTCCTTCACCAATAGGTTCTCCTGCCAAATTAACTACGCCATTACAACTAGCGATGACACTTTGCCAAGAACCAGATGCATTTGGTGTATAGGCAACAATTTCTACATTTGGAAAAGCCTCAGATGGAAAAACCTTTTGAGCAAAGGTGGTGTTCCGAGTTAATACTACTATTTGATGACCTTTTGCATGGAGTTGTTGTACCAAACGACTACCAACAAATCCTGTTGCTCCAGTAATTGCGACTTTCATGTTCTACCTCGCCAAACCTTTATTGTAAAGTTTTTGATCAAACTTTCAGCTTACGGCACTTTCGTTGTGGATAGAACAGATGTGACTGTGTATCTGGTAATGCCTGATCTCAAAAACTTTGCTTTTTGAATCACTTTTCGTTTAGATACTTCGGTATTATAGGATGGACAGAGTGTTGCAAGGCGTGGGGCTATTATGGCTCGCTATACCTGTTCATTTACAGTTTCTGTTCCTAGTGACCATCTGTTGCCGTTACTTGTAGAACTTCTACAGGACTGTCAGTTGGATATTCAATACTACACTGGCGATTATATTATCGCTCGTGAGGTTCCGGGCCATGTTCCTTTTCCTAAATTGATCACAGCAGAAGTATTGATTGATAAATCAAAATCTACTGAAGCAGAAACCCGGATGAGCATTGTGATTAAAAATGAAGAACTACCACTCCAACTAGATAATTACTGCCGACAAATGTTTGAAGTCATCAAGCAGGCTATTGAAAGTAGCCGCCATTGGCATTTGATTGAAAGTCTTGCAGGTTAGTTTTGGTGATTGAATTGACACTCCCACGCTTTCAAGTCGTGGGATTATCAAGCTCTTATTGATAGTTATAATTTACTCTTCCACATCCTCTAAATCCTCGGCCATACCGGGGTTTATTAGTGTAATATCGTACTCACTCGAATCCGTTTGTCCCAAACGCTGAGTATTTCTTAAAAGGTAATAAATGGCACGTACTTGAGGGCCAAAAACGATCTCGTCTTCATTTCTAAGATCGTGAGCTGGTATTTTACGTCCATTAATCATCAAACCGTTGGAACTAGGCTTGCCTTTGGCATCGCCATCTACAATCCGGTAATAGTAGCTATGACTATTATGATCTCGTGGCAATCTCACTAATGTGGCATGGCGGCGGGAGACAAACTGCGACATCAAACGGATATTACACTCACGATCTCTACCGATAGAGTAGACGGGGTGCTCCAGAGAAAATTCTTTGCGACCTTGATCGTCTTCAATAATCAGTAGATGGTTTTCATTGGTTTCTGCTGCCATTGACAAATTGGTGGAACTGTGATTGCTCAATATTGGTTTAGTATTGTATCTTGCCATTTTCGCGCACCATAAGTCTGTGGTGCTGATCTAAATAAGCTTTAAAGTTGCATAATACCTTGAAAGAGTAGAACATATTCGTTCTACTCCACTAGCTATGATAGCTTTGGTAAGTGTCCCAAGAGGCTTTATGCGCTGCGTAAAAGCTGACGGGGCGACTCAGTTTAACTTGAGATGGTTGAGATGGAAATTCTACGGGTGATGAGCTAATCGCCGTAATAATATTGAGTTTGTGACAACGCTAACAGAGCTAAAAGCCATTAATGCAGCAGCACCAGAGGGGTTAAGGACAAAACCCAGACTAGGGAACAAAACGCCTGCTGCTAAAGGAATGCCAACTGTATTATATGCAAAAGCCCAGAATAAATTTTGGCGGATTTTATTGAAAGTGGCGCGACTAAGTTGAATAGATTCGACGACATCGTTTAAGCGATCGCGCATTAGGACAATTTCAGCAGTTTCCATTGCCACATCTGTCCCAGAGTGTAAAGCAATTCCTACATCTGCTTGGGATAAAGCTGGAGCATCGTTGATTCCATCTCCTACCATTGCGACTACTGAGTGGGGAGTAGGGAGTGGGGAGTGGGGAGTTAGGAGTGAGGAGTTAGGAGTTTTCTTTTTCCTCTTGTCCCCTTGTCCCTTTGTCCCTTCTAACTGGAGAGACTGTATTGCAGCCGCTTTTTTCGCTGGGGGAACACCTGCTATTACATCAGCACTATCTAATCCTAGTTGTTTGGCTATGGCGCTAGCTGCTTCTGGGCGATCGCCACTGAGCAACATTACCCGTAAGCCCATCTGATGTAACTTGTCTACGGTGGATTGGGCATCTGGTCTGAGGGTATCAGAAACAGCAATTAACCCGGCTAAAATTCCCCCTACAGCTACGCAAACGACTGTTTTACCATCTGTTGCCAAATTCTGTGCTACCTGTTGTGCAGTTTCGTTAATGGCAATGCCGTGCCAACTCAACCAGTCCCAGTTACCCAACAGTACAACTTTGCCCTCTACCACAGCAGATACTCCTAGTCCTGGTTCCGTGTGAAACTCCACAGCCTCTGGAATAGATAACTGTTGCTGCTGTGCTTCTTGCTGAATCGCTTTTGCTAGGGGGTGGTGAGTACCGCTTTCTACGGCTGCTGCTAGTTGTATTAGGGATGAGGGGGATGAGGGGGATGAGGGGGATGAGGGGGATGAGGAGGACAAGGAAGAATTTACTTCCCTATCTCCCTCTACTCCCTCATCTCCCCCTACTCCCTCATCTCCCCCTACTCCCTCATCTCCTCCAATTAACAGACAATCTGTAACGATGGGATTACCCGTGGTCAGAGTGCCGGTTTTATCAAAGACGACGGTGTTTAACTGATGTACTTTTTCCAAAACGTCGCCGCCTTTGATTAACAGACCCCGTTCCGCGCCCATAGCAGTCCCGACAAGAATGGCTGTTGGTGTGGCAAGTCCCAAAGCACAGGGACAGGCGACTACCATAACTGCGATCGCTAGTTTTAAACTAATTAATAAAGGGGAGTGGGTAGAGACGCGATTAATCGCGTCTCTACCCAGTACAGACGCGATTAATCGCGTCTGTACGGAGTGGTGAGCGTGGCTGATCATTTCCATGTCACCAGACATGGTGATATCAGTCCAGATGTGAGTACCGAAAAAGTACCAAAAGACAAATGTTAATACAGATGCTGTCAGCACCCCGTAGGTAAAGTAACCAGCTACTGTATCTGCTAATTTCTGTACTGGGGCTTTCCGAGTTTGGGCGGCTTCTACTAGGGCGACAATTCGAGCTAAAGTTGTATCACTTCCAGTACGGGTTGTCTGAATAGCGATCGCTCCTGACTGGTTTAGCGTCCCTCCTGTTACCGGGTCGCCTGGTTGCTTAATCACTGGCACGGCTTCCCCAGTCAACATGGATTCATCCACCGTTGTTTTACCAACCACCACTTCACCATCGACAGGGATTTTATCACCTGGCAGCACTTGTACCCATTCACCAACACGCACCTGTTCAGCAGGAATCTCTACGCTAGAAGATCCCATTCCTCCTTTCTCTGGGTTGGCAATCAATCGCGCTACCTGTGGCTGGAGTGCTAACAATTTTCTAAATGCGGCAGCAGCGCGACCTCTAGCTTGTTGCTCTAATGTCCTTCCTAAGAGAATAAAGCCTAGCATCATTACTGGTTCGTCAAAGAAGCACTCCCAACCCATTTTGGGAAAGAGCAGCGCCACTAAACTAGCAATGTAGGCTGTCAGCGTTCCTAATCCCACCAGGGTGTTCATGTTAGGCGCATTTCGCCGCCAGCCCAGCCAGCCATCTACTAAAATCGGGCGACCGGGAATTAATAGGGCTACTGTCGCCAGTCCACAGTGAAACCAGATGTTATTTAGCACTGGTAGCACTGAGCTACCAAGATTACCAAAATGTCCACTTCCCGACAATAATAGTAAGATTGCAGCGATCGCTAACTGCCTAACAGAAGAGCGCATTTCTCGGCGTTGTCGTTCTGCTGGGTCTGGTAAGGTAGATATCTCGCCTGCGACTGTGCCATTAGGTTTTCGGGGTTGAGTCGGGAATCCAACGGCTGTTAATCTCTGTGCTAGTGCATCTGCATCTACCACACCAGTTTCTGACTCTACAACTGCTACTTCTGTGGCCAGGTTCACACAGGCACTCTTGACTCCTGGATGTTGGGTTAGCTGTCGCTCTACTGCATTCACACACCCCGCACACTTCATACCCCCAACATCGAGAATAATTTTCTCTAGGATTGGGTCAAATTCTGGGGCTAGCTTAGTTTTTGGGACAAGTTGCATGGCAAGTGTTTAGATTCGCTACAGAAATTCAACGCCTGAGTAAAAGCGTCTCTAATTTGAGCGTAGGCGAAATATGGAACTACGACTGTATGTCAACCCTATTAAATTTCTTAATTTATCGTATCTTGCTGAGGGTCAATGACGGCTCCAGCGTAGGTAAGTTACATAAATAATAGCTCCAACCTGCATTGGCATGAGGACAATCAGGCTTTTTAAGAAATAGTTTATTTCCAAATGAGACATAACGCTGAAAGACCCTATGCCCAACAAGAAGAATATTGCCCAGTTAAGCTGTTTAGGTTTGAGAATGAGCATATCAAACCGCTTCGCAAAGTCGTTAGTCATTAGTTATTAGTCATTAATCCAAGAGAAACCACGTCCCTTGCGATACCCTGAGCAAGCCGTTGGGTGGGCGTGGTTTGAATTAGTCCGATATCATTAGTTTTTTTCGCCCAGAAGGGGTGAGGTATGTACCAAAAACTCTTTATCAATACAAAGAAATATAATCTGCCTCTAGCATGAACTGCCTTTTTGCACTAAAACCAGCCCTGTTTATTCACAAAGTAGGTATTTACAAATTCTTCAGGGGATTTATTCAAGTAGATCATGCCTTCAATTAAACCTACAAGTTGCATAATTAACAAGGCAACACCGTAGGTGAAAGAACCCCCGACTACAGAAATCACCAACATGATAAAGCCTTCTGGAGCGTATCCTAAAATAAACTTATGAACCCCAAATCCTCCAAGGATAATGCCACAGTAACCAGCTAGAAGTTGTTTGGTAGGGTGACTGGGGTTGAGATTTGACATAGTGCTGCTCCTTGATAAGTGAGGTATAAAAATAAAGTCTTTCTTGTAATCAAAGCAAATACATTTACGTGCTTAATACATATATTTTTAATTTTTTTAGTACAAGTAAGCCCCAAGACAAATAACTAAAATCAGCGTACTTCTATTCCAGAGAGGACGCTAAAATGTCTTCTGGCATAGCCAGAAAATCTGGCGATCCTTAATAACTTTTGGGAGATTTGACGATCGCAAACCCTGGTGCGGCAATTTTGCTTTATCTTGAAAAGAATGAACCTCAATAATCAGCGAAAACTGCTACACCACTTTTTACAAGTCCATCAGTATTATTTCCGGATTTTTTTGCGTAGGCGTAGACATCGCTTCCATCGGGCGTGAAACGCGATCGCACCAATGACGAGATATAACTAGTAAATTGTTCTTATCTATGCAGATAAAATCAGATATTTGCGTTTTTAGCAACAGTATTAATTTTGTGCTAATTACCACCTAAAACAAATAGGCTTAATAATGTACCACTATTCCAGAGGCTGTGGAGGAGCATAGGAGCAAGGAGGTTGCGCGATCGCGTGTAAACGACCCCTAAGACAATCCCCAATGCAGTGAGGGGAAGAATTTCCGACAAGCTGAGATGAGCGATCGCAAACAAAAAACTACTTATAAGAATTGCTCCCCACACGGGTAAGTAGCGAGTTAGAGAGGGTAGTAAAAAGCCGCGAAACAGAATTTCTTCAAAAAATGGAGCTGCGATCGCTGCTGTGGAGAAAAATATGCCAAGTGCTACAGCATCTTGGCTTTCCAGCGCTAATTGTAACAGGGGGTTACTACCACCCTGTCCTTGCCATAGCTGTTGATTAATCAAAGATACCACCACAACTATAGGTAAAGCCGCGCAATAGCCTCCCAGTCCCCACAAAAACCAGTTATCTTGAAAACGGAAGCGAAACCAAAATTCTGGTAATGGAAAAAAGCGCTTGAGAGAAAAATACAGCACTAACAGCGCACCCGATGCTACCAGTAAGTAACTAACTAAAACATAAAAAGCCTGAAGTCGTACATCACCTACAGGACGAGGGATGGGGAGTAGCGATAGTAATAAAGGGACAAAAATTTGCCCCATGAAGAAAAAGCCGACGATAAAAACCTGCAAAATCGTTTCACCATCCCAAGGTGTTGACCAAAGGACATCAGCATTTTGAGCTAGTAACGAGGCTTTTCCTTTCAACAAGCGTTGAGCAAATAAGAAAATCAGCAGTATTAGACCAGTTAAAGCTGCCAAAGTGGGGATAGTGCCAATAACTGCTAATTTGATCACCGCTTGAGCAGCAGATTCTTGTTGTGCAGCTTTAACTGCTGATAACGCGTCTTGTCGTTGCTGGAGTTGGTATAGCTGAACCAAAGCAGTAGAGCGAAACCAACCTTCTAAATTCTTTTGAATCTGTTCTTGAGAATTTTGGAGCAGACGGGGAGGATTGCTCCACAGTCCACTTAATACAGCTGCGGTTTCTCCAAATTCTGGATTGATATCTGAGCGTTGTTGTAATTCGCTCCAGGTTTTGAGGGCTGTATCCGTCTGTCCTTGTTGTGCTTGTAAAATTCCCAGGCGCAAGTCTAATTCAGCCAGTAATTTTTGTAATTGCTTGAGGGACTGCTGTAACTGTTGCTGTCCCTGTTTAGAAGTTTTAGTAGTGGGAGGAACATCCGGTAGAGGTTTCGGAGGTATGGGAGTTATTTCAGGTTGAGAGCGTAATTGTGCAAGTTTATTGTTAACTTTGTCTAAATTAGCTTCAACTGATTGACGCGCCTCTTGATACTGCTTTGTGGCGCCCTCCAGGGGTTGCTCACCTAGTATTGCTTCCTGAATCGCTTTGAGATTGTCATCGCTGCTATCTTCTGATTGCCAAGCTTGGGCTTGGAGAGCAATATTGGTTTGGTATAGTTCTAGGCGACTTTGGAACTGAGGTTCTTGCCAACTACTAAATAAAGCCGAAACTGCCAACAGAACTGCTATCGGCGTCAGTACAAAAATTAAAACTAATCGCTTGAGTGTCATCTATCCCTCTTTTACTAACCAGTGGAGAGCGCGTCCCCCTTGGGAATTATCGCAAGAAAAAGTCAGAGGTGGATAGATATCATCAATATTATAAGTTTGCAATCGCACCCACCATGTTAAATTACAACCCATTGCACTGCTTACCCTCCGCCGAGGATCTGCCAGATTCTGACGATGAACCTGTGGATAATCAACTACAACATTTGATTCCTGGCTTGCTAGAAGCCATCTTAGCTTGGCTGTGGACAAGCCGGATGGATTGGTTTTTTGGCGTTGATATGGGGATATATTACGATCCCGAATTACCGCCGATTGTGCCTGATGGGTTTTTAAGTTTAGGAGTCGAGCGAGTTTTTGATGAGAACTTGCGTTTAAGTTATGTGTTGTGGGAAGAAAAGGTGATGCCGATTATGGCATTAGAAGTTGTTTCTCACAGACGGCGTGGGGAATACACCAGCAAAAAGAAACTTTATGCGGATATGGAGATTTTGTATTATGTTGTCTACAATCCCCAACGCCGAAGAAAACCACCTTTAGAAGTTTATCGCTTTGTAAATGGTGAATATGTATTGCAGCCAGGAAATCTAGTTTGGTTATCAGAGATAGGTTTAGCAATTGGTTATGAACGGGGAACCTATCAGGGAATTACGCGGGATTGGTTGTATTGGTATGACAAACAAGGAGTCAGATATTTAACACCAGAAGAACGAGCGATCGCTGCTGAACAACGCGCTACCACTGCTGAACAACGCACTCAAAGGCTAGCAGAAGAATTGCGAAGGTTGGGGATAGATCCAGATTCTTTGAGTTGATTTTGTGGGGTGCGATCGCTTTATTAACTGACAGTTCATTTAGATAAACCTAGTCTTTGCTTCACGGATTGCCAGGTTGAATCTTGGTTTGGGTTTTGGCCATGCATCTCCAAGCGTCTATCTAATTCTTGTTTTTGCTCATCGTTGAGAGGAATTTCATCAGGTGTGGTAAGAATGCTGTCGATGATGCCACTGTTTAAAAGCTATTAATATATCATAATTTGTAGTAATTTACACGCCTATTTTAGTTCGCAAGGCGGACAATTATCTACAGTACAAATTACTTGATTAACTATCCTAACTTCTCCCGCACCCAAGCCCGAAAGGATTTGAGTAAAGCAATTTCTCCCATACTTTTACTTTGCTCAATAAATCTGCTTATCTCACTCACTGATACTATAGGAAAGGCAATACCAAACTTACACTCGACATATTGCCCCTCTATCAACTGATAAAATTTTAAATTTTGCCCATCATATCTCCAAAGTTCAGTTACACCCAACGCTGAATAAATCCCCAATTTGTTAACTGAACTACTGGTAATGTCAATCTCAATTGCTAAGTCAGGCGGCGGATCATTTTCTAAATCTAAAGTTTGCTTACCCCTAATAGCTAGTTCATTCTGGATATAATAGCAAGTATCTGGTTCTATTCCCCGCTTTGATATTTTCCGCTTCAATGTTGTTGAACCAGCACTTCTCACTTCAATTTGTAATTCTTCAGCTAAGACTAGAATAAAACGATCAAATTGAATTTTGGGGTTTTCGTGTTCAAAAAGTGGAGTCATCATTTCTAAAACACCGCAGTCATAAGCAAACCGAGAACCTCTATCCTCACCTGTATCTCTCAACAAGGCTTCAAAGGTTTCCCAGCTAATGTTATGTAGCACTGTTCTTTGTTCACCAACCGTTGACTTGACAAGCATAGATTAAATAATTCGTAATTCGTAATTCGTAATTCGTAAATTTTGTTTTGTAATGGGGATTTAACGCCAACACAAAACAAAATTTTTATTGAACCGGGGGACTTAAACCCACGGAACTAGTTAAAAAAATAAGCCAGTAATTATATTTCTCAGTGAGTTACGCTTTAACCTATCTTTCCACGCACCCAAGTGTTGAAGGATTGCACCAAGTCAATTTCATCCATAGTTTTACTTTGCTGGATAAATCTATTCATATCACTAACACAAATTAAAGGAAAAGCTATACTAAATTTAATCTCAATATACTGGCTTTCTACTAATTGATAAAATTTTAAAATTTCACCATTATATCTCCATAATTCTCCGACACCTAAAGCCGCATAAATATTAAATTTATTGACAGAACTGCTAGTAATATCAATTTCTACTGCTAAATCTGGTGCTGGGTCTGTTGTTAAATCTAATTTTTGTTTACCTCTAATTAGTGGCTCATTTTGAATATAATAGCAACTATCGGGTTCTATTCCCTTTGCTATTGGTTTACGTTTTAATGTTGTAGAACCAGCACTTCTAATTTTAGTTTTTAATTCCACTGCTAAACCGAATATAAATCGGTCAAACTGAATTTTAGGATTTTCGTGTTCAAAAAGTGGAGTCATGATTTCTAAAACACCGCAGTCGTAAGCAAACCTAGAGCCTCTATCCTCACCTGTATCTCTCAGTAAGGCTTCAAAAGTTTCCCAGCTAACGTTGTCTAAGACTGTTCTTTGTTCTGCAAGGGTTAACTTAACAAGCATATTACAATCCTTTTTCCATCAGGATATTAGATAAAATCCCGATGATTTTACATATATCATTAATATAATACTCGCCCAAATCAATTTCAAGCACTTGCCCAATGAGCTTGAGAAACTTCCAGTTATTTCTAGTGATGACAATACCATAAATTTTCTGAATGTTATTGCCTTCACTTTGATTAACCTCCAGATACTAATTGTGCCAAATATTAGCAAGATATGTTGCTGATATTTGGCACAATCACTATCTGAATATTTTGTAACTTTAACCAACGAAACCTGCAAAAAAGTCGAGAGTTTCTTTCAGTGCTTTGATGAAAATATCAATTTCCTCGCGGGTGTTGTAGAAAGATAGACTTGCTCGTGCGGTTGCAGGAAGACCTAAGTAACGGTGTAATGGTTGAGTACAGTGGTGTCCAGAACGGATAGCAACGCCTTCTTGATCTAATAATGTAGATAAGTCGTTGGCGTGGACTTCCCCAGTGGTGAATGACGCAAGAGCGGCTCTACCCTCACCGTTAGCATTTGGTTTGGGGCCGTAAATTCTAATTTGGGGAATTTGCTCTAATTGTTGGAACAAATAAGCCGTTAATTCTGCTTCGTAGGCGTGGATTTTATCCATGCCGATACTGCTAAGATAATCTATCGCAGCACCAAGTGCGATCGCTTCTCCAATTGCAGGCGTACCAGCTTCAAATTTATGCGGTAATTCTGCATAGGTGGAATGGTCTAAATACACCTCTGCAATCATCTCGCCACCACCAAAAAATGGTGGCATTGATTCTAGCAATTCTAACTTGCCATACAGAAATCCTATCCCAGTTGGCGCACACATTTTATGACCAGAAGCTACCAACCAGTCACAATCTATTTTCTGCACATCGACAGGGAAGTGGGGAACACTTTGGCAAGCATCAACTAAGAATTTAGCACCGTAGCTGTGAGCGATCGCACCAATTTCTTCCACTGGATTAATGCAACCCAAAGCATTAGAAATATGCACCACCGACACCAACTTTGTTTTGTCGGAAATCAGCTTTTTAAACTGTGACAAATCAAAAGTTTCTTCTGGTGTTAATTCCACAAATTTCAATACTGCACCCGTTTTTTGTGCCACCAATTGCCAAGGCACAATATTACTGTGGTGTTCCATCACCGAGAGAATAATTTCATCTCCCGGCTGCAAATTATTCATTCCCCAGCTATAAGCTACTAGGTTAATCGCCTCACTTGCATTGCGCGTGTAGACGATTTCCTGACGCGATGCTGCATTGATAAATTTGGCAACTTTATCTCTAGCACCTTCATAAGCATCAGTAGCTTTAGCACTCAGCGTATGGGCACCGCGATGCACGTTAGCATTATATTGCTCGTAATAATCCCGCAGGGTATTTAATACGAACAAAGGCTTTTGCGATGTCGCAGCATTATCGAGATAAACCAGAGGTTTTCCGTTGACTTCCTGATGCAATATCGGGAAGTCAGCGCGAACTTTATCAGCAAGGGTTTTGGTAGGAGTGAAAGTCATTGGTAGATTAGTTATTACTCATTAGTCAGGGACTTGAGATTATTCACTGTGTTTAAAAGAATTTCTCGCAGAGAGGGAATCGGTATTTGGTTGATAACTTCAGCAGCGAAGGCGTTAATTAACAACTTCCGAGCATCGTTTTCATCAATTCCCCGACTTTGCAGATAAAATATTTCATCATCTTCCAATTGGCTAACGGTAGCACCGTGGGCGCATTTGACATTATCCGCAGTAATTTCCAATTGGGGTTTGGTATCAACTCTGGCTTTAGATGATAGCAGTAAATTGCGATTCAACTGGGCAGCATTTGTCAACTGCGCTGGTTTGGGTACAAAAACTTTACCATTGAACACCGCATGAGCGCGATCGCCTACAATACATTTATGCAATTGGTTACTTGTACCGTGAGGATAATTGAGTGCGATCGCACTGTGAGTATCAGACAACTGCTTACCAGAAATTATCGTCAACCCATTGAGAGTAGTTTGTGTCTGCTCACCAGTTTGCAAAATCTCCAAATTATGCCGTGACAACTTCGCACCTAAAGTTATGGCATGACTTGTATATCGACTATCACGAGCTTGGGTTACAGCAGTCTTCCCAATATGAAAAGCCTCTGCACCTTCCTGCTCAACCCTAGTGTGACTCACTTCAGCATTGTCACCCACCCAAACTTCCGTAACCGCGTTAGTTAAGTAAACTCCTTCCTCTGCGCTCTCTGCGCCTCTGCGGTTCGTATACTCCTCAACCAACCTCACCTGCGAACCACCTTCCGCCACCACCAAACAACGCGGCTGCGAAATCGTCGCAGTCTCCCCCGCAACCGAAATAAACACCAAATGAATTGGCGTTTCGACTACCACATTCTTCTTCACCCACACCACAGCTGCATCAGTTATCCCAGCCGTATTGAGAGCAGTAAAAACTTCCTGCGCTCCCTCAGCTTGAGCTAAATACTGCTGTACACCTTCCTGCTCAACCACAGACAAACCAGCCAAATTACTTACCACAATTCCATCTGGCAAATCTGTAACTGCGGATAACTCTGGCGCAAAAACGCCATTAACAAATACCAAACGACTATTAGCCGCCTCTGGCAAAATATCAAATTGCAAAGACGCAAAATTTCCCGTCTCTACATTAAATTGCACCTTTCGTAGAGACGACAAATCAGTAAACCGCCATTCTTCCTCGCGGGTAGTCGGGATAATCGAGTGACGTACCCAATTAGCAGCACTTTGGCGTAATTCCTGCAACCAACCTTCTGTTTTATTTGCCGTTACTTGATTTAACAACCCAACCAGATAATCATCTCTATCTAAGAGAGTCGATGTCAAACTGACTAAATTCGAGTTAGGTATTGGACTGGGAGAAACTTGAATACTCATTAGATACTCGTAAACTGGTTTACAATGTTAAGTAGTGCTGGAATTAAAAATCCCTATCAGGGATTGAAACATTACACACCCACCTCAGCAGCTGCAAATTCTTCCAGCACCCAGTCATAACCGCGAGACTCTAATTCCAGCGCCAGTTCCTTACCACCACTCGTAATAATCTGCCCCTGTGCCATCACATGCACAAAATCAGGCACAATATAATCGAGTAACCGTTGGTAGTGAGTAATCAAAATTGTAGAATTTTCTGGAGTTGCTAGTTGATTTACCCCATTCGCCACAATTCGGAGCGCATCAATATCCAAACCCGAATCTGTTTCATCCAAAATTCCCAACTTTGGTTCCAGTAGCGCCATTTGCAGAATTTCATTCCGCTTTTTCTCACCACCAGAAAACCCTTCATTCAAACTCCGACTGAGAAAACTGGGATTCATCTTCACCACATCCAGCTTTTCCTCAATCAAATCGTCAAAATCAAAAGCGTCTATTTCCTCTAAACCTTGCGCCTTGCGACGGGAATTGTATGCCACCCGCAAGAAATCCAAATTGCTCACACCCGGAATTTCTAACGGATACTGAAACGCCAAAAACACACCACTTCTTGCGCGTTCCTCCGGCTCCAATTCCAACAGATTTTGCCCCTGAAAAATCACCTCACCGCCAGTCACCTCATACGCCGGATGCCCAGCCAACACCTTAGAAAAGGTACTCTTACCAGAACCATTCGGCCCCATAATCGCATGAATTTCACCCGATCGCACATCCAGATTCACACCCTTAAGAATCGGTGTTCCATCAACATTAGCCGTCAAATTCCGTACTGACAGCACAACTTCACTATTTTCAATAATCATCTTCTCTCCCTTCTCTCTTCTCTTTCTTTGCGCCCTACCCTTCGGGAAGCCACTTCGTGTCTATGCGCCCTTTGCGGTTCGTTACTCTTCCTAAAAATAAACACAGAACGCCGATGTCTCTGTGTTTATCCTTGCTTCCATTTATCCAACACTGCCTTCCAACTTCAAACTCAACAACTTATCAGCTTCCACAGCAAACTCCATCGGTAGCTGATTGAAAACATCCTTACAGAAGCCGCTAATCATCATCGAAATAGCATCTTCTGAAGAAATACCCCGTTGAGCAAAGTAAAATAACTGATCTTCCCCAATCTTAGAAGTAGAAGCTTCATGCTCCACCTTCGCACCGTTATTTTGCACCTGAATATAAGGGAAAGTGTTCGCATGGGCATTATCCCCAATCAGCATTGAGTCACACTGAGAATAATTTCTCGCCCCTTTCGCTGTTGGATTGACTTTCACCAAACCCCGGTAGCTATTACTAGAATTACCTGCGGAGATTCCTTTAGAAATAATTGTACTGCGGGTATTCTTACCTACGTGAATCATCTTGCTGCCAGTATCGGCTTGCTGCTGATGATTTGTCAGCGCCACCGAGTAGAATTCACCCACAGAGTTATCACCCACCAACACACAGCTAGGATATTTCCAAGTAATTGCCGAACCTGTTTCTACTTGAGTCCAGGAAATCTTGGAATTTACGCCCTGACACAAACCGCGCTTGGTGACAAAGTTGTAAATACCGCCTTTACCATTGGCATCTCCAGCGTACCAGTTTTGGACGGTGGAGTATTTAATTTCGGCATTGTCAAGGGCGACAAGTTCCACAACGGCGGCGTGCAGTTGGTTGCTGTCATACATCGGTGCGGTGCAACCTTCGAGGTAAGAAACATAACTACCTTCTTCGGCGACAATCAAAGTCCGCTCAAATTGTCCCGTGTCACCAGAGTTGATGCGGAAGTAGGTAGACAGTTCCATTGGGCATTTCACGCCTTTAGGAATGTAGACAAAGGAACCATCGCTAAATACGGCGGCGTTCAAGGCGGCAAAATAATTGTCAGCTATAGGAACAACGCTACCCAAATATTTTTTGATCAGTTCTGGGTGTTCTTGCAACGCTTCCGAAAACGAACAGAAAATAACGCCGTCTTCCGCTAGCTTTTCTTTAAATGTAGTGGCGACAGAAACGCTATCGAAAATTGCATCAACGGCGACATTTGCCAGCCGCTTCTGTTCAGATAGGGAAATGCCTAACTTCTCGAAGGTTTCTAAAAGGGTTGGATCAACTTCGTCCAAACTGTTGAGTTTTTCTTTCTTGCGTTTTGGCGCTGAGTAGTAAATGATATCCTGATAATTAATTGGCGGATACTTGACATTCGGCCAAGTTGGTTCCGTCATTTTTTGCCACTGGCGATAAGCTCTGAGGCGAAAGTCCAGCATGAACTGCGGCTCGTTCTTCTTAGAGGAGATCAAGCGGATAACGTCCTCGTCTAGTCCACGCGGAATAGTGTCGGCCTCAATGTCCGTGACAAAGCCGTACTTGTAGGGTTGGTTGACTAAGGTTTTGACAGTGGCACTCATCAGTAATAATCTCTCGTGTTCGGAACTTGAATCTCTCTATAAGGATGGGAGACGGGGTTTCTTTAGCCGATTCCCATCTCGCGTTACGGAATGGTTACACGGCTGCTAGAATAGTGGTGGAGAGTAAAACAACAGCTATGTTGTTTAATCTATCTTCATTTTACGCTAAATTAACAACAACAATGTTGTCAAAGTCAAATTTTCAAATAAATTTTTGGGACGTTCGCTGAACGTTTCGCACCAGAAGATGGCGACTACCCACCAGTCCTCAACCAAGCAAGATATCCTAGAGTATCTGCACAAACACGAAAAAGCAACGGCTTTGGAGCTAGCTGAAGTTTTAGACGTTACCCCCCAAGCGATTCGTCGCCATCTCAAAGATTTGGAGACGGAGGAGCTAGTTTTGTATTCGACATCAGTGCAGGCGGCGGGGATGGGGCGTCCGCAGCATCTTTATCAGCTGAGTCGTCAAGGACGCGATCGCTTGCATCGAACAATGAGCGATCGCTTTGGTGATGGCCACGGAAATTTTGCGGTTTCGTTGCTAGACACCTTAGCCGAAACGGTAGGACACGACCAATTTAAATCGATTTTAGAGAAACAGTGGCAGCGCAAAGCCAAAGAATACCACGATCGCGTCGGTAACGGTTCACTGCGAGAACGTGTAGCCAACTTAGTAGAGTTGAGAAAAGCGGAAGGCTTCATGGCGGAGTATCACCCTGTTGATGTGAATGACTGCTTTGAGAGCGATCGCTTTATCTTAATGGAGCATAACTGCGCCATTTCCAACGTTGCCGAGTCTTTCCCCAGCATTTGTGGTCACGAATTAGAAATGTTTGCAGCCGTCTTACCAGATTGTACCGTAGAACGCACCCACTGGATTATTGATGGCGAACATCGTTGTGGCTATTTGGTACAAATTCGTCATTAGTCATTAGTCATTTTCTAATACCCAATGCCCTATACCCAACTAACTTTGAGATAGCATTTCATTTATGGATGTACCACCACAGCAACCATCAACACAATTTTTAACCCTGGAAGAGTCAGCAAAAGTAGACGCGGCTTTGTTGTCTTCCCCAGAAAAGTTTTTAACAAGATTGACAATTTCATCACTTAAGCTTTTGAAGCATATCGCCCAAGAGTACGGTGTTGCTATTGAAGATTTGACAACACAGCAAGTAATTGCCTGGTTTGAAAAAGATGGCAAAATTCGACGTGAACAAGGCATTGAAGGTTCATACCTGAAATGGTAAAGTTTTCATTTCATTGACTTTTAAAAAATAGCGATACAAAATATCCAGTTTCTAAAAAAGTCTCATTTAAATGAGGGACATAGCATTGCCGTGTCCCTAAGAATAACTATGTTTATCTGTGATTAATTATTTTTTTCTGTACCTTATACCATTTCTTTGTGAGGCTGCGTCAAACTCTTTTAACTTTCTTTCTTCCTTTCTTTCTTTCTTTGTGTCCTTTGCGTCCTTTGCGGTTCGTTCTTCTTTCTTGTACTTAAATAGGTTTAGCGCATCTTGATACAGAATTGATATTACTTATGTGGAACCGCTATAAACAAAAAGCACCTTGAAAAAGGTGCTTTTAAAGTTGATAACAACATTTTGTTTATCAAACAATTATTTAAGCATTGTAATTGTTAGCCCGAGGACTACGAGCTCCAGTTGCGGCTCCAATCATTGAGGCTATTAAACCCAACAAAGAACCAAACACAAACCACCACAATCCCGAACGTAAATTAGCTGCTGCATCACGAGCTTGTTGGGCAGTTATGTTTGCTTGTGGTACATTAACACCACCTTGCTGTTGTACCTGGTTTATGACTTCCCCAGCGTTAGAAGCAGCAACACCAAAAGCACCAGATACTCCATTTGCTAACAGCCATGAGCTAACAGCCAAAGTCGTTGCCCAAAGAATTGCGCCGTTAAGAAGAGCTGTATTGCGGTTCATCGGGCCACAAGCACGGGCTGTAACCCAACCACCAGTAAATAGGGAAATTAGTAAAGCGATAGTTGACCAAAGCCCCGCATTACCCGCGGCGTTAGGGGCAATTGATCTCGGTGCACCTGAACCTTCAACTGTGCCTGCCGCAAACGCACCAATCATAGCACTCAAAATTAATTGAGTGGCTAAAGCAACCAATAAACCAGAAATAATTGGCCCCCAGCGAACAAGATCATGATACTCAGCTACTCGGCCTGCTACCACAGGCTCAGTAGCAATACCTTCATTACCTGTCCGATTTACGTATGACATAGCTTATGTTCTCCAGTCCTGTTTCAGCAAAGTTGCTGCTTAGGTATATTCATGTTTATGCTTAAAATTAAATAGCTAAATCATCTACTTTTATATCTATCAATAGAAAGAGTTAATAGGTATATCTTTAGTGAGAAAAAGCAGATTTTTTTAACAAATTTTAATATTAAATATCTGAATAATTTTTTAGTAAATAAAATTTAATTAATATTTTGAAATTAAAACACAATTAATTATTAAAATTTCTGAAAAAACAGCTTTAATTGTGTATGCAATTAGACTCAAGACAAAACTTTGTAACGATTGTCAAAAGTAAGAATAATCAATCAAAAATTAACGCATCCTCACAGCAGTGCCTGTGGCAGTAATCAGCAAAAGAACTCCTGACTGGTCAAGATTGATTGTGCCAGTATCAATTTCAATCCCAATCACAGCATTTGCTCCTAAACGTTGTGCTCGTTGTTCTAATTCTTCTAATGCCTTGCGTTGACCCTGCTCAAATAGACGCTCATAGCTACCAGTGCGTCCACCAATAATATCTCGAATACCCGCCAAAAAATCCCGCAAGAAATTGCTGCCGTAGACTACTTCTGCTGTCACAATGCCTAAGTATGACTCAATAACGGCACCTTGAATCACATCAGTGGTAGTTATAATCATAAATTAGCCTCCTAAATGGCATACAAATTGATATTTTTTATTAAAATACACATACAAAACTACTTTGTCTTGATACAAGCTTCATAAACATCCTCTCACACAATTTTAGATTGCGAGTGCATTTACGCTCTTAATTGCTGGCTAAAAACTAACATTTTAAAAAACATTTAGCTTGTTAAATTTATCTTACCGTATAATGTCCAAAAAAGGATATAAACGCCTGGATGGCGCCTTCTTAAAGGGTAGTATAAAAGTGTGAATAATTGGATACATCTGCAAATTATTAAATAAAATAACAAACAGTAATGAATCTTAAATCCTCTGAAATTGGCGTATCGCTCTCTAAAATTAAGCTAGACGCCTGTTGGGTTATTCTGAGTGACACGTATAACTACTGACAAAAAAGTGTTATTTTGCTAGCCTACTGATTTATATGTAAGTAACTTCATCTAAACTTGATATCTTACACTTTCTCATTCAGTAAAAACTCTGTAATCTACTGCTGATTGTAAAGGAAAGAGTGAATGAATTATTAACATCTTAATTAATACGAAGAAATACAGTTTTCAAAAGTCCATATTTTTGTTTTAATGTACAAGAAAAAAGTCCTCTAAAATTTCAGGAAATTTACTGTGTACAAGCCAACATCATTTGTGCTGAGTGTGGTGTTATTAGGATGTTTTTCTTTGACTATACCTTCAGTGGCTCAGGCTCAGGTATTAGTAGCGCAAGGCAAAAACCCAGAGTTAAAGCAACTATTAGAAGAAGGACGGAGGTTAGTGGATACGGGCGATTATGGTGGTGCGATCGCAGTTTATCAGCGAGCAGCTAGGCTAGATGCCAAAAATGCTAAAATTCATTCAGGTATTGGCTACTTATACGCTCAACAGGGAAATTACCAGGCGGCATTAACAGCTTATCGTCGTGCGATCGCTATCAACCCTAACAATAGTGATTTTTATTACGCGGTGGGTTACATCAAAGCGAATTTGGGCGACACGCGTGGGGCAAAAGAAGGCTACCGTCGGGCCATACAGCTGAACCGTAACAACGTTAATGCCTATTTAGGATTGGCTGTGACGCAATCTCGGATGGGAGACTATACTGCTGCTAGCTGGGCATACCAACAAGCAATCGACTTGGATAAGAACAACGCCCAGACTTATGAGTTAATGGGTTCGATGTATAAACAGCGACGACAAACTAAACAAGCCAACAGCTTGCTTCAGAAAGCCCGTGACTTGTACAAGCGGCGCAATGACTCAGATGGCGTCAACAGGGTAGAAGCCATGCTGCGACAGTTAGGAGGATGAGGTTAATCTAACTGGCGTCCCGTTAATTCCACAAAAATATCTTCTAGGTTAGAGGGACGCACCATCATTCCGGTTTTATCGGGCTGTTCATTCAAGTAAATATTTGCTGCTTCCAAGGATGGGAAAAACAGATATTCCCAACTACGGGCGCTATCACTTCCCACTTCAGATACACCTAATTGTTTCATCACCAAACCTTCACCGTGAGCAGAACGCAGCTGTTGTAAAGTTCCTAAAGAAATCAGCTTACCGCTATCCATAATACCGATGCGTCCTGGCTTGGTAGAACCAAAAGCATCGCACAAAAATTCGACCTCATCCATATAATGGGTTGTCAGTAACATCGTCATTCCCTGCTTATTCAAATCTCGAATAATTTCCCAGAGGCGTCGCCTAGTTTGGGGGTCTAGTCCTACCGTTGGTTCATCCAAAAACAGAATTTGCGGTTGATGCAATAAAGCTCTCGCAATTTGCAATCGTCGTTTCATACCCCCAGACAGGGTTTTTACCAAATCATTACGTTTTTCTGCTAGCTCAACATACTCTAGCCATTGATTAATTAGTTTTTGTCGTTGTGGGTTGCTAATGTGATGTAGCCTCCCATGCAGTTCCATATTTTCCCAAACGCTTAAATCGTTATCCACACTGGTTTGCTGCAAGACTACGCCAATACTCTGTTTTGCCAACATTGCTTGGCTCATCACATCATATCCACCTACTTCTATCCGTCCTTGGGAGGGTTTTGTTAGTGTAGTCAGCATCCGAATCGTGGTTGATTTACCCGCACCATTCGGGCCAAGTAAAGCAAATATTTCCCCCGCTTCAATTTGGAATGACAGGTCATTGACTACAGGTACATTGTTGTAAAACTTGTAGACGTTTTCTAGAAAGACAGCAGCAGTCATAGTTATTTTGCTCCAATAAAAAATTTAAAATCACCAAAGTTTTGATGGTCACAAGCCAACCAACCCTGCGAGACGTGAGTTCGACGGATAGAAAACGGCAAAAAGCTTGCTAGATATGAAACATGAGAAACTAGACAGGTGTTGCGATCGCTAAAATTGATTGAGAATGAGCAAAAAAGGCACAAAAAAACGCCGAGAC
>NZ_JAIVFQ010000109.1 GCF_020829495.1 Nostoc favosum CHAB5714 | reverse complement strand
CGTTTAAGTAAAGATTATGAAAGACTACCCCAAACCTCGGAGACATTTATCTATATTGCGATGATTCGTATCATGGTCAGACGATTGGCATGATTTTTGACTGGTTTTGACTTTTAAAACATCCTCTTAGAGACTCCTACATCTGACAAGCTACAAACCATAGTCAAGAATGAGGGAAATAACTTTATTGCAGATATTCCTAATACTCAACTGCGCCTCACAAATGGCAATTCCTTCCGCCAAGAAAAACCAGTTTCTGGAATCACTGAAATAATAGTGATAAATCAAGATGCTAATAGTATTCGAGTAGTAGTGGCGGGTGAAGTAAGTGCGCCAAAAGTCGAGCTGTTTGACGACGACAAAGGTCTAGTTTTTGGCGTGATACCAGCTATTACCTCTACACAACAACCACAAACGCCTGATACATCCAATCCTAGTAGTGAAACACCAGCGACAATACCTTCTACTGAGGCTGACGAACCCATTGAACTGACAGTCACCGGTGAGCGAGAAGGCGAATATAACGCTCAAAATGCCCCAAGTTCCACAAAAATCGACGCACCCTTACGCGACATACCCCAAGCTATTCAGGTAGTTCCCGAACAGGTTCTCAAAGATAGGCAAGTGACACGTTTAGACGAGTTTACTGATAACGTCAGTGGTGTTCAACGAGTATTTGGTTTTGGAACTACATCAGGCTATAACATTCGTGGTTTTTTTGCTGGGTATGAAAGCCTACGCAACGGCTTTCGAGATCAAGGAAACCAGCGTGATATTGCCAATATTCAACAGGTAGAGGTTCTAAAAGGCCCATCGTCAGTACTTTATGGTGGTGGTGCTAGTGCTTCACTGAGTGGAATAGTCAACACGGTGACGAAAAAGCCTCTTGATAGTCCTTTATACCAAGCTAACTTCACTGCTGGAAGCTTTGATTTTTATCGCTCCAGCATTGATGCTACTGGCCCATTATTAAGCGATCGCTCCGCTTTGTATCGTCTGAATGTTGCCTATGATAATGCAAATAGTTATCGTGATTTTGTTAATAGCGAAAACTTTTTTATTGCACCCGCTTTAACCTTACAGCTTGGGCCACGAACAACGCTCACTACCGAATATGAACATCTCAACTACAGTTATATTTTTGACAAGGGATTGCCTTTAGATCCTGTGTCTTTACAACTCCCAGTTAACAGGTTTATTGGGGAGCCTGGTCTTGATCCAACAACTGGAACTGTTAACTCACTTACCAGTAATTTTGAACATAATTTTAGCGATAATTGGAAATTTAGACAAGGTTTGAATGTAACTATTAGTAATACTGAGGTTGGTAATTCTCGCGTCTATTCCATATCCCTACAAGACGATGGTAGTACGCTTGATCGGACATCTTCTGTAGGAGCGCAAAAGAATGAAAACTATACTCTGCAAAGCGAAGTTTCTGGAAAATTTAACACAGGTTCTTTACGCCACAATATTCTGGTAGGAGTGGAGTTAGCTCGATTTAAATATGGCTATGATGTTTTTGAAGCTCCTTTAGCTCCCATCAATATTTTTAATCCAGTTTATGGTGCTAGACCAGGAGCATTTACACTAAGTTTTGCTGGGGAACAAGGAGCAGATAATGTAGGTATTTACTTACAAGATTTAGTTGAACTTTCGCCTAATCTAAAAATTGCGGTAGGTGGTCGTTTTGATGTAGTTGATTCTTTCTATAAAGACCGTCCAACTAATACAGTAGTTAACGAACAAACCGACAGCCGATTCTCACCGCGTGTTGGGATAGTCTATCAGCCGAGTATGTCAACATCTGTTTATTTCAATTGGACTAATTCTTTTGTTCCACAAATATTTAGTAGAAGCCGGACAAATGAACAATTCAAGCCAGAAATTGGCGAACAATTTGAGGTTGGGTTAAAGCAAAATTTATTCGATGATCGTATATCAGCAACTCTGGCATTTTACCAAATTACTCGACAAAATGTGCTGACTCCAGACCCTGTTGATCGTGATAACTTCAGCATCCAGACAGGTGAACAAAGAAGTAGAGGAATTGAACTAGATGTTGCTGGAGAAATAATACCAGGCTGGAAAATTATTGCTACCTATGCTTACACTAATGCTGAAGTTACCGAAGATAATAACCTGAATCTTATCGGCGATCGCACAACAGGCGTACCTGAACATAGTACTAGTTTATGGACTACTTATGAATTCCAACGTGGAAACTTGCAAGGTTTAGGGTTTGGTTTAGGTTTAATATATGCAGCTTTATTCGCTCCTTTATCAAAGGAGATCATCAGGAAATATATACAATTTTACAAGAAACTAATGCCGATTTGCTAGTAATCAGCACATGTGCGCCGCTCTACTCTACTTAATGGGATTGATAGCTTATAAATGTAAAATCCCAAGTGTTTATTTGACAGATATGTTTATATTCTTACCACCTCTAAAGACAATTCACCAGGGAACAAAAGATATAGAGTTATCAAATAATTTCACTAATAAATATAAATTTAAAGGTTTTATAGACAAAATTAAAAAGAAAGTTACTTACTTGATTGGTATTGATTTAGACATCAAAAGTATTATTAAAAAATTTGCAACTGATAGCAAAGTACCTATAGGATTATTAGATTTTTCTCAAAGTATTCCATTTTTTTTACCACACCTATTCTTATGCCCAGAAGAGTTAGATTTCCCTGACTCTTTAAGAGAAAGATGTTATTATGCTGAAGCTTCTATAGATTTCCAAAGGCAAGAAGTTCCTTTTTTATGGTCAAAACTAGATAAGGATAAAGTTTTGATTTATTGCGCCTTGGGAATTACTGTAGGAGCGATCGAAACTTTAAGTCTAAATAATGCTAAACAGTTTTTTCAAAATGTAATCAATGCGATATCCCTTAAAAAGGAATATCAATTAGTTTTATCAGTAGGTGATTATATTAATCTTGACGACTTTTCACTCATTCCTGAGAATGTAATAATCGTTAACAAAGCACCCCAATTAGCACTTCTCGAAAAAGCATCTATAGCAATTATAGCTGGAGGAATACATACTGTTAAAGAGTGTATATTCTGTGGAGTACCAATGATAGTATTTCCAATATGTGTTGACCAACCAACAAATGCAGACAGGGTTAAATATCATGGTTTAGGTGTAGTTGGTAATATAAACAAGGCGTCTGTCAATACTATCGTTGATTTAGTTGAAACAATAGAAAATGATTTATTATTGCAGGAGCGAGTAAAAGTATGGAGCAAAAACTTTCAGGAATTAGAAACCTCTGGTAAAGCAATAAAAATTATATTAAGAACGCTAGAAGATGCTAAAAAAGCTTGTTGATATAAAGGTAGTGATATCAGTTTTTGTTGAAATGTAAATTTTATCATTTTTCTTATTTTTTTTCTGTCAAGTGGCAATAAGAAATATTGCAATATTAAACTATATTGTATTAAATTTTAGTTTATATTTTGTATTTTATAAACTTTAGTTAAAGAGAAAAAATAGTGTCTATGATAGTTCCAAAAATTAAAAAATTAAACATAGTATTTCGGCACTTCTTAGGGGGAGTATTTTTATTACAAAGCCTAACTGCTTGTAGTTCTACTTCCCAAAATTTTACAGCAGTAGGGGCAATATCTAAGTCCAAAGATGAGATTGTGGTAGCTTTGGGGTGGGATGATTTTGATGATAGGGGGTTTGATCCCACATTAGGTTGGAATTATTATGGGCCTCCTCTCTTTCAGAGTATGCTGCTACGTCGTAACGAAAAATTAGAATTAGTCAATGACGTAGCTCAAATTTACAGCATTAGCAGCGATCGCAAAATTTGGACTTTTAAAATTCGTCAAAATGTCCGTTTTTCCGATGGTCAGCCCTTAACAGCAGAAGATGTTGCCTACACCTTCAACCAAACCAAACAGAGTGGGGGACAGGTTGATTTAACGATTTTAGATAAAGTAGTTGTCAAAAGTCAATATGAGATTGAATTGCATTTAAAACGACCTCAGATTACTTTTATTAATCAAATAGCTAGCTTGGGAATCGTACCTAAACACGCACATAATAAAAACTACTTCAAAAAACCTATTGGTTCGGGCCCTTATCGTTTAGTGCAATGGAATCGCGGTCAGCAGTTGATTATTGAAGCTAACCCTGACTACTATGGAACGCCACCAGCCATCAAGCGCCTTGTCTTCCTCTTCACCCAAGAAGATGCAACGTTTGCAGCAGCTAAGGCTGGCCGGGTTCAAATAGCCCGTGTTCCCTCATCTCTAGCGGTTCAGCAGATTGCTGGGATGAAGTTGTATGCACGCAGCAGCGATTTACATGCTGGCTTGATGTTTCCTTATGTTCCGAATACAGGAAAGAAGACTCCTAAAGGTGATCCAATTGGCAATAACGTCACCGCAGATCGGGCAATTCGTCAAGCGGTTAACTACGCTATCAATCGACAGTTTTTAGTTGATAATATTCTTGAAGGTTATGGTTCACCTGCCTACACTCCCGTGAGTGGTATGTTTTGGGAAGAACCCAACGCTGTTATTAAAGATGCAGATGCAAAGAAAGCTAAACAGATTCTTGCTGCTGCTGGTTGGGGCGATGGTCAAAGACCCGCCTTCGGCGATCGCAACAAAGATGGCATTTTAGAAAAACAAGGACAAAAAGCCGAGTTTAGCATTCTCTACCCAGCCAAAGATACAACTCGCCAAGGACTAGCCTTAGCTGTAGCCCAGATGCTCAAGCCAATTGGCATTCAAGCCAATGTCGAAGGCAAGAGTTGGAAAGAGATTTCCACTCGGATGCATAGCGATGCCGTTGTTTACGTTTTAGGCACTTACGATCCGCTGGTAATTTACAACCTATATCATAGTTCGGCAAGGCTAGGAGATTGGCAAAACCCTGGTTACTACGCTAACTCAACCGTTGATTCAATGCTCGACCAGGGGATGGCATCTGCCTTAGAAACAGAAGCCAGCTTGTTCTGGAAAAAGGCACAGTGGGACAATCAAACCGGAATAACTACTAAAGGTGACGCAGCCTCTACTTGGTTGGTTAGTCCTGACCAGACCTACTTTGTCAGCACCTGTCTTGACATTGGTGAATCGCAGAGTCAAGACCGCAACTACAACGGTTCGATACTAGCTAACATTACTGCCTGGAAATGGATATGCAACTAACCAATGCTGCTTGGCTACAAAAAAACAATCCCTTGAAGTTCATTTTGCGATTCCTGCTGCAAAAACTCCTGCATCTGTTCTTGTTACTGCTAGCAGTTTCAGTTCTCACTTTTGTGCTGGTGAGTTTATCTCCAGTCAATCCGATAGATGCCTACATTGGCTCTGATGTTATGCGTGTTGGTGCAGAACAACGGGCATTAATCGCCCAACGTTGGGGGCTAGACCAGCCAATGATTACACGTTTTTTCCTTTGGCTGGGGCAATTACTTCAGGGTAATTTAGGGACTTCCCTAACTTACAACCAGTCGGTATCTGAGGTAATTGGCGATCGCTTTGGGGCATCTTTGGCATTAATGGCGATCGCTTGGTTGCTATCAGGATTTTTCGGGGTGATTCTCGGCATCCTGGCAGGGGCAAAGGAAGGTTCATTGCTAGATCGCATAATTCGGCTGTATGCCTATACCTTGGCATCTGCTCCCACTTTTTGGATTGCTTTGCTATTGTTAACGGTATTTTCTGTACAATTGCAAGTTACCCCAATTTGCTGTGCCGCGCCACCAGGGGTTTTGCTCCAGGATGTCACAATTTGGCAACGCCTCCAACATTTGGTGTTACCAGCCTTAGCACTAAGTCTGATGGGTGTGGCAAATATTGCCCTTCATACCCGTGAAAAGCTGATTGAAATTCTCCATAGTAATTATGCCCTGTTTGCCTACGCCCAAGGAGAAACAATTACTGGGGTCATTTGGCATCACGGACTGCGGAATATTGCTTTACCTGCCATCACTTTGCAGTTTGCTAGCTTGAGTGAATTGTTTGGCGGTTCGGTGTTAGCTGAAAAGGTGTTTGACTATCCCGGTCTAGGTAATGCCACAACCCAGGCAGCTTTACGCAGCGATGTACCTTTACTGGTAGGCATTGTTTTCTTCAGCGCCCTGTTTGTATTTACAGGCAACCTTATGGCTGACCTTGCTTATCAGGTGATTGATCCCCGTATCCGTATTGGAAAATCTGCATCATGAAGCTTCCTACTGTTCTACCCGCCTTACAAAATTTCCGACCTAAATCATCCTTAGTTTTGGGTAATCGTCGAGGACGGACATTAGCGATCGCCATCATATCTATACTAATTTTAGGCATTTTACTATTTAGTACCCTAATTATTGGCTCATCTGGTCTAGAGATTGCCCTGCCAGAACGCAATTTACCGCCTTCACTATCTCACCCCTTCGGTACCGACTGGTTGGGGCGAGATATGCTCACCCGCACTCTCCACGGATTAAGTTTGAGTCTGTGGGTAGGGCTGCTAACCGCTAGTATTAGCGCAGTGATTGGTTTAGTGGTGGGAACCCTTTCTGCAACATTTGGCGGCAAAGTCGATGCTTTGATCATCTGGATAATTGATGTATTTTTTAGTCTGCCCCACTTAGTGCTAATTATCCTGGTAGCATTTGCAGCAGGTGGCAGTACTCAAGGATTAATTATTTCTATCACCTTGACTCATTGGTTTAATCTAGCGCGGCTGCTGCGGGCTGAGGTGCTTGGGATAAAAAGTTCTGAGTACATTCAACTTTCATCTAAACTGGGGCATTCTCCTGTGTGGATTGCCCGACATCATATTTTACCGCACTTAGTACCCCAGTTTTTTGTGGGACTGGTGCTACTATTTCCCCATACAATTCTCCACGAAGCTGGTCTTACCTTTTTAGGTTTAGGTCTTTCACCAGAAACTCCTGCGATCGGAATTATCTTATCAGAATCGATGCGTTACCTATCCGTTGGCTACTGGTGGTTGGGGGTTCTCCCCGGAATTGCCCTGCTAATGGCAGTTCAAACCTTTGATATTTTGGGTGCAAGTCTGCGTACCTTGCTCGATCCTAAAACAAGTCAGGAATAATTCGCAATTCGCAATGACGCTCGTTCCTCGCTAACGCTGCGCTAACGCAATTCGCAATTAATTCAAAATCTCAAATCTCGAATTTTAAGATGTTATCAGTTCAAAATTTAAGTGTCAGTTTCGCAATGTATGATGTGGGCTTAACCCAGAAGCAATTACCTGTGATTACTGACTTGGATATAGAAATAAATTCTGGTGAAGTAGTGGCGGTTCTTGGTTCTAGTGGCTCTGGTAAAAGCTTATTGGCTCATGCCATCTTGGGTATATTACCGCACAACGCCCAAGTGACAGGACAGATGATTTTCAAAGGAGAACCGTTAACTGTAGAACGTCAGGCGCAGTTGGGAGGAAAGCAAATCGCCCTAATTCCCCAATCCATAAGCTACCTTGACCCTTTGATGCGTGTTGGTTCTCAGGTGCATCGGGCAGGTCGTTTGAGTGGATTGCCTAATACAAAAGCTAGTCAAGTGGTTGATCGGGTATTTGACCGCTATAGTCTGGCTCCATCAGTTAAGCAGCAGTATCCTTTTCAAATTTCAGGAGGTATGGCACGGCGAGTGCTGGTTGCTACTGCGGCTGTAGGTCGTGCTGAGTTGATAATTGCTGATGAACCTACTCCCGGTTTGCATCCTGATGTTGTTGTGGAGACGCTGAACCATCTGCGTGAACTTGCTGATGACGGTAAAGGAGTGATGCTGATTACCCATGATTTAGAAGCAGCATTACAAGTGGCAGATAAGGTGGCTGTGTTTTATGCAGGAACGACGCTAGAAATTGCGGCGGCTCTTGATTTTACCTCTGGAAATCTGCGTCATCCTTATACTCAAGCCTTGTGGCGATCGCTTCCTCAAAATGAGTTTATCCCTGTTCCCGGTAGCCAACCCAGCCCAGAAGCTTTGCCTGTTGGTTGTCTATTTGGCGATCGCTGTTCCTTAGCAACAGAAGCTTGCAGGGAAACCCGTCCCCAGTTTCGTATAGTACGGGGCGCTCCCGTAAGGTGTATCCATGCTGAAAACTGAACATTTATCTTTTCGTTATTCCCAACAACCCTGGATTGTGCATGACTTGAGTTTGGAACTGGAAAGGGGTGAAGTTGTGGGCTTGACTGGGCCGAGTGGTTTGGGTAAAACCACGATTGGTAAGCTCCTAGCCGGATATTTGCAGCCAACTCAAGGAAAGGTAACGTGTGATGGTCAGCCTTTACCCAATAAAGGTTATTGCCCTGTACAGCTGATTTTTCAAAACCCTGAACTAGCTGTCAATCCACGCTGGCGAATTAATAAAATTCTCGCAGAAGGGCAGCCTCCCTCAGTTGATTTGCTTGCTTCTCTGGGCATTCACCAAAGTTGGCTAAGTCGCTATCCTCATGAACTCAGTGGGGGTGAGTTGCAACGAATTGCAGTAGCGCGATCGCTCAACTCTCATACTCGCTACCTAATTGCAGATGAAATGACGGCAATGCTAGATGCTAATACTCAAGCTCTGATCTGGCAGGTTGTCATCAAATATGCTAGAGAGCATGAGGTGGGGATTTTAGCGATCAGTCATGAAGCCCCATTGCTTAAACGCCTTTGCGTGGGCGTAGCCGGCCGCAGGCATCGCACTATTGATCTGAGTACATTAATTTATCAAACTAGATGAAGATGTATTTCAGTTAATTAAATTTAGTCGTTTATGTTAACAATATATTTTTATTTATAGAAGCGATCGCTTCTATAAATAATCCAAAAATTGGCTCTTCAGTACATAGTAGAGAGCAATTTTTTTCAGGGGAGATAGGGGATAGGCAATACGGTAAGATGACCGAATATCCGATTCTAGCCATCACCTCTCACATTCTTGAAACGCTAACTCCAACGAAAACGGTAGACACCCAGGATTGACGGCTGCCCACTCGTTGGCTTCTGCAATTAGAGTTTTGTTACCTGAATCAAGATAAAATTGCATTTTGGTACTCTGCTCCAGTCTTTCACGTTCTTTGCCCCCAATTAAACATCGCGCAATCAGGCAGTACTCTCTAGCTACACGTTTGGCGTGGGATGCGGGGTGAAATGAGCAACCACCCCAACAATTGCAAACGCAAACAGGTGAGATTGCCATAGATACGGGTCTAATTGACCCTAATCCTAATCAGCCAAGACAAACAATTACACAAGAGTCTATTCAGGCAAAAGCGAGATTACTAAAAAAACATGGGCAGATTACACCAGTTATTTTAAAAGAAATAAAAGGAATTATTCAAAAAATCAGTAGTGGATTATCTGAGATAACTTTAGCCAATGCTAGTCGTGAACAACTTAAATCTTTACAAGAAATCTTGGAGCAGAAATTAAATGAAATTGGTAAGTTAATGAGATAAAATTTTGTTGTTATTTAAACTATGTTAATCAGAGTGAATGCGTCTCAAATACTTTTGAAAAACAGGTTTAAGCTCATTGCCAAGCGAAGGTAAAATTCGCGTAGCTATTGTTACTTAGTTATTAATAAAATTTTTCTGCATGAAACTCAAAGCTGATTTCTAGTTTTATTCGCAGCCCACACCATAATACTTCTCCAACCATTGCAACAAGCCTTCTTCAACGGTCGTTAAGTAAATCTGCCGTCCTAAAGACTCCAGTACTATATAGGCACAGCGATCTAGTGTTTCACCAGATCGCAAACGATAAATGCGTTTGCGGATTTGTGGCAGTTGACGATGTACTTCTGGTGAGTCAATTCTGTTGAGGTTTTCAGGTTTCACGTTTAGAGTAGTATCATGAACATCCACCTCTACAGTAAAGTCATTAAGATTAACTGCGATCGCCCAACAGCCATTATATTTCCGTTCAGTCCCCTCCAACCTAATTAAAGTAAATACGTCACCTACTTGACAAAAATCAGTAGCAAAAAACAAAGGCTTTTCCTTCAAGCGTTCCACAATACCCTTGACAATACGTCCACTTGGTAATTTACCACCAGCTTCTTCTACTCCTTGTAACCATGCAGCCGCTTGAACCTCTGGTTCAAAATTCGCTTTAGCCAAATCACGCAACTGACGTTCATTGGTCGGCATGGGAATTTGCCGACCATTGGTCGGCAGAAATTTCTGAATGTTGTCATAGACAATAGCCGCCGCAATCTTCAGGTAAGCAGCGTCGCGACTATAGTTGAAGCGATCGCGGCAATATTCCTCAAAATTCCTATGAGTACTCCGGTACAACCGCCTGTCTCTCAGCTGCCTCAAAGCAGAACCCGCCTCGTAGAATGCCCGCTCTATTTTTAGCTCCAAAAAGTGACGTTCAGCTGTTTCGTCCTGGGTTAGCTCTGAGAGCACATCAACCGTAACTACTACAGTATCAGCAGCCGATAATTCAGACTCTGTTAAAAAATTTTTCGAGTGCATGGGTTCACGCTCCACCAACTCAAGCAAAATGAGGATGACAGTGTTAAAAGTGCGCTTACACCTAGCTAGATGGGGAAGAGTCGGACTTGTCCAACAAATGTGTACATCATCCCCTCTGCATTAAATAAAGTGAATCGCCCACTAACACCGACTAAATTGGCAATCCTCACGCAAGCATCAATGAAATATCCTCGAATCCACTCTCCTGTCGCCGTTAGCACCTCGACTGGTTGGAGCTTGCGGTTGCTGAAGTTTCTACCTATAGCCGTTGGGTTCACATCTTGCTCTGCCTGGGCAGTTGCATTTGGGTATACAGAGTCAGCGTTGGGGGCTACTATTTCAGTAGAGGCTTGTAAGTAGCAGTCTGGCACTGACTCACCATCTAATGGCAACAGCGTTGGTACACCGTCGGACTCAACCAGATGGGGTACATTATCGTTAAAGCGATCGCCAATGAATTCCATATTTGACAATTCATTAGTTGACAATTGACACCCCGATTGATCAAGAGTGTCAATCGAATCACTGCCAGCAGCCGTGGGCATTTGAACGGTTGAATTGACAAATTGACATAACTCTAGCTCTTCCACATTCAATGAGGAATTTAAGTCACGGCTAGTGAGTTGCTCTGTCAGAAAAGATGCCACCGAATGTGTGTCAACCGGATCAATTATCTTGTCAAACGCAGTATCAGTTAATGTTTGAGCAATTGACACTTGTGTCAAATCTCTGTCAATTTTGTCAATTTTGCTCAGTGACACACCATTTGGCACATAAACTGAATTGGAGCCTTCACCCTCAACACGACCCCAACCCGCTGCTGCCATCATTTCCATCAGTTGTCGAATTTCAAAAGTCGGTTTTTTACGGAAAGCGCGAATGCCACTTTTGAGTATGGAAGCTGTAGCCCCTCCTAACCGTTCAGCCACCTTCTGGATTTTTAGCCCCCAAGACATTAGCCCTGATTCAGGGGAGTTTTGAGCATGAATCAATTTATGCTGCCAAAGGAAATAAGCTGCTAGCTCAATTGCCTTGGACATCGTGTCACCAGAAATGACCAGGCTTGGAGTTTCACCTCTTAAGACAGCATTGACGATGTGTAACCACAGTGCCAACCTTGCAGTGTAAGCTTCAATTTTGGCGTAGACTACTCTTAGTCCATAGGACTCTTCGGCAACTTGGGCATCTACAAGAGAATGTTGCCACGCCTCGAACAACACAGCTGCCTCTGTGTTTAAAAGGTAATCTTGTTCCGGTACGAGGGCGAGTTTTATGTAAAGCTGACGTAGTGCTTCCGAGATACCAGTATCGGGAGCAGTATTTTCTCCAACTAACTCCAGGTAACGTTTGGGGGACTTAGCAGCACAGAACAGCCACCGAGCAAAATTACCGTTGTAGTCGTTGTGATCCCCCATCATGGCAGCTAAGACTTCCCACTGGATGCTACCCGTCCTTGAAATGGCACTTTTGGGTAAACACACAGATTTTTCTGAGCGATCGTAGATAATTGCAGACCCGTTGAATTGATCGAGTTCCTGCTCTTCATCAGCACCTAAACCACCGCGATACTGATTACGAGTTTTGAATAAACCTGCTAGTTCATCCCGGTAGTACAGCAGTCCCCGTGGGTTTTCGCTATGAATCCGTTGTAATGTCTCCAGCGTGCTGTCCTTAGTTAAGTAGCGTTGGCGGACGGGTACTATTAGCGGCTCCTCTGGTGAGTCGCCATCCTGCTTTTTACCTTTACGCGCTGTTTGTAACTTATTGTATTCAGCCATCTCTATCTGATAGCGCTCAAAAGCCTCTGCTTCTAATTGCACCAATGGGTCAATAATTACTCGTTGTGCAGGTGTTTTTACGGAACCAGAATCGCCAATAATGCTCGTCCATATCACCAACGGTTGGGTGTACTTAGCGGACGGTTTGACAATTATCCGGGCTGCTGAACCAACCTGAGACGCCGCAGTTCCCAAGAGGGTCGTAAATAAAAATTCCGGAGCTGCCGGCATGGCATTAGCGGTATCAATTAACAGTCGGGCGAATTTAGGTTCGAGCAATCGGGTAAGGTCAAGTTGATCAGGGCAAGTTTTTAGCAGAGAAGAAAGTTTTTGTTTAGCAACTAAAGTATCGCTTTGTGTATCTACTTCAAAAGTAAGTAGTTTAGCTAAGTGTTCAATTTGCCGATACGGAAATCCCACCTCAGATGCCAAGTTCATCAGTGCGAGCGATCGCATTGACTCGGAATCATAACTGCCCAAAATTTTTAAAATGCGCTCGTGCAGTTTGACATCTAAAATAGGTGACTTCTTCCCAACAAAGGAATCATTACCAAAATCAGGACTACCAGAACTAGCTGATGAATTTTGATTCCGTTTAACATAAGTGTTCCAGTACCAAGCCTTAATGCAGGTTTCCACACCAGAAGGAGTGCAACTCGGACCTGGGCGCTCTTTCTCGGCTGACTTCCAGATAGCATTAACTTCTTTAGCAGGCAATGGTGGGGTGCAACGACTCGCATAGTCCTGCAAAAGTTGCTGTGGATCGCCGTAAAACCGCTGACCGATGCTAGTCAGGTGATTGGCACTGCCAATTAAGTCTCGTGCTAGTTTAGCCCCGTTGGTATTGCGACCCCCCTCATTCACCCCTGAGTTTAGCAGAGCGCGAGACTCTTTGGAGAGACAGACTTCCAGAGGTACTTCTGTAGGCACAGGCACAGAGATGTCTTGAAAAAGACACGGGGACGTGGGGATGTGCGGACGCGGGGAACTGTGTTCACGCTTTCGTTGGACTAACTCAAGATTTTGCGACAACGGTACAGAGGAACGCAATTCTTCATAGGTGTAACGAAGACCAGACTGGGAGATAATATCGCAACGTAGCGGTTCTTCCCCTGGCTTGATGTGCCATGCACCAGCCAATCGCATCACCCGACTGGGATTTTTGATGGCTGGGTCAGCGCTCGTGTAGGTTAGCAGGTCAGTTTGCAACTGCTTCCACTCTTCAACTGATATGAGTTTTTCAAACACCCAGTAAGAATGGATTGATTTTCGAGTCTGAACTTGAAAGGTTGGCTCTGGTAGCGAGAATGTTTGCCACAAATGCCGTTGTAATTCTATTTCCAGGTCGTCATGCTCAATGAAGACTGCACGGCAGAGTTGAACGTCTTCATCTTTATGACCACCGCCGTTAATCACAAAATATATGCCGTAACCCTGCTGTTGCCACTGCAAAATTTGTTTGAAATTGAGATGATCAGCTTTGCGTCCTGTGCCAGGGGCATAACAGGGGTCTTCTTTGGGCAAGAAAGCCCGGACATAAACGGCATCACCCCGCTGGTATCCCAAAAGCTCTAGCTGCTGAATCGCTTGTGAGGTATCAATGTCTAATGATAAAAATTGTGTAGTCATGACCAAGCTCCCTCCTTGTTCAAAACAGAAGTGAGCGTGGAGATAACAGCTAATGTGTGATTACGGTATCTAGAGCAATTGGCAATAAATCTGTGCTTAATGCCAGTTTTTAAGCATAAACAGTCATAAAAAGCAAAATTTGTGAAGGTTACTTCCATTGAACACTAACTCCGTGAATTTCTTGGTTGACGGAGCCGGGACAGCAACAAAAGAACAACTCTCCACGCTTACCTTTTAACGAAAATTTTGCTAAAGTCGAGATACTTCTTGGGTATCTGGATTTTTGTTCCACGTAGTTGGTAGCTGCGTGACTTTAACAAAGTTCCATTTTTTAGGTAAGCGTGGAGAGAACAGCGTACTTTTGCTGTTCTCCTCGGCTTTTTAAATTTAAATGCCAAGACAGTTTGGCGTTGTTGAATCTATAAATAGGTATCTCTGTTGGTTGTAGCAAAGAAATTTGCCGTCCCCTTCTCAGGCTTGGACAAGCTCTAGGACTAGTACTTGTCAAGTTACCTATATGCTGGGAACGCTTTGCTATATAGCGTAAAGTTAGCCCATGCTTCTACCGACGCTCGGTTCTTGTTCGCGTTCGCGAAGTCGTTTCGTTCGCGCAGCGTTTCCGTCAGGAGAAGATCGCTACGTTTACGCTGTATATGTGAGCCTAATTTTTTAGGAGCAGGCCCACAGGCGGCGGCCACCCACTACGAATGAAACAAACAAGTCAAAGCCTCTTTCCTTCTGCCTTCTACCTCCTGTCTTGTTTGTTGAAAGTTTTACAAGCCCACACTCTACCCGTACCCAGGTCAGTGTAGGTAGTTGACGGTTGTTACTATTTGAGCGGCATGGTTTTAACCCCTTTTACCTTAGAACCACTTAGTACTAGAGTACAAGTTGGCTACACGCTTGTAGATAGGTTTTTTAACACTTGCTTTAAACGTAGTTCTTGCGAACTTAGGTTAGTCAACTAAAGGACTCCTCGGCTTTTGCCTGAAGCCCTCAACTATAAGTTAGGGGTTGCTGACGAACGAGCAAGCTGTTAGATATAGAACTTAGCACTGAAAGATTTTGAGTTCAAGGGGGCAAAATCGCTTATTTGCTGGGATCACAGGTCGTTTATACGCCGGACTCACATACAAAACTATACGCCGGACTCACATACGAAACGGCAATAATGCATATTGCAATCGTGTATTAAAATACTCTCTTTTTTTGAATAAACTGTTGAAAAGACCTTTTTAACGTTTAATTTACGTAAGCAGCTAGTAAAACAATCTAAATAATGTACTGATAAAACTATACGCCGGACTCACATACAAAACGGGAGCAATATACGCCGGACTCACATACAAAACTATACGCCGGACTCACATACAAAACGTTCAAAATCATACGCCGGACTCACATATCTTTGTTTAGATTTGTTACAAAAAGTTTTTGCCCGTCTTGAAAATAGGGTTTTGGGACTAAGGGCTGGGGATAGCCCTGTCCTTGTCGAGGTGACATTAAAGCAGTCCTAAAAATGTCAAAAACTGCCTATCGATTGAGGTGACTCAATCTAGGCAAGTGTCGAAACTCCGCAAGGGAAGAACCAGGAAAGCTTCAAATCACTTTGAGGAAGCCTATACGCGTATCCCGGTTGTACCCCTATACTGTAATCTGTGATTTAGTGGGGGAGGATGTGACCAAAATGGCAATACCCTAGATAGTAGAGAAATATTAGGGAGCAGATGTGAAAGAAAAAGACGTTTTTTTCCCTGTGGATGGAGAGTTGCTGATGATATTGCCCAGAGCAGCAGCAACAATTAGAAACCCTGATGTGCAACTACCTATTTTCCAAGTGGATGCAGATGGCTATTTCTTGGAAATGCGAGTTCAAGCCGACCCCGAAAACAAAAGCGAAGTTGCTCTTACCCGTCGTGTTCGACTAGAAGATATTACGGAAGAGCAGTGGGAAGAAATAAAGGAACAGTATGCCAATGTTGATATAAAAGCCTGTACAGACGAAGGAATTAGTAAAGGACTCGAGAAGATTCAAGACCGGCGTGTTCAGCGCTTGTTTGTGGCATTGCTTACATTTTTAAATCCAAGGCAAATTTCCATTGTGTTATTCCTGTACAAGAAAGCGCGAGAGCAGGGTAATGGTCCTCTAGTTTATTTTCGGGCTAATGAGTTGTTGAAGAGTTTGGGTTATACCAGTACTCAAAAAGGTACTATCACAGCCAGGTCTAGGTCGCAGCTTAACCAAGACTTGGTTGCTCTGCATAGAACTGAGCTGGTGTTTGCTCAGTCTCTAAAAAAAGGCAATACAAGGGGAGCGAAGGTCATTGTCAAAAGTATTCTCCGTATTCGAGATTATGAAATTGATAATTTACCGCGAGATTTTGATTTAGCCAAAGCTGCTGATTACACCTATGAACTAGCAGATGCTTATACGGTGGCACTTGAATTTTTTGATGGGCCAGAGCAGACAGGAGACTATGTTCTCTTTTCTAACACCATTGATATTAAGCAGAAGCAGGGGAGTAATGCCAAGTATGACTACAAGACGAAGTTACTGATTTATTTTGCTAACCGGATGAAATGGGATACATTAACTGATGGACAATATTTGGTAATTTCTAGGCAATATCTATTTAAGAATCTAGATTTGTTAGCCAGTAACCAGTCTAGGAACAACCAAATTCTGTGGCGGACAATAAAAGAACTGCAAGCTGAGGGTTATATATTAGATGCCCAAGAAATATCTGGAAAACGGAAGATGATCAATATACACTTGAAAATCAACCAGGATAAACTACGCTGTAACTGATAAAAATACCTGTAAAGCCGGTGTTGCACTCCCGAATAAGTTCATGTATTTTTCTATGCCTCGACTAAAAATAAAAAATACTGAACAAGCTAAATTAGCTCTATTTGAGCAGATTAAAAAGGTGATTACAGCCTTAGAAAAACAAAGACTTTTTTTGAAATAGGGTGAACTTGCTCCATCCGGTGCTTGGGTAGCACATTATCAAGTACGGCAGAACAACAAAAATTCTGTGTCAATTAACTATACAATATATGACAAGTATGTTAATATATATTATTTTCTTGTCTCCCCTTAACTATAATCCGCTCAATAATCTCTTCCGGCAGTTTATAAAGATTAGCAATCTCACTAAGAGTAGCAACTCCTAGCTCAAACATATTCCTAATCTCCAAAATTTGCTTATTATTAAGGATTTTTCCATCCAAATTATCTACATTTGTACCAGATATCTCTGGCTGACCAAACTCATAAATTCGCAAACCCTCTTTATATGGAAGTGCGCCTTGTACATAAGCACACTCAACCCAAATCAATGCTTCTTCACTACGATTCTTGCCTATAGGACAAAGACGGTAATGCCTTCTTCTGTGGTAACTACTAAACTGCCTTTTAGGTTCAGTATTACTGACCACTTCTGATTGTTGAAAGTTATCAACTTTACCTATCTCATCACTCGAAAAAACTCCTGTTCGACAACTACGCTTACCACATATTTTAACTAGCGAATATCCCTGCTTATCTATTTTTAAAAGTGCTTTACTCCTTGTATTTGCATCATCTGATTCTAATTCTTTACGCAAATTATTGGGAATAAATCCAGGTATTTGTTCTGAAATTTCTTCAGTTAACCGATAATTAGTTGTGTAAAATATAGCATTGATAACTAACTTTAAAAATTTTAATATAAATTTATAACACTTATTATCATGAAATTCTTCAAATTCATAGAATAAAAGATCGTTCAAGAATTCTATATTAAAATCAACATCAATTTTATCAAGTAAATTATTCTCCTCTAGATAATGAAATATGGCTTTTTTATGAGAGGCAGAAGTATCTATTATCTCCCAGTCTAAAGCTTCCCCAATAGTTATATCTGGATTAATTAAAGGAATTCTTACAGAAAGTGCTTCGGTCGGATACTCCAGCCAATTATCACTCAAAACTGCAAATTCTGGAGAACCAATTAATGCTAATTCAAAACCACCACTAGCTATTTCTTTTACATATACCCCCTCCAAGTAATATTTATTTATTTGCTTAGTTTTTGTTGACAATGAATATAAAAATTCACTGTTTACCACATGTCCCAGTTCTAACTCTAAGTCTTTTTGCAAACCAAAATGTAAATAAAAAGCTGGATATGGCAGTTTGACATCGCGTAAAGGAATGTTTTCTATATTTGTATTCTTAAAGGACTCTAATAAACATTGAGGAAAATCAAAAATATTTTTGCCTAAGTTATAAAAATTTACAAAAGCTAATGCCAACTTCAATTCATGGAGAATGTTAGCTTTCCAAGTGTTGACAACAGCTGAATATTCGTCATCAATTATCTCTGTACCTAAAGATTCTGGATTGAGAGCTTGATTTGGCACTTCTGTGAAAGTCTTTTTCAGATATTTTGCATAAGTTGTATTACCAGGAGTGTCGCATATTATCTCAGTAAAAAATTCATAAAAATCAGTTTGCAATGTACTAGTATTAAATATCTCTGCTGAAGGTAAAACAGCAAAATCTACTAGTTGAGCAGCATAGATTTTTTGATATTTATTGACAAATTTAGGTAAATACCTGCGAACTAGAGCATACCGATAAGGAAAATACTTTTGTTGTCTTTGAAATCCCTTAAGAGTCTTAGAATCGATTCCCAATAATGAAGAGGTACTCATATGCAATCCTAATTGACAAACTTCTTGTACCAACAATATTCAATATCGCTTATACCATTTCACTTTAAAATTGAAAATTGATACAAATAGGCGGCAGGGTGGGCAGGGAGCAGGGGGAAAGAATTAGAAGCTAATCATTTATTTGTATCAGGTATTTCGTGAAATGGCATTAACGCCTAAACGGAAGTGAAAAATTTGTAAAGGTATGCCTTCAAAGTATTGTATTTGGTTGATTAAAGCAAAATTTAGGAATCATCATTCAGTATGAATTGGAATCCTACTGTCGAACCCGAAGAGCGGATGAATAAGTGTGAAATACTGCGCTAAATCGTTCAAGTAGACTCTCTGTTAGGAGAAGATTTAGCAGTCTCTAATTAGCGGCGAGTCTGTAGCAAGATCCCGCAGGGTATCCGCCACTTTGTTGTTCTGAATTCTTCCTCAACTAGGGGAGACTTTTATTTGCACTCTGCTGAAGGATTGTGTAAATACTGATTGAACAAATCTTAGTGGATAATACATTCTACAAATTAGAAATGCAAGGCAAAATCAAGAACAATACAGAGTCAATCAGAATTCAACTGTAAACGGTCTATTTTACTGGTAATTTGCTGTAGTTCTTGAGAAAGTGACTGTAGCAGGAGTGATTGGGCTGAGTGTAAAAAGAAATGATCGCCCTTGAACATTTGTAGTGAGAATGCAGCATTTGTCTGCTCGCGCCAAGCTTGAAGTTCATCGCAATTAGCCTCTTGATCCTGTAAGCCACCAAAAGCAGTAATAGGACAATCAAGTGGTGGCTCAGTAGTATATACGTAAGTTTCTAGAACTTCAAAGTCTGCTCGTATAATTGGGACAAGAAGTTGCATTAATTCGGCATTTTCCAGCAGTGCTTCGGGAGTACCATTGAGACGGCGTAGTTCTTCTATGAACTCAGGTTCACTGAGAGCATGGATAGGTGGATCTGGATCGGGAATTTGTGGAGCGCGGCGGCCGGAAACAAACATCTGTACTGGTTCAAGACCGTACTGTTTGCGGAGTAAACGGGCTAGCTCAAAACTGACAACTGCTCCCATGCTGTGACCAAAGAAGGCGAATGGCTTGTTTAAATGTGGAAGCAAGGCGGGAGCAAACTGATTCCTTGTCAGCGCTTGGGCGATCGCACCGACAAGAGGTTTTAGTCGCGAAAATGGGGCTGACTTCATCTGGGTTCCTCGTCCAGGAAGTTCAATAGAGCAAACTTCCACAGTTTTAGGTAGACTCTCAGCCCATGTGCGAAAAATTATAGAACTACCACCTGCATACGGGAAGCAGAATAAACGCACTGAAGCATGAGGATTAGGTTTGGTATATGTTAGCCAAGAGTTAAATGTTTGTGTGGTTGTCATATTTTCATGTCGAATTTCTGTTGCTCTGGTCAAGAGTCCAGAGTTTTTTGACCCTTCACTCTTGACCTTGGACAACCTTTACGAAAAATCAAATGTGTTATGATTTGCTTCCAGCAGCTTCTTCCATTTTCTTGCGAAGGCTAAGTGGTCTCATATCAGTCCAAACTTCTTTGATGTAATCTAGACATTCTTGTTTCAAACCACTTTTGCCAGCATCCTTCCAGCCGAGTGCGTTTTCTCTGTCAGCAGGCCAAATGGAATACTGTTCTTCATGATTGACTACAACTTTATAAATTGTTGTGTCTTCTTTGTCGTCTTGGTACATAATTTATCTCCGTGGTATTTAATTGGCTATGTTTTCTAAGATTTGATAATCCAGTACTTTACTACAAAAAGATCCATTAACCTCAATAATTTGCACGGGGAAATCTCACGATTCCACTGGTTCAAGATGTCCATTACCTTCTAAACTTGCCAGTTCAATATCTGCAATACATCGAACTTTCACATAATTCAGTGTCAAGTTCCCAACCAGATGAACCCTTCCTGTTTGATGCTCAAAGTCAGCTTCTTGCAAATTAGATGCTTCTGGGTCGAGTCTGACACCTAAATCAGTACCTCCGCTAGTATTTGTGAATTTGATATGTACGTACCCTCGGTCAATACTTTCTTTCAGTGCTATAGCTGTTTTTTCCGGTCGTAAGCTTGCTTCAACAGGATGTTCCCCGGATGACAAACGTTGCACTAATTCATTCATACAGATGTCTCCCTCTTAAGAATCACTTTTGTTTTGATTTGTTGATGCTTGTACAAGTACAGGTTCGTAGACTGGAATCTCAAATGCTAAGGTCTTGTGGCAAAACTCCTTCCATTCGGGAGTTATATTGTCAAAAATGATATTCTCATCCTTGAAGATCTCATCAGTCACTACGTAATTTTCTTGTAGGTAAAGAAAGTCATCATCAGTTAACTCTCTATAGCAGTCCTAAATCATTCGTGAGAAATTACCGTACTCATTGAGCTTAGGAAAGTCAAAAATTTGACCATTGATTGCTAACTCAAATAATGCCTTGACTACAGAGAAAGAATGACAAAAAAAA
>NZ_JAIVFQ010000108.1 GCF_020829495.1 Nostoc favosum CHAB5714 | reverse complement strand
CAATGATAGCATAGACAGTAATTATTTCGTTTAGCATTTTCCCCTCCGTTTTTATTCCTGGAGGGGATTTTATTGCCTTTTTGACACAAATGCGCGAGTCTCAATTTATAACTAGCAACTTGGGTTAGTACAGGGAGGCCAGATATATATAGCAAGGCAAAAATTTGGTTTAGGAAGTCATATTGATATTGCAAGAGGTAACAACGTTTACTTTGCCGGTCAAATTCGCTTTGGACATAATAAAAACAATAAAGGTCAAATCAAATACTGGAATAATCTTTCTGGTCACTACAAACCATCAGCTAATTTAGCAGTTAATGCAGGCTTGCCATTAAACCTTTTCATCCCATATCAATTTTAACAATAATGAATGAGCATATTCAAAATTTAATAGAGATTAGCAGTTATAGATCCTTATCTTCTCATGAGGAAAAGGTAATTTTAGAGTATTTAAAATCAATACCTGAAGTTGAAGCGTATGAAATTATCAAGAGCATGGCTGAACAAAAAAGTCTGAGTACTATTGTTATTGCAAAGAAGGTCTTGCACACGAGAGATTACGTCACAAAATTGTTCAAGCATGGAATTTTAAAATCTAATGCTCAATCTATTAAATTATGGTTAGATTTTGCAATTCCTAAGCTAGGATTTAAGTCAGTAGTAAAATTGATTGAAGATTTGAATAATGATAGTAATAGGTTAATTGAGAAAGCAGTCTACTGGCTTCCTCTGTTTATCTCGGAGAAGGAAAAAAGGTCTTGGGATTTACTGGAGAAGTTAAGGGAAAAGGTAAAGTGCAGTCCGCTCTGAATTTAATTTATAATTTTGAATTATTGACTCAGCTTTCAAGAGATAATTCCTTTTATACAGCAGCCTATACGGAGAAATTAATATGACATCTCCAGAAACGATTACATGGCTAAAGGAACGCACGAGTTTAGGAATTCTCTCGCCCGAAGTGTTAAATGCGATCGCTCAAGTAATTGAAGAACAAGTTATACCAGCCGAAACTGACTTAGTTAGCGAAGGCACTCCTCCAGAAGCCCTTTATATTCTTGTAGAAGGTCAACTCGAAAGCAATAGCACCAATCAAACCAACCCAGCCTTAGCTTGTGGATTCCTCCCCGGAGCAGTGATTGAACTCAAAGAATTGCTGTTGGATCAATTAACTCCATTCACAATTACTACGGTAACCGAATGTCATTTGTGGGTTGTGCCTGGTGATAAATTTCGCCCTTTAGTTAACCAATACCCCGAAATTGCTCAGGCTTTTTCGCGTCAATTGGCTCAAGAATTAGCTCAGGTAACATCTGCACTTGGCTATGAACAAGAACGTTCCGTAGCTTTGCGACCATATTTAGTCACCAAAGCGCAACGCGGAATTGTCGGTACAAGTCGCTATGCAGTAAAACTGCGCGAGCAAATTCGAGAAGCGGGGGCTGACCGCAAATCAGTGGATATTTTCGGAGAACCAGGGTTAGAAAAAGACAATATAGCAGCCCTGATCCACTTTGGTTCTCCAAAACGACGAGAACCTATTATTAAAGTAAATTGCGGTATTCTGCAAACAAGCGGTGCAGATTTATTCGGTCGCGCTGGTGGTAAACCAGGACTTTTGGAATGGTTGGGAGAAGGTACTTTAGTTCTCAACAATATCCAAGAATTGCCTGAAGAATTATTACCTCCGGTGACGCAGTTGCTCAAAACTGGCACATATACTCCCGTGACTCGTTCGGGAGAAGCAGCACCTGAACCTCGTGCCAGTAAAGCCAGAATTCTAATTGTTTCAGAAAAAACTCAGCCGACAATTGAACGCTGTATTGGTCACATTATTAAAGTACCACCGCTACGGGTGCGGAAAGCTGATATTCAGGCACAGGTTGAATATTATACTAGTCTCTACATTCGGGCTAGAGGCGTTCCGAAACCGCGCATCACCCCAGAAGCTTTTCGTCGCCTCCAGTCTTATGATTTCCCTGGCAATCTCAAGGAATTAAAAAATCTGGTAGAAAGAGCGATCGTGCAAGCGGAAGGTGCTAATGAATTAACAGAAGAAATTTTCTGGCCAGCCGAAACGAAGAAAAAACGATTTCGGGTGAATCTGTTAAATTCCTACCCTAGTTTGCGGCGGTTTTTACGGAGTCCCTGGTGGCCCGATCGCATTAACTATGGTTTTACTGCAACGGCTTTTGCAATTATAGTTGCAGTGTTATTTATTGGGCCGCAAACCCGCGATCGCAATTTCGTATTAAATCTATTTTGGGCTTGGTGGTGGCCTTTCTTCTTATTTCTCTTTCCCTTTTTGGGGCGTATCTGGTGTTCTGTTTGTCCCTTCATGATTTACGGCGAAATTACCCAAAAGTTATCTCTCTGGCTGTGGCCTCGACAACTCAAGCGCTGGCCCAGACAGCAGGCTGAGAAATGGGGCGGATGGTTCATGTTTGGTTTGTTCACCCTAATTTTCTTATGGGAAGAACTCTGGCATTTAGAAAATACCGCCTACCTTAGCGCTTGTTTGCTACTATTAATTACTGCTGGGGCGATGATTTTCTCCGCCATTTTTGAGCGGCGGTTTTGGTGTCGTTATCTCTGCCCCATCGGCGGGATGAATGGTTTATTTGCCAAACTCTCAATGACGGAACTCCGGGCACAGCAAGGTATTTGTTCTGCCAGTTGCACCACGTATCAGTGCTATAAAGGTGGGCCACAAAAGGGCGAAGGGATGGAAACTAATGGATGTCCTTTATACTCCCACCCAGCGCAATTAGAAGATAACAGAGATTGTGTACTGTGCATGACTTGCCTTAAAGCCTGTCCCCATCGTTCCGTTGAGTTCAACTTGCGTCCCCCTGGAATTGAACTGTGGACAACTCATGTACCCCGCACCTATGAAGTAGCATTATTGTTTTTGCTGTTGGGTGGGATATATCTGCATCGCTTGCCAGAGTTGCAATCTTGGTTGGGATTACAACTGGATTTAACTCAGTTTTGGCAACACTTGGGATTATCGCTGCTAGTGTTAATTATCCCAGCGATTTTTACCTTTGGGGCTTATGGCTTGCTGCAAGTGTTCAACTTTAACCGTAAGCCTCGATCATTTCTAGAACTTGCTTATGGCTACCTACCATTAGTGTTAGGGGGAAACTTAGCTCACTATCTGCGTTTAGGCTTAGGCGAAGGCGGACGGATTTTACCCGTGACCTTTGCTACTCTTGGACTGAGTGGTGAACAATTGCCAATATTGGTTGCTCACTCGGCTGTGATTGCCTTTTTGCAAGGTGCAACGATAATTTTATCAGTGTTAATGACTATATTATTAACGCAAAAGATTGCCAAGCAACCAGTACGCTCGCTCATGCCGCAACACCTAGCAGCGATCGCCTTGGGAGTTAGTATGTGGGCGATTATTGTGTTTTGAGCTTTACATATAGCGATCGTGACAATACGTTTCGGTTAACATCCTTATCTCTCGAAGATCCCCCCAACCCCCCGATAAATTGGGGGGCTTTTTCTTCTAATTACCCCCTTTTTAAGGGGGTCGCCGCAGGCGGGGGGATCTTATCCGAACCGTATTGAGAGTGATGATATCAAATCCGTTTGTATCGGAATTATCCCTCTTTCCTCTTTCTCTGCGGCCTCAGCGTCTGGAGCGGTTTCTTAGGAGAGCGCTAGAATGAAATAGACTTGTATTGCACCCAACCGAGAACCCCTATATACAGTTATTATATGGTTAGTCTGTAATTTTTCTGTCTCAGCACTAAATCAACTGGCCATGAAACGAAAATTTTTACCGATTATTGGATTACTCTTTACCATTGGTTTAATATGTGCAGTGGTAAATCATATTTTAGGCGGAATCTGTTTGTTTCCCGATATAGCATATAACCCAAGTGAGGGTCAGTCAATTAAAGCCAGAACATTGGCTATAGTTGCTGTTCCGTATGCTGAAATCGGACAAAAGGATAAATCCTCAAAAATATTAGCTCAAGCATTTAAGAATGCTGAGGAAATTAAGGAGACTAATACCTTCTCCGGAAGGAGAAGCTCTGCACTGCTTCAAGTAGCTACCAAGTATGGAGAAGTTGGGCAACCCGCTCAAGCTCTTCAAGTTATTAAAATAGCGAAAGAAGGTGCTGAACATGGAAGTGGGGCTGCTCAAATGCTAAATGAGGCAGCAGTCAAGGCTGCCGAAGCAGGTCGCTTCAACCAAGCCATTCAGGTTACCCAGTTGCTCGATAATAAAGCAATTGGATATTTTGAAAACAGAGACAGTGCTATAGCTGAAGTTGCTGTTGAAGCTGCCCAAGTCGGGCTATACGACCAAGCTTTTCAACTTCTTAGCTCGATTGACGAGAATACCGATAAGACAGGAGAGGCATTAACTAAGATTGCTGAGTTGGCAACCTCTACAAAACTTAGAAGTAAAGCCTTGCCGTTATTAGATCAAACCTTTGAACTTGCCAATAGAATTAAGAATGTTAGTGCTTTAGCTAAGGTAGCTAGTCAGTACACAGAATTAGGACAGAAAGCTAAATCTGAACAAATATTAAACCGATGTCTTCAGCTTACCCAATCTGATAAGTACATCTCCGACCAAGTTGAAAACATAGTCAAGATTGCTGTTAGCTATGCAAACATAGGACAACAAGATAAAGCTGTAGAGATATTAGACAGTAGTTTTGGGGCTGTTCAGCTTATTCAGATTAATAATATACCAAAACCAATATTGTCCGAAATCGCCATTGGTTACGCAAAACTAGGTCAAAAAAATAAACCCTTACAAATACCAATATTGTTCAAAATCGCCATTGGTTACGCAAAAATAGGTCAAAAAAATAAAGCCTTACAAATATTAAATCAAGCCTTTCAACAGATTAAAACTAATGAATATGCTTGGAAAACTGAGCAATTCAGTCAAATTGCTGTTAAATACGAGGAGATAGGATTTCATCAACAAGCTTTGGAAGCTGCTAAAATGCTGGGGGCGCCTGAAAGAGTTCGGGCATTAGTTGCAGTAGCGGTTGAAGATGCAGAGCAATCTCAATATGACCTAGCTATTAAGAACATCAAATCTATTGGAAACCATTACCCTCATGAAGTTCGCCCCGACAAAATGAATGGACTATCTCAAATTGCCATGAAAGCTGCGTCAGCAGGGCAATATGAACAAGCATTTAAAATTATTGAGTCTATAGATGATGATTTTTGCGGAGATTGTATCGCTAAACCCTTAATAAAACTTGTTAACAAGGCTACTAGAACAGAAACAAAAGATCAAGCCTCACAATTGTTACACAAAGCCTTAAGCATTGCTCAGTTTAATATCCTAAATCAACCTGAACGAGTTGGAGTATTGGCTGAAGTTGCTAATCATTATGCACAACTGGGACAACAGCAGAAAGCTTCAGAGATACTAGCTCAAGCCCTTAAAACTGGCGAAGATATTACTATTGTAAAGAGGATGCCTGAAAATATGTCCGTAATTTTTACCAGGTTCAAATATCCTTGTCCACATATCCGTTGATATCGAGAAAAACAGGTATTGCAGTTAGTGGGCGATCGCACCGGTGTTCGTACCCTCTACTACACTACCACTAGTTCGGTTCGTTGGATTGCGCCTCAACTGAGAACTTTATCACCCCATCATTCATCCGATTTAGATTTGGTGGCGTTACAAGATTATCTTTGTTGTGCCTTTGTTGCAGGAGAACGAACCCTTTGGGAACAGCTACGGGAACTGCGACCTGGAACTGTTTTAGAATTTCCCGACCACAAAGTTGAAGTTTATTGGCAGCTTCAAGAACAGATTATAGCAATAGATCAACCCTTAGCATGGCATGGCGATCGCTTGCGAGAACTCCTAGAGCAAGTTGTTCAAGAATATTTACCACCAGCTAATGAACCCGTAGGCGTTTTTCTTTCTGGCGGTTTGGACTCTAGCAGTATCACTGCTTTAGTAGCAAAATTCCACAAAGCACCAGTTCACACGTTCTCGATTCATTTTGGGGCTGAATGTCCCAATGAGTTAGAATTTTCCAGTCTCGTTGCATCTCATTGCCAGACGCAGCACCACATTTTAGAAATTACTTTTAAGGATATGTGGTCACGTCTACCGGAAACAATGGCCTATTTAGATGACCCCATTGGCGACCCACTGACTGTTCCCAACCTTTTGCTGGGACGACTGGCGAGAGAAAGCGTAGAAGTAGTTTTAAATGGTGAAGGTGGCGACCCCTGTTTTGGTGGGCCAAAAAATCAGCCAATGCTAATTAATAGTTTATATCGCTCTGTCACCAATCAGGATGCATTGCAAGCTTATTTAATTTCCTTTCAAAAGTGCGCTGTTGACTTACCGCAACTTTTAAAACCAGAAGTTTGGACAGCAGTACAAACCGCACCTTGGGTTTTTGAAGAAGATTTATCTTCTCAAGCTAGCTATCTCAATCGTTTGATGGCAATGAACATCAAATTTAAAGGCGCTGACCAAATTCTGACGAAAGTCAGTAACTTGACTCAAGCAGCCCTTTTGCAAGGTCGTTCTCCCCTGTTTGACCAACGAGTAGTAGATTTAAGCATGGAAATTCCTCCAAATTATAAGCTTTCTGGAGTGGAAGAAAAAGCAGTTTTAAAGCAAGCGATCTGCTGTATTTTACCAGACGCAATTATTTATCGTCCCAAAAGTGGCATGATGGTGCCGGTGCAGTTAGGATTTCGGAAATATTGGCAGCAAGAAGCCAGAGATTTATTACTCAATCGGAATGCAGCTATTACTCCTTACTTGAACCAGTTACCAATTCGTAATTGGTTAAACTATCAGGGAGATACTTGGAGTCGCTATGGTGTCAAGCTGTGGTTACTTGCTAGTTTAGAAATTTGGTTACAGGTGAATCAAACCGACAATCAGTAATATCATGTCCGACTTAATACTTAGTCAAAAGCGAGCGTTCGCGCAGCGTCTCTAAGAGTTGCGCGGCAATCCCAAAGCCTGTGATTGCTTCATTCCACTTCGTTACATTCGCAATGACATATCGTAAGTAATTTGCCGAACTTGATATAACATAGAAAAAGGGCGTTGCATAAATGCGAGATGAATTGGCGTTTGAAACCATTGAAAACTCGTTCCAAATTGCGAAATCATCCCATGATTCAGCAACGCCAGATTTTCGTTGAGTCCTTCATTTACAGGTCTGTTGTACACCAGAGAAAAAGCCAAAGAATTTGTACAAGAACTCTCAAGAGATCCTTTGCCCCAAGTGTTTCAACCATTTTCTTTATCTTTGTTCCATTCACCTATGCCCCATTCGCCAAAGTGCTATAGCAGAAATAGCTATCTGCAAAGATAAATTTATCAAAGCCAGTTGTAGATAAGCTAATGGGGTTTTCATTGTTGTTAAAAGTAATGTTGGCACTTTTAAGTACTTTTGCAACAAAGCTATTTAAATGAAAAATCACAGAGAGCGATCGCCTAACCCATGATTCTCCTTAGTGATAATACCCAACGAGACTCTGTTGAATACAATACAGTTCAGTTAAGCATTTATATCATGTCCGCCAAATTACCCATAATAAAAGAACCCCACCCCCAACCCCTCCCCGCAGGCGGGGAGGGGAGACAAAGCGCAGCTTTGGCGGGGTGGGGTTCTTAGGGTTTAATAAGTAATCAAGCGGACATGATATTATTTCTTCTCTCAGTGCCGCGCCAGTTGCTTCAAGTCGGGGAACCGCAAGGGCGCACTGGCTTCTCTGCGCCTCTGTGGTAGCCTGCGGCAAGCCGATGCAGCGTCTACGTTAAAAAACTTGACTTTGCTGGTTTTAGCCTTAACCCAAGCGTATTGCTGTTGAATATATCCAATTTCTGCCACTTCTATTGGCTGGCGCTGATGATGAGAATTTTTACCAGCATCAGCAGATTTAGTTTCAAAGTGCGATCGCTCCTCAGTTTTCTTCTAAAAATGATGTTTTAAGAGTTAATTTAACTTAAATTTCGGGAATTATCATAGTAACCACCAAAATTTATTATAAAACAACATTCATCCAAGTAATAATGCTTAAATTAATTGCTCGTATCCCGGACTATAGTATTGCAAGTTTAATTTATGAAGCTACTGCCACAGTAATTTATCGAGCATACTCCAAGGCTAACGGAGGCTCAGTTGTCATCAAACTGCTCAAAGCAGAGTATCCTACTGTCAAAGAGATTGTTCAGATTAAGCACGAATACGAAATTATCCAAAACTTGAACATTGCAGGTGTAATCAAAGCCCATGAATTAATCAGTTACGACAACGGTTACAGTAATGGTCTAGCAATGGTTTTAGAAGACTTTGGTGGAGAATCTTTAAAAGCTCAGATATCTAATACAGGCTTTGAACTTATAAAATTTCTCAACATTGCTCGTCAAATTACTGAGACTTTGGGAGAGTTACATACCCACCACATTATCCATAAGGATCTTCAGCCCGAAAACATTCTTTATAACCCCAATACCGAAAAAATAAAATTGATTGACTTCAGCATCGCTTCGCTGCTGTCAAAAGAAAGCCCAGAAATCAGTAGCCTCAACCTTCTAGAAGGAACGCTGGCTTATATGTCGCCAGAACAAACTGGACGCATAAATCGAACCTTAGATTATCGTACAGATTTTTACTCATTAGGTGTAATTTTTTACGAAATGCTTACGGGTCGGCTCCCCTTCCAGAATGCTCAAGACCCAATGGAGTTGGTGCATTGTCACATTGCGAAAATTCCAGTAGCTCCGCACGAGATTAATCCTAATGTACCACTGGCAATCTCTGCGATCGCTATGAAACTTCTGAGCAAAACTGCTGAAGACCGCTACCAGAGTGCTTACGGGTTAAAGGCTGACCTAGAGCAAGCAGGGATACAACTGCAAACAAAAGGCAGCATTGACCTTTTTAACTTAGGTCAGCAAGATTTTTCGCATCAATTCCAAATAGCTCAAAAACTTTACGGTCGGGAAGTAGAAGTGGCGGCTTTAATGGCTGCCTTTGAAAAAGTTAGCCTTGGTTCGAGTGAAATTGTGTTGGTAGGAGGATACTCAGGTATCGGCAAATCCTCACTAGTTAACGAAGTCCACAAACCGATTGTGCGGCAACGAGGTTACTTCATCGGTGGCAAATTTGACCAACTCAAGCGAGATATTCCTTATGCTTCTTTGATTCAAGCATTTCGAGAATTGATGCGACAACTGTTAGCTGAAACCCAAGCCAGAGTTGAGGTTTGGAAAAATAAATTACTACGAGCATTGGGAGCTAACGGTCAAGTTATTATTGATGTCATCCCGGAAGTAGAACTGATTATTGGGCAGCAAGCGCCTGTACCGCAGTTGGGGGTTGCTGAGTCTCAAAACCGTTTTAATCGGGTGTTTAAGCAATTTATCCATGCCTTTACTGCTGCTGGACATCCCTTAGTACTGTTTTTAGATGACCTCCAATGGGCAGATGCTGCCTCTGTGAACCTGGTCGAGAATCTGATGACTGACCCAGAAAGTCAGTATCTCTTGCTGATTGGGGCTTACCGAGATAACGAAGTTAGTCCCACCCATCCACTGATGCTAATGCTAGAGACAATTCAAGCATTTGGGGCAACCGTTGAAGAGTTGCTTTTGAAGCCATTAGCAACACCTCATATTACTCAACTGGTTACTGACACGTTCAATTGTGAATCATCTCAGGCAGAACCTTTAGCCGATTTGCTGTTTCAAAAAACCCAAGGGAATCCCTTTTTCTTAACTCAGTTACTAAAAGTACTTCATCAAGATAATCTCTTGACATTTGATTATCGTTCGGGTTTATGGCAGTGGGATCTCAACAAAATTCAGGAACAAGCCATTACCGATAATGTAGTCGATTTAATGGTGAATAAAATTCAAAGACTCTCAGAACCAACGCAGCAAGTTTTACAATTAGCTGCTTGTGTTGGAAACCGTTTTAATTTAGAAATTCTAGCTGTAGTCAACGAAAAATCTGCATCAGCAACAGCAATTGATTTATGGTCAGCTTTGCGGGCAGGATTAATTCTTCCTTTGAGCGATACTTACAAAATTCCTCAGTTGTTGAATCAGTCGGAATTGGCAACATACTGCGATACTGCGATACAAGTTGACTATAAGTTTTTGCACGATCGCGTTCAGCAAGCTGCCTATTCTTTAATTCCAATCGATCAGCAGCAACAAGTACACCTGAAGGTGGGAAAATTACTATTACATAATACTGAAAAAGCCCAATTAGAAGAACATCTTTTTGATATTGTCAACCATCTCAATGCTGGCAGTTCATTGATTGTGGAACCAGCAGAAAGATATGAACTGGCAGAATTAAATCTGAAAGCAGGCCAGCGAGCAAAATCATCTTCGGCGTTTGTAACTGCACTAAAGTTGCTAGAAACAGGAATGAGTTATCTACCTGAAAATAGCTGGCAAGATAATTATTTGCTCACATTAAATTTATATTTACAAGTTGGAGAAGCAGAATTTTTGAATGGCAAATATGAGGAAGCATTGCTGATTTTTGAGCAGACTTTCAGCCAGGTTAAAACTACTCTTGATATGTGCCGAGTGAATGAATATCGGATTATGTGTTATCGCATGGAGAATGATTTAAACTCCGCATATAAAATTGGGCTAAATACTTTGGAGCTTTTAGGCTTGGAGTTTACAGTTTATCCCGATGATGCATATCTGTTAGAAAAACTTAATCAAACCAAAAAAGTTATTGGCGAGCGCTCAACTTTTAGTCTCGCAGAACTACCACCAATGCAAGACGAAGAGAAGCTAATGGCTCAACGCATCTTAAAAGAAGTCTGGCCCATTGCCTACTTTTTAGGATCTAAAGCATTGCATATCACATCGATGAACATAACTCAACTTTCAGTTCAGTATGGCAACTCACCAATTTCGGTATTTGGCTATATGCTTTATGCTTTTAATCTGGTGTTTCAATATGGTGAGGTAGATTCGGGTTATGAGTTTGGTGAGCTATCTTTGCGTTTGCATGAAGTTTTAAGAACGAAAGAATTAGAAGCAAATATTTTGAATATGTGGGGCGGTTTAATCTGTCACTACAAAGACCATATTAGCCAGAGTAAACCTTATTTATTGAAGGGATTTAATAGTGGTTTAGAAACAGGTTCTTATCAATGGTCTGGTTATTGTTCAGTTAATTTTTTATGGCAATGCTTATTTGGGAATGAATCTTTAGAAAAAACCGCAGAAGTAGCCGAAGATTTTATTCCTAGCCTCCGCAAGATTGACAAAAATATGTTGAACTACCATCTGCTGGCTATGGAAGCGATCGCTAACCTGACTAAGCCAGCAGAAAAGATTGACGAACTTGTTGGAACTTGGGCAGATGAAGGGCAAGTGCTAGAGTTTGCGTTGGCATCTTCGGATATGTTAACTGCATTTGTAGTTTACATATATAAACTTGCGCTCTCTAACTGGTATGGAGAATATATCAAAGCTGTTGAGTATGCAGAGAATGCCGAAAAATTTGTTGGGGGAGCGCGAGGAATTTTTATTAATCCTGTTTTCTACTTTCACCAAAGTATTGCCTTAGCAGGGGCTTATGCGGAGGTAGATACAGAAACTCAAGTGATTTATCTGCATAAACTAAATGCCAACTTAGAAAAATTCCAGCAATGGGCAATGCACTGCCCAACTAATTATCAACACAAGTTCCTGCTGATTCAAGCTGAAATTGCTCGGATTTGTAAACAAGATTATCAGGCAATGGAGCTGTATGACCTTGCGATCGCTTCTGCTGCTGAAAACGGTTATTTACAAAATGAAGCCTTAGCAAACGAACTGGCATTTCGATTTTACTTGGCCAAGGGTAGAAAAAACTTTGCCAAAGTTTATTTTAAAGAAGCCCGCTATCGCTATCTAAAGTGGGAAGCTACGGCTAAAGTCCAGCAACTGGACGAACAATATTCCCAACTTTTTACAAATACAGTCGCGGAGGTAAATGGGCGCGGTACGAGTACAAAGCAGATTCAGAATATTTCTGAAGCTAAAACCCAAACTCTAGATATCAGCACAGCGATTAAAGCGTCCCAGGCACTCTCAAGCGAGATGGAGCTAAGTCGGCTGCTGGAGAAAATGATGACGATCGCGATCGAGAATGCTGGGGCCCAAATGGGTTATCTACTTGTAAAACGGGAGAACCAGTGGGTGATTGAAGCCGAAGGAAGCATTGATCGAGATCAAGTGACAGTGCGATCGTCGAGTCTGTTTCAAGTAAAGCATAAACTACCAGTTTTGCTGATTAACTATGTTGAAAGAACAAAAGAAAATTTGGTTTTAGACGATGCTAGCCACACAGAACGTTTTGTGAGTGACAACTATATTGTTGCCAATCAACCCAAATCAGTTTTGTGTTCGCCTTTTGCTCATCAGGGTAAGCTAACTGGAGTTCTTTACCTGGAAAATAACCTCACTACCGGAGCCTTTACCGCAGAGCGATTAGAGGTACTGAACTTATTAACTTCGCAAGTTTCCATCTCTATAGAAAATGCTCGGCTCTACACAAATTTGCACATATACTCCCAGGAGTTAGAGATTTCGGAAACACAAGCGCGTGAGAAAGCAAAACAGCTAGAACACACGCTCGATGAATTGAAGCTCACCCAGTCCCAGATGGTGCAAAGCGAAAAAATGTCTAGCCTGGGGCAGTTGGTAGCAGGCGTTGCTCACGAAATCAATAACCCAATCAGCTTTATCTACGGCAACCTTACTTACGTAAATAATTATGTCAAAGACTTGATGAGTGTAGTACAACTTTATCAACAGCAAAACCAGAATTTACCACCTAAAGTTCAGAATGAAATAGATGCGGTTGACTTAGATTTTTTGATGGAAGACTTACCTAAGCTGTTGGCTTCAATGAAAGTGGGAACCGATCGCATTCGCCAGATTGTATTATCTTTACGGAACTTTTCCCGCCTAGACGAAGCTGAAGTCAAAGCCGTTGATATCCATGAGGGCATTGATAGCACCCTGATGATTTTGCAAAATCGGCTTAAACCCGAACCAGACTCTCCGGGAATTCAGGTAATACAGGAGTACGGCAACCTGCCACCCGTAGAATGTTACCCTGGGCAACTGAATCAAGTATTTATGAACCTGATCGCTAATTCGATTGACTCTTTGGAAGAATTTAACCAACATCGGACTTATGCCGATATCGCACGTCAGCCAAGTATCATTACAATTCGTACTACTGTTGAAGGCGATTTTGCCGTCATCCGCATTGCTGACAACGGTTCTGGTATCAGCGAAAATGTGCGGCGGCAACTCTTCACACCCTTTTTTACTACCAAACCTATTGGTAAAGGCACTGGTTTAGGGCTATCTATTAGTTACCAGATTGTGACTAATAAGCATCGAGGGCAGTTGGAGTGTGTATCCGTTTCAGGACAAGGGGCTGAATTTCTTGTCTCTATCCCGCTTCAGGCAAGGCAGGGGAGGCAGGGGGAGTAGGGGGAGTTGTGTAGGTTCTGACTTTTCACGGTATCTGAAAAACCTCACTTCTATTTCTCTCTTCCTTTAAGGAGAGAGACTTTGAATTTTCCCCCTTAGAGTGTCGGGAAGGGGGTTAGGGGGTTAGGTTTTCGTGGACTTTTCCACATAACGTGAAAAGTCAGGTGTAGGTTGGGTTGAGGAACGTAGACCCAAAGGGGCTTCCCGCAGGGTAACCCAACATTTCGGGGGCTTTGTTGGGTTGCGCTTTGCTTAACCCAACCTACAATTTTTCACTTTTTCCTCCCCCTGCCCCCTGCCCCCTGCTCCCCCTGTTTCTAACAAATAAATTAGTGCCTCCACTAAAGCCTGATTTTGTTCATCAGTACCAACAGTAATGCGTAATTTATCATCTAGTCCAGGCTGCTTGAAGTAGCGGATTAAAATTCCCCGTTCCTTCAGTTTTTGATAGAGATATTCGGCGTTTCCTTGTTTTGGCTGTACCAGTAAAAAGTTAGTTTGGGAATCCCAAAGGTGAAAACCTAATTGTTTTAAGTCTGTTGCTAACTGATTCCGTGATGCTTTAATCTTTGCCACACAAGCATTTTTATAAGCTTGATCGGTAATAGCAGCCGTGCCAATTGCACAAGCGATCGCATCAATGTTATAGCTATCTTTCACCTTAAACAATCCCTGCAACAGCTTGGGATTTGCCACCCCAAATCCCAGCCGTAATCCAGCCAACGAGTACCCTTTAGAAAGTGTGCGAATTACGATAACGTTTTCATAGTCCTCTACCAAAGCCAATGCATTCTCTTCGGTAAAATCTACATAAGCTTCGTCAATCACTAAAACTCCAGATAACTGGCTGGCTAATTTTCGCAGATCATTTGTTGCTACCACATGCCCCGATGGACTATTAGGCGATGCAATGAATGTTACAGATCCATTGGCAGCAACCAGTTCTTCCAAAGGTAAACTGTAGTCATTGCTGTAAGGAATCTCAACAATTTCCGCAGCTTGCATTTCTGTTAATGTACGATATAGCACGTAAGTTGGTATTGGATAAACTACTTTCTTTCCAGGTTCTGCACAGGCTCGAATCACCACACTCAACAATTCGTCACTGCCATTTCCCACAATTATCCAATCGCTAGGAACACCTAAAACTTTACTTGCAGCTTGCCGAAACTCCCCCCCGAAAGGTTCTGGATACCGCCGCAACCACTCGCCATCAATATTCCGCAGCACAGCTAGCGCCGCAGGTGAAGGAGGATAGGGGTTCTCGTTACTGTTGAGTTTAATTATCTGTGTACCGCGTTGAGGCTGCTCACCGGGAATGTAGCTAGCCATTGCATCAACATTAGAGCGAAAGTAGTTGGTCATAGAGCATGAGATATGGAAAAAACAGATTCGCTATATTGTTTTTAACCCAGCAAACACTCGTAAGTCCCTATAAGGAGAAGGGAGGAGCGGGGGAGCAGGGGAGGCAGGGAAAGCAGGGGGCAGTTCTTGCTGGGGGCAGGGGGAGAATACTAATGACAAATGACAAATGACTAATGACCAATGACAAATCATTACCGATATATTATTTTTTACAAACCCTATGGCGTTCTGTGCCAGTTTACAAAAGATGCTCCTACACATATCACCCTGAAAGATTATATTGATGTGCCTGATGTGTATCCTGTGGGACGCTTAGACTGGGATAGTGAAGGGTTGCTGCTGTTAACGAACGATGGGCAATTGCAACATCGTCTTGCCCATCCGCGTTTTGGTCATAAACGTACTTACTGGGTACAGGTAGAGCGAATTCCAGATACAGATGCGATAAAAAGGTTGCAGACAGGTGTGGAAATTCAAGATTACCGCACTCAACCAGCAGAAGTTAGGCTATTACCACAAGAACCACAGCTACCTGAACGCAATCCGCCGATTAGATTTCGCAAAAATGTACCGACAGCTTGGCTAGAAATGACTTTGACAGAGGGAAAAAACCGCCAAGTACGGCGTATGACTGCGGCTGTAGGGTTTCCGACTTTGCGGCTGGTTAGGGTTAGCATAGGCCACCTACAATTAGATGACCTACAATTGGGTCAATGGCGCGACCTCACCACATCTGAACTTCAATTTCTGCATAATTTCAGTAAATCGAAAAGTTTTCCTGCAAAGGGGAATGCTCTATAACAAGAATTCGATTTTCTATTGTGAGCCTGCGATTTCCAATGTGAAGGGCATTTTGCAAATTTGGGATGCGCTGGCTATATCAACCAAAACTTTGAACAATATACATATCATTTCCCATATCCCCCACTAAAAGCAAGCTACTGTCATCACTTTCTAAATTTTGACTGCCAGCAATACCCTTTTGCAGAACTTTAATTATTCTTTGGGGAATGTCAGCGATCGCCTTTGCAAAAAAAGGGTCAGTAATCTTCTTATTATATCATGTCCGGTTGAACACAAGTCAATTGCGAACGAAGTGAAGCAATCGCAGAGTCCTTGTGATTGCTTCTCTACGAGACGCTCCGCGAACGCTCCACTTCGTTGCACTCGCAATGACATATCATAAGCAATTTGCCGGACATGATATTACTCATACTGGTCGGTTCAAAGGCAAAGGGATGATTGCATTTTATACACCGACCTTGATTAGCTCTCCGGTCTTTTAGTTTATTGTCAGTTCCGCAGTTAATACACTTCATAATGGTTGTTTTATGTTAGTTATCAAGCAGCTATGAAAAAAGCTATTTCTCTTCTCTGTGTTCTCTGTGTCTCTGTGGTTCGTTATTCTTTAAATCCAACTATCTCTCCCAAATTTAAGATAATAGAATACTTCTTAACTCAATACCTGATTTGTTAGTAAAACACTGTAGTCTTCCCGCCGACGAATCAGGCGGTGTGTGCCATTTTCTAGCAAGACTTCCGCAGGTTTAGGGCGGTGTAAAAAGTGAGACGACATAGCATAACCATAAGCACCGACATCTAGAATGGCAACGATATCACCAATTTCTAACGCTGGGAGTTGGCAATTTTTCCCCAGGTAATCTCGTGAATAGGTGGTGTTTCCACAAATATCAGTTTTGAATAGGGAGACGCGATTAATCGCGTCTGTACAAGAGATGCGATTAATCGCGTCTGTACAGGAGTGGGGAGTGGGGGATTTATTTGCTTGCTTCCAAGTGATAATTTCTCGGTAGCCGCCGTATACTGAGGGTACTGAAAGATTAGCAACAGTGGTATCAACTCCAACAATCTGTTTTTCTCCTTGCCATTTCACTGAAACAACTTGAGCCAGCAAAGTTGCACATCCGGCGATCGCAGCTCGTCCTGGTTCAATCACCAAATCAATTTCCCGCCCTAAACTACTAATTCTCTCAGTTAACTCAGCCCCAAATATTTCCCAGTCAAAGGCTGCTTTGTTGTGGTGATACGGATAGCCAAAACCACCACCAAAATCTAAATATTCCCAATCTGGTAACTGTTGTGCTGTGGCGATTACTGTATCAATTACCTGGGTAAAAGCAGTTGTGGCATTAGTTCCAGTTCCTCGATAGAAGTGTAAACCACTCAGCTTTAATCCAACCTCACCAGTTAAAGCGATCGCATCACCAAATTCCTCTGGACGTACACCAATGCGGCTATCTCCCGTAATTTCTGGCAAATTGAGGCGTAAACCCAGGCGAATATATTTCTCTCTGCTTTTGGGCAAAACTTCGCAGCACAACTGCAACTGAGCTAGACTATCAAAATTGAGAGTTGTAACTCCCCAATTCAGGACTTGTAGCATCTGTGCCCGATTCAAATTACTACCGCTATAAACAACCTCACTAGGATCGAAACCAGCTTGCAATCCCAGGTAAATATCTCCTGGCGTATTGGCGTGAAGTCCCCACCCAAATGAGCGAAAAATTTTTAACAGGGCAATGTTGCCATTAGTAACACAGGCAAAGCGAAATTGCGTGCGCGGATAGCTGACTGCTTTGGTAATGCGCTCAATAGTTTCGCGCAAGCGATCGCCATTATAAACATAAAGCGGAGAACCGTAAGTATTTATTAACTCCTGCGCCTGTTCCCAAGAAAATGGCGGACTAAGTATAGCATTTCCTTAATTCGTAGCGAATTAAATTTGGCAATACCCTGCAATGGCAATGAATGCGACAGCGGCCTTGTTAATGCGTCGGCGGCCTTGTTAATGCGACAGCGGCCTTGTTAATGCGTCGGCGGCCTTGTTAATGCGACAGCGGCCTTGTTAATGCGTCGGCTTGCATTGTTAATGCGTCGGCGGCCTTGTTAATGCGCCAGCGGCCTTGTTAATGCATCTCAATGCAATGCCAATGCGTTCCTCTACATTGGAAACGCTACGCTTTTACGCAAAACTGTACTAAGGGAATTTTGAAAGTCATAAAATTTCTTGTTCTCCATAACTTAAACTTATTTTCTCCCTATATCAATTACGAATTACGTAGCTTGCTTCTCGCCGGAGGCGAGTATTACGAATTACGAATTACGAATTATCTTGTAATTTCTCCATAGCCAACGAGGGAACCAAAAGGGATGATCCCAGGAATGTTTACTTAGTTTTTCATTTAAAACATGCGATCGCCAAAGTTGCCACATAATAAGTAACCAAAGAGTCTCACCAATTCGCCGCCCTTGAATAGCTGCTCCTAGTTTGCCTTCAACGATTTGTGCCGCGATGTCAGGATAAAAGTGATTGTTGGCGCGAAGTATCTCAGGATTGAGCCAAATGCCCATCTGATGCCAAAAATCATTTAAACACCAACAAGTTAAGGGAACCCCCATACCCCGCTTTTGTCGCCAGACAATTTCCGGCGGGAGCCAATTTTCTACAGCCCGTTTGAGGATATATTTTTCACAGGCTCCCTGCAAACAGAGTTCTCCAGATAGACGGAATGTCCACTCAGCTAAAGGTAAGTCACAAAAAGGCGATCGCACCCATAATCCATGAGCAAACCCCAATGCAGTCGCACGGGGATGGATATTCTGCGCTCCTTTAAGCATCAAACTTGCACGGCGGAGGCGATGCAGCAAAGATGGGCACTCATTGCGATCAAGAGCGGTTAACAGCCAATCTTCTGGATGCAAATTTTCTATCTGTGCATAAACCTCTGGCTGATAAACTTGAGATTCGTATCCCCCAAGACGGTGAAAGGTGCGGAGATATTGCTGGATAAAAGTTTCCTGTCCGGCAGGATTTTCTGCTTGATAAACACCTGCGGCAATTAAAGGTTTGTTCGTCCAACCGGCAAATAATTGATCTCCCCCTTCGCCGTTAAAAATTACCTGAGTTTCCTGACTCGCCCTCTGAGATAGGAGATACAACGGAACACACACCCCATCTCCAAAGGGCAAATCCAATGCTTGCACAGTAGGAATTAGGGCATTCTTGATCGAACTTGGGGTTACTGCAACTTTAATTAGCGGAATTTTGAGAAACTCGGCGACTTGTTCAGAGTATGGATATTCTGGAATGCCTGCATCACCGAAATCTAAAGTATAGGCGCGGACTTTCACCCCTGCTTGCACCAGCAGCGCCGCTACCACTGAAGAATCGAGTCCGCCAGAGAGCAACACCCCAACAGGCTCATCCTTTAAATCGGCAATCTGTCGCTCAATGGAGTCTTTAAGGAGAGTTTGCAATTCGGTAATTGCTGTAGCTTCATCTGTTAAATGTTCTGAGGCTTCCCGCCACGAGTGGATGTTCTTAGATTCAGGCGATCGCAGCTTACCTGATTGACAATCACTCTGCCAAACTAATTCAGTTCCCGCCGGAATTGCAAATACTCCATTAACAGGGGTTAAGGGTGTTGGAACGTGAGAAAAACAGCTATAGCCATATAACCCAGAAATGCTAACTTCTGACTGTTGCAAAATCGGTAAGAGTAGTTGCAGTTGAGATGCAAACCAGATCACTTGTCCTTGTTGAGTCCAATACAAAGGCATCTTTCCGAAAGGTTCTCTACCCAAAATTAGGCAGTTGTTTTCCTGTAGACTCACCCAAGCATCGGGTGAACTGAATAATCCTGATGCAGAGATAGCAGCAACTTGATTTTGTTGCGGTGGCGAATTTCCATTAAGTCCTATATAAACAACATTCCAGATGAGAAGAGGATAATTTTCCTGTGGAGAGAACTGACTTTTCAGACCTAACCCCCTAACCCCCAACCCGTGGCGGGAAGGGGGAAAATTCAAAACCTCTCCCCTTTTAGGGGAGAGGTTTGGAGAGAGGTTTTCTAGATCCTGTGAAACAACGTTAGTTAAGTTATCTAACCTATTATGGGTAACTTGGCGGACATGATATCACTTTTGTAGGTACATCATAAGCTACAAAATTAAGTTGTTGCTTTTCGGATTCTTTCTAAGATATCTTTCCGAAAGCTTTATTTATTTTGAACCAATCTAAAATCTAAAATTGATATGACTCAAGAACAACAAACGGCAATTGAAGGTATCTATGAAGTCTGTATCGGTATCCCAGAGGCAATTTCTGCAATTCAGTATTGGGAGCAATTTGGCTATCGCATTGGTGACATGGGTGAATTAACCGCAGATGTAGCCAATCAATTATATGGGGTGAATTCCTCTTTACGCTCAATCCGCCTCTACCACCAAAATGCAGATCATGGTTTGATTCGGCTAATGCTTTGGCAAAACCCCACCCATGAAGGTTTGGGAACAGCCTCAATGAAAATTAAGGGAAATCGCTGGGGGACAAGCTTAACAGCAGATGTTTTAAATATTTTAAATCATATAGAGGATGCAAAAGCGGCAGGTTTGCCTATTAGGTACACTAACCCTTATTGGGAAGTCATCTATAACAAAGAGAGGAAAAGCCGTCCTTTTATTGAGCCAGCAGTTGGTGTACGAGAAATGCTGCTACTACAACCCTTAGCTCGACAGGTTTTATTTCAACGGTTTGGCTATACACTACCGCATTACGGACAAGTTAACCATAATGCTGCTCTCAAGACTAGTCAGTTTACCCACATGGGAATCATAGTTCAAGATGACAGCAAAGAAACGCTGAAGTTTTATGAAGACGTTTTGGGTTTGCTGCGTGTGCGTGATGATGTCGAAACTAGCTATGAATCTTCACCAGCAGGCCGAGATATTTTTGACCTTAACCCTGGTGAAAAATTTATTGTCACGACCTTTGATGATCCCCGTTCTTCTAAGTCTGACCTGATGGCTGCACGTAGTGGTAGACTTTACATCATTCGATTCCCAGAATCTATTAATTTGGAATCGCGCTTTGAAGCAGCCCAACCAGGTAGTTTGGGTATGTCTTTATATACCTATCGGGTAAAGGGAATACAGGAGTATTGCGATCGCATCAAAGCAAGTACTGTACAAAAAGTTACAGACATCATTATTAATGAGTTTGGCGAGACGAGTTTTTCCTTCGTTGCGCCAGATGGCTACTTCTGGACTTTGCTAGAAAGTGATTAACTATATAGCAGTCCTAAATCATTCGTGAGAAATTACCGTACTCATTGAGCTTAGGAAAGTCAAAAATTTGACCATTGATTGCTAACTCAAATAATGCCTTGACTACAGAGAAAGAATGACAAAAAAAATA
>NZ_JAIVFQ010000107.1 GCF_020829495.1 Nostoc favosum CHAB5714 | reverse complement strand
CGGGCGAAGAACACCATTGAGGGAGCGGTCAAAACTTTCAAGACACAATTTTAATATAAACTTTTTTCGGCGATATCTATTGGTTTCTTTCATCCATTGCGGACATAGCCTCGTCCGTCAACCGCTTTTGTCACTCCGGGGAAATAAAATTAGACCCGTCCTAAAATTAAATTAGTCTAAAAATAGGATATAAAATTTTATCTTTATAAATCCTAAAACCTACCTTATATAGGTTTTGGGTATTTTAGAGCATAATAAATATTGTTAGAGTTCAAAATTTAAAAATCCTATTTTTTGTCTCTAAACTATCATCAACTATACCAAACCCTTATTGCTCCGTTGATTGAAGACATATAGCCAGGCTTGAAAACCCTTGTACAGACTGGGTTATAAATTTCAGGACAAGTCTATTGAGGCTAAATGATGAAACCTAGATTTAGTGAGAAGATTAGCGATCGCAAATTAATAGAAACTTCCAAACAAAGCTCTATAGGTAAAATCCTGTCTGGGCAGGGGTTACAGATTATTATCTGCCGAAGGTGACAGAGGGTTAATGCTGGACTGTTATACCTTGCCGCTGTCCTCAGTACCTTTCCATTTTGGTGTCAAGGCGTACTACGGAGCCAAGCGAGACTGCGCGATGAACCTGCTTGGCAACGGAATTTTGTCATGATCGCACCTTGGCTGATCATTGCATTGACGCTTGTTACAGCGATCCCCGACCTGGTAAATCACAACTGCGCGACGGAGGCGATCGCCAGAGCATCTGTAGGGCTACTGCAAACCCAGAGGAAAGTCTCCTGGTTGGACTCCTGGTAGACCTAGAGCGCCACGGACTCGTTATCCCATTGTCAAAAAAGCTTTTACCAAGCCTAAGAAAGTATCTAAAAATACTGCTTAACTGCTTTTAATCTCTTTTATTGCTCTGGTTTTATTTTATTGTTCGATATGCAGACAATTGCTTCAAATGTCGAGCTATTTTTGCTTGCTTTAGTCTAAACTGCAGTACTTCTTCAAGAGCATTTTTCCGAAATCGCCATTTTTACTTTTGTAGGTTTACCATGATTAGAGTCAAGCATATGAGTAAAAACATGCCTGAGAACTTCATAAAAGAGGAAGTTGAACGTCTTTACGATCGTATTCGAGCCAAGATAGAACACGAAGACAACCTTGTCAATCAGAGAATAATGTGGATGATTACTTTACAGGGGCTATTATTTATTGCCTACGGCTTTTCCCTTAGTGCTGAAGCCACTTCATTGTCTGTTTCAAGCTCCGATAAAATGTCGTTTATTTCGACATTAACAATACTACGTCAGGCAATGGTTGCGCTGGGTGTTGGATCATCTTTTGCTACATTACTGGGTGTGATTGCTGCTCATCGAGCAATTCGTGATGATGAACATACCTTACGCCGTGGGCAAGACAACTCTAAATCTGATCTAAAAACTTTTCCGAATCCGATTGGACGACGTGTCACGAATATAATAGGCATGATCTGTGGTTTAGCTTTTCCATTCCTTGGCGGAGTAGTTTGGATGTGGATAGGAAGATTGTTACCTAATCCTTTAATTGTTGTTATTGCGCTTGTTTTGATATTTGTTATGGGCATAGTTATATGGCCATTCATTGACTTTAAATAATTTCTATTTGAGCTTATGTCCAGAATTGTTAATCATTTGTTTACAACCATGTCTAACAAAGGCGTGCACTCGAAACGGAAGTTTACGCTATCGGTTATGATGCAAGGATTATCGTCCTCCGGTGACGCGCCATCCGTTAGACCGCTAGACCTCGGTTAGGACAGTACTGTAAGATTGCTGGTGAGGTGAAGAATCAACTGAGATTTATACCCGGAGTAATCATCACGATTATGATCACTGGCACTCATTGGGGAATCCCGGTTGGTCGTACCAAGATGTATTACCCTATTTCAAGAAATCTGAGAACCAGCACTGCGATGCCGACGCATACCACGGAGTTAATGGAGAGTTGAGCGTAACCGAAGGTGGTAGCAAAGTCGGTCAACAACTCTAGTAGGATTGATTAGCCTACGTTTGAGGGGTGTTGCACACTAAGACATTTATAGATAAGACACTACAATCCTTGTAATTGCCATGAATCGCATTCTTACAGCATCAGAACAGTTGATGTGGTTGTCATACAACAACAGCCCGGAAAATGTTACCTTGTCGGCGACCATTAATGGGTCATTTACAATTGAGTTATTAACTGAAGCTTTGGCTTGGCTACAACTGAGGCATTCTCGGTTAAGAGTAAAAATAGTCATTAATAATCAAAATCAGCCACAATTTTCCTTAGAAAATGTTCCACCTATTCCACTACGAGTAATTGAGCGGCAAGGAGAAGAACATTGGTGTTGGGAGATGATAGAAGAATTACGTCAGCCTTTGAGTTGGAACAAAGAGCCACTGCTACGCGTATTGTTGCTGCACTCACCTGATATTTCTAACCTAATAATTACTTTTCATCATTGCATTGGTGATGGTTTATCAGGAGCTTATCTGATCCGAGATATCTTGCAATTTATTGGTGAACCAGACAGCCCTCGTGAGCTTTTACCAGACTTGCCTCCTGTTGATGAAATTATCCCTAATGCGACAAAAAATTGGGTTGAGGAAGATTTAGATAGTTCGATAGAATTGAAATCTATATTAACAACAACTTATCGAAATAATCAGGGAGTAAATACTTTAGAAACATTTCCCATTCGCCTGTTTCGTTGGACGCTATCTCCTTGGGAAACTACCAAGCTTATAGCTCGCTGTCGAGAAGAGAAAACTTCTGTTCACGGTGCTTTATGCGCTGCATTTTTTTTAGCGATCGCTGCTGAAATCAAATCTCATAATGAGATTATTCTCAAGTGTCTTACTCCAATAAATATCCGTAACTATTTAACAATTGATGTTGGCAAAAATCTGGGAGAATACATTACTCGACAAGTCACGGCTCATCGATTAAACCAAAAGACCGATTTTTGGGATTTAGCACGTGAAGTTAAATATAAGCTCAATCAATTGGTAGCAGACGGAAAAATATTTGACGATGTACTAAAAGCAAGAGCCTTATTGTCTAGTAATTCTAACAAAGGTGAGGAAACTTTAGATGCTAGAGATTTAGGAGGAATAGATATTGTAATTACTAATTTGGGGAATCTAAATATTAAACAGGAGTTTGGAAATTTACAGCTACAGGAATTTTATTTTATGGCTACGGGGGCAAAATCTCTACCACTTTTGATAAGTGTAGCAACACTTCAAGATAAAATGTGTTTTCTTTGTCGTTACCAAGAGTCTCTTGTGCCTGATGCAAACGCCTACAACATAAAAAACACAGCTATGGAACAATTGCTTACTGCCCTTGTAGAAGTTGGGTAGCAAATGCTACTCTGATATCTAAAAAAAGGCTAGTTGGTACTCCCAATCGGTCGGCATCCACGCTGAGTTGAAGCAAAGCATCACAGATCCTAGAGGCAGACCGTCCAACCCAGCACGGGTGCTGAATGACACATCTGAATCCCGTGAGCGACACATAAGTCCCGCCATCCTTTCGACCAGCGATCATCGTTGGCAATGTCCGCGCAGGTGACGTGCTTCTACTAGAAACAGTGTCATCTACATCATCGCATTTGCACAAGAGCTAGGAAAATTTCTTTTCATTAATGGTCTAGAAATTTTTCTGGTGCTATTTTTTTTAGCATAATCTCGATTGGTTTTCCGGCTGCTGCGTGGTGGTTCGTGGAACAACAATCCGAGGAACTACCGTTCGGCGAATCGCAACAGGAACGCGCGTGACAATAGGAACAACAACGTGGGTTTTCGGGTTGTAGTTGCTGCTCCCCTCAGCACTCTTCTGCTGTCAGAACTGATGAATGGGAATTTATCGGGTGTACCCAAGAAGAGTCCAGACCTACTCCAGTGAGGTTGGTAACAATCTCCGAATATAAAACCGGGTCGGATAGCTTGGTAGGCTGCGAGGTCGAACAGTTGTCCGACTCATCCCATTTATTTATCATTATGATGGATGAGTAAGTTGGTAGTCAGGACTTTAGTCTTTGATTTGAGCGCTAAAGCGCTCACTACAAACTCAGCAAACTTGACAGACTACTAGAAAATTTTACAATTTCTGTTGCAATCATAGTTACGCAAGTTTACCTTGTGGAAAACTTGTGGAAAAACTCAAGTAATTTTCCACAAGGTAATTATACTTAATTAAGTTTTACTAGCAAAATTTCAAGTTTTCCACAGATACATCCACAAAAAGTAAGATTTTCCCACAATATAAGTTAAATTTAATCAATTTTTATCCGTTATTTAATATTCTTGACTAATTATTCAGCCGTTAATGCTAATTATCAGAGTTGTGGTTGTGGAAAACTTCAAATACATCTTCAGGATGGTTTTTGAGAACGGCCAGTACCGCAAGGCGGAAGTCACGCATTCACGCATAATTGTATCCTAAGCTTTTGCGCTATTTTGAATGGTATGTTTATTTACGCTGTGATGTACTAGTCATATTGATGCGATCGCTCAGTTGGCGGATTGTTTGTGCTAAAGTGCGATCGCTCTGGTGGAGTTGGGTAATTTTATCGCAACTATAGATTACTGTTGTATGGTCTTTACCACCAAACTCCTCGCCAATTCTCGGCAAACTCAGAGATGTGTGTTGGCGCATGAGATACATTCCTATTTGACGCGCCCAGCTAATCTCTCTTCGTCGTGAGTTACTTTTGAGATCGTCTATTGAAACATCAAAATTATCCGCTACAACCTTTAAAATTGCTTCTGGGGTAGCTGCCATTTTTTCGTTGGGCGGTTCTAAAACTGGTGTGATATTTTCTACCGTCATCGGTAAGCCCCAAATAGAAATATAAGCTACCGCCCGAATTAAAGCTCCTTCTAATTCTCTAATATTAGAAGTATAGTTAGAAGCAATATACTCAATCACGTCGCGGGGAAGACTAATATTTTCATCCTCAGCTTTTTTTTGCAAAATTGCCATTCTAGTTTCTAAATCCGGCTTTTGGATATCTGCGATTAACCCCATAGAAAACCGAGAACAAAGCCGTTCTTGCAAGCTAGGAATCTGGTTAGGAGGACGGTCGGAAGCAATGACAACTTGTTTACCAGCTTCATGTAAAGTATTAAAAGTATAAAAGAATTCTTCTTGGGTGTATTCCTTCCCTTCAAGAAATTGAATATCATCAACTAATAAAACATCGGCGGCTCGATAATGCTCTCGAAAACTTTGCATACTATCTTTACGAATCGCTGTAATTAAATCATTAGTAAACTGCTCAGTCGAAACATAAAATATTTTACAATTAGGCGAAATTTCCCAGCGATAGTGGCCAATAGCCTGCATGAGATGAGTTTTACCCAAACCTACGCCACCGCATAAAAATAAAGGATTAAACTCTTTACCTGGAGATTCCGCAACTGCCAAAGAAGCAGCGTGAGCCATCCGATTGTTAGCACCAACTACAAACCGTGAAAAGACATATTTAGAGTTTAATTCAGTAGTTTTATGATTGTGATTAGGAACAGCTTCAGAAATACTGCTAGGATTTGGTGATTCACAAGAAACCTCTCGTTCACTCAAATGAGAAACTTCATCACCTTGAGCAACAGTAATGTAAATTCCTACGGGATGACCCAGAATATCTTGTACCACATGAGCAATGGTATTGATGTAATACTTCTGTAACCAATTACGAGCAAATGGGTTAGGAGTACGGATTACCAAGCAATTATTTTCTAATCGCTCTGCACTAGCAGTTTTGATCCAAGTTTCAAAGGTGGGCTGGGATAGTTCAAGCTGTAGGCGCTCTAGTACCTGACTCCACAGACTTTCTATGGGAATTTCCATTATCCACCACCCTTGCTGCTAACCGTCACAATAGAAGAGAAAGCACTAATTTAGCATCCAGACACGCTAGACCTAGAATAAGCTTTTAAGTTGTAATCATTTTGGGACATACCCGGTAGGCAAGATCCTAACACCAGTGATTGATATGGAGAAGCAACGACAGATGAAGACAACAAACCATGATTTAGCGCCCAAAAAGATTAATACCAGGGGTTTACCTCACAGGTTGTGGATGCTCTCATCCGGGGTAGCAGTGGTGTTCCTGGGGAGCTGCTCTCTTTTACCTGCTAAAACCTTTGAGACTCGACAAAGCCAGACCCAAGCCCAAAGGACAATAGAACCCAATCGGGTAATTGTCCCCCCGCCAATTATCTCTTCGTCTGAAGATCCTAATTTTGTGGTAAAAGTAGTGCAAAGTGTGGGGACTGCGGTAGTTCGCATTGATTCTTCCCGCACAATCACTTCTCGCGTACCAGACGAATTTAACGATCCATTTTTCCGGCGGTTTTTTGGAGATGGTGCGCCACAGCCTAGACAACGGGTAGAGCGGGGTAGCGGCTCTGGATTTATCATTAATTCTTCAGGTCAAATTTTGACCAATTCTCATGTGGTAGATGGTGCTGATAGAGTGACTGTCACACTCAAAGATGGGCGGACTTTTGACGGTAAAGTACTGGGTGAAGATGCGGTAACGGATGTAGCTGTGATCAAAATTGATGCTAATAATCTGCCAACCCTAGCTGTGGGTAATTCCGATGCTTTGCAACCAGGAGAAGCAGTCATCGCCATTGGCAACCCGTTAGGCTTGAATAATACCGTCACTTCTGGGATTATTAGTGCTACAGGTCGTTCTAGTAGCGATATCGGTGCTAGCGACAAGCGGGTTGATTACATCCAAACGGATGCTGCAATTAACCCTGGTAATTCTGGTGGCCCATTGCTTAATGCTCGTGGCCAGGTAATTGCGATGAATACAGCTATTATCCGAGGCGCTCAAGGTTTGGGATTTGCTATCCCCATAAACACTGTGCAAAGAATTGCCCAAGAATTAATTGCTAACGGGAAAGTGGATCACCCTTATTTGGGTGTTCAGATGGTGACACTGACACCAGATATTAAAGAAAGAATAAAAGATAAAGCAGGCGATCGCTTAAATCTTACAGCAGATGAGGGCGTTTTGCTGGTTGATATAGTCCCGCGATCGCCTGCATCGGTGGCTGGACTCCGAGTCGGTGATGTGATTAAAAGCATTAATAACCAGCCTGTTACTAAAATTGAAGAAGTACAAAAGCTAGTAGAAAATAGCAAAATCGGTACTAATTTACCAATAGAAGTGGAACGCAATGGGCAAACTGTCCAAGTAGGAGTCCAACCTGCTCCTTTGCCCGTCAGACGTGAGGGATGATGTTAGTCATTAGTCATTAGTCATTAGTCATTAGTCATTAGTTATTAGTTTGCTTCCCCTGCTCCCCCTGCCTCCCCTGCCTCCCCTGCTCTCTCATCCCCTACTCCCCACTCCCCACTCCCCATTACCCATTACTTAAAGGAGTTTTATCATGAGTGAATTAGCGCCAATAATTCAATTAGGAAATCCAACATTACGCCAAAAAGCTGCTTGGGTTGAGAATATTCAGGATGAGCATATCCAAAAGTTAATTGAAGACTTAATCGCTACTGTTGCCAAAGCTAACGGCGTGGGTATTGCTGCGCCTCAAGTAGCACAATCCTATCGTTTATTTATTGTGGCTTCTCGTCCTAATGCCAGGTATCCCAACGCCCCGGAAATGGAACCTACTGCTATGATTAATCCCAAAATTATTTCTCATTCAACTGAAGTTGTCAAAGATTGGGAAGGTTGTTTAAGTGTTCCAGGAATTAGGGGGTTAGTTCCTCGATATAAAGCTATTGAAGTGGAATACACTGACTGTCAAGGCGAGTTACAAAAGCAAAAATTAACCGATTTTATCGCTCGGATTTTTCAACACGAGTATGATCATCTCGACGGTATCGTATTTGTAGATCGTCTAGAAAACACTCTCGATATGATTACTGAGCAGGAATATCAACAACGAGTAGTTAATAAATAAATGGGAGTGGGGAGTGGGGAGTGGGGAGTAGTGTATTAATTACGAATTACGAATTATTTAAACGTGTGCTTCGCAAACCTGTTCGCCCCGCCACAATTGATACAATCGCGTGGCTGGCATCGTCATATATAAAACATCGCCAGCACTGAGCTTAGTTTCTAATAAATCCCAGCCGTGAAGGGTTTGGTGATTTGTCTCTACGTACAAAGGTACACAGTCAGCAGACATAGCTACATCTTTGACCCACTGACCACAAAAGACATGTGAAGGTGTAATCACAGTTGCAAAAGCCACCCAAAGACTATCGGCTGTAATGCCATTGCCGAGGATGCGTCCCCCTAGCGCAGCAGCAGCAAAAGCTGGGGCTGCTAGTTCAGCCGGACTCAGTACCGCCTCGAAGCCAAATAGCTGTTGCGCTATGCCAGCAAAATCGGGATCGGCATAATGAACAATCACCGGAATGCTTGGTGTCAGTCCCTTGGCTTTGAGGGCAATTTCCAGATTGGTAGCATCATTGCTAGTAACAGCAAGCACTGCGGCGGCAGAGTCTATATTGCTGACTTTGAGTATTGTGCGAAAGCTGGCATCACCCTGAATTACGGGGATACCCAGTTCGCGGGCAGTGTTGATATATTTGTTGTTAGAGTCGGGTTCAACTACTACAACTTCATATCCACTGGCGTGAAGTTGCTGGACAATTCTCACCCCAATACCACTCAAGCCACAGACAATGTAGTGATATCGCTGGGGAATTCGGGCTGCATCCCAAAATTGCTTAAAGCGGCTTCCTAAGACAAAATCGGTGAGCATGGCATACCAAATACCAATCACCACTGCTCCAATCAGCATCATCACAACAGTAAATAACTTAATACTGTTAGGAGCATTTTCTACTACTTTGTCATTACCACCGGCTCCCGTAATCATGCCGACAGAAAAATATAGAGCATCGACAGGAGACAAACTCAACTCAGCCGACATATAGGTGAATGTAGCAATCAGAATAACTGCCAATAGTACAATAGCACCCACCACTACCGATCGCCCGTGTTCCTGAAACTGCCTAAAATTGGTTAGGGCTTTCAGCAGTTTTTTAATCAATGATCTGCGGGGGGAACGGATACGAGGTTGTGTACCAATAATTAAGCGATCGCCCACTTTGATTTCTTGTCCAGATATTACACCTGACACCAAATCCATCTCACCTTCTACTGGCAAGTAATAAATTAGCATCCGCGATCGGTCTTCCCACAATTCACTCAGCTTTAAACCCCTCCAGAAGTGGTTTTCATCGATGTATTCTTCGTGAATTGGCCAAGTTTGCTGAAATAATTTGATTTGTCCGATCGCTCGGTTTCCCATTGCTGCAAAGGTGAATACGGGTGCTGCTAATCCTACAACACTCATACTCAAGTGATCTGGCAAACTTTGATCTAGGCGTTCCCCCAAATTTGTATTATAAAAACGGTTGATAATCCGAATCTGGGGATTCAGCACCCGCGCTTGCATCATAATAGACAAATTCAGAGCATCTTTAGATCCAGCGATGACTAAAGTGTGTGCCTGTTGAATTCCGGCTGCTGTTAGGGTAGCAGCTGCTTGTAAATCGCCAACAATCACATCCCCTGCTGTTTCGCCAGGGATAGATTGGTGATGAATGCCAACAACGAAGGCTCCCTGGTGTCTCAGCAAACGAAAGGTTTTATATCCGGTACGTCCTAAGCCACAAACAATAATTCGGGGTTTCATGAAACGGCAGCATCTTTTACAGGTAGGGCTGCATTTCTAGTTATTTATCAATATTGTTGCCCGCTTTCCTAGAATATAACTGTAGCTGACAACACGATTGTTTCAATTGGAGGCAGGGAGCATTTTTGCTTCGTTGCTATCCCGCCTTGGAATAAATTCCAAGGCTAATAGCTAAAGTCCTCTCAAGAGGACTAAATACAAGAGTTTAAGCCATATAGATAGTTTTACTTTGTAAAAACGAAAATTTCAGTCCACGCTTAGTGGAGTTTAGCTATGAGCCGCCGAACTTCAGTTCTGGGCGGGCTATCGGGTGAGCGCCAATACCGTTCGGATAAGCAGGGGAGGCTCTTGAGGCTCTTGAGGCTCTTGAGGAAAGAAGGTTATTGTTCAGCAATTCTTCTCTCAAGAACAGCTTCTCTTCTCCCCCTGCTCAAGAACAGCCTGCCTCAACCAAAAAATTCCTTAACCGAACGGTATTGGGGTGAGCGCAACACTTGGACTGTTACAAAAATGTGCCTAACGACAAGCCCTATAAGGTTCGGGGAGTAAAATTCAAAGCCTATCTCTTAAAAGGAGATAGGTAACAGTATATTGCATACATGACGCGTAGCGGCTTCCCGCTCTTTACGAGCGATCGCTCACTAACTCCTCAAATAGGAGAGTTTTTCTAGGTAGGGTTTCAACAGCCAATAAAATAATATAGAAAAATATGGGAATTTTTGTAGGTTGTGATACGCTATCTGCTTGAGAAGTGTCGAGGAACCGAAAATGACTAAGCTGCGCGTGGGGTTACTGTTTGGCGGTCGTTCGGGAGAACATGAAGTTTCAATCAAATCAGCACGGGCGATCGCTAAAGCCTTGAGTGCAGAGCAAAATGCTAATAAGTACGAAATCCTGCCTTTTTACATCCAAAAAGATGGACGCTGGCTAGCCGGAGAAGCACCCGAAAAGGTTTTAGAAACCGGCACTCCGCTATTGGAAGCTGAACAATCAACATCTGTTGGAAATCTGACATCCAACCCTCAAGCCCAAACCCTGAGTAAGTGGCAATCTCCCTCTCAAGTTGCCCAAGTAGATGTTTGGTTTCCCATTCTCCACGGCCCCAACGGTGAAGACGGGACAATTCAAGGGTTACTGACTTTGATGCAAGTCCCCTTTGTGGGTTCTGGGGTGTTGGGTTCGGCATTGGGGATGGATAAAATTGCCATGAAAATGGCCTTTGAACAAGCGGGATTACCACAGGTAAAATACAAAGCGATAACTAGAACGCAAGTTTGGTCTAATCCTTGCGTGTTTCCGAAACTGTGTGATGAAATTGAGGCAGCATTAGGTTATCCCGCTTTTGTCAAGCCTGCTAACTTGGGTTCATCAGTGGGTATTGCCAAAGTGCGATCGCGCCAAGAATTAGAAGCCGCTTTAGATAATGCTGCCAGTTATGACCGAAGGCTGGTTGTAGAAGCTGGTGTTGTAGCGAGAGAAGTCGAGTGTGCCGTTTTAGGTAATGATCAACCCCAAGCCTCTGTCATTGGAGAGATTACTTATGACAGCGATTTTTATGACTATGAAACTAAATATACTGAGGGTCGGGCAGATTTACTGATACCTGCACAGCTTCCAGATGCGATCGCTCGTCAAATTCAGGACATGGCTTTGCAAGCTTTTGCAGCCGTTGACGCTGCGGGATTAGCAAGGGTAGATTTTTTCTATGTGGAAGCGACACAAGAAGTTTTGATTAACGAAATAAATACCTTGCCAGGCTTTACTGCCACTAGTATGTATCCCCAACTCTGGGCCCATAGTGGAGTCTCCTTTCCAGAATTAGTTGATCGGTTAATTCAACTTGCGATCGAAAGGCATTCTCCTAGCTGACAGAGAAAATAACCGAACTGATTTTAGATTATTACGCCGAAAAGTCACAATAAATACAGAACTTTGACAAAAGTTAGGCAGATTTAGTAGCATCTATTTTACAAAAAAAGCTACTTAAATCTGAAATTTTGTTACGGATACCTGATGCTTAACTCCTCCAGTACAATTTATGGACTAGAGGGGTACAAATCTGAAAGTAATCATGGAAAAAAGTCAGAGTGTACAGCGCGAGCGAACCCAACTAAGAGGGGCTACTCCAGAGCTGACAAACAGGAAATCGAGATTAAAACAAAGCTCGAACGTTCTGATATATCTGGTTGCACATCATCCTTGGCTATTGTTGACTGGGTGTTTAGCCATGTTTTTGGGTGGTGGTGCTTTTGCCCTGTATAGCTTAGGTAATGCTGGACAGGTAACACAAGAAGAACCAGAAAAAATCCCAGTTATAGTTGAAGAACCAATCAATGCGCCCTCTGAGAATAGCAATCCTACACCTTTATGGATGGTGGCTGCGATCGTCCTCAGTTGTGGTAGTGGTTGCTTGCTCATTTTCCGAATGCTCACCTGGACAAAGCAACCGCAGAAAGTCCAAAAACTAGTTAACCGTCATCAGGCAGGCTTGGCACAGAACCATTATCAAAGATTGGAACCTCGCCCTCCCAAGAACCAGCCAATCTTTGTGCCACAGTCACAACTGATGCCCGTTATGCAGGTGCGACCTAAAACAAAACATCTGGTGACGGTTCTGCCAGCAGAACACAAGCACCACTTGGATACGCGCACAGAATCTTTAGCAGACTTAATGGATCTTCGTAAAGATAGTTCATTGTCTGCAATTTTACGCCAGTATTAAATTTCCTGTAAAGCAAAAACCTGTCAAAATAATATTTTTTGCGAATAAAGGCACGGTTATACCGTGCCTTTACTAATATGAGGATAATAGCGGTTCTCCGGTGCAACCTCACCCCGGATTTGCTGAACGTAAACACTAGACCTCTTGCATAAATCAAAAATAAAGAACCCCACCCCGCATTTGAGTAAAGCAAACGCTCCCCTCCCCAAAGCATCGGGGAGGGGTTGGGGGTGGGCTGTTAGGGGCTTAAGAGGTCTACTCTCTTCTCCTTAGCCTATGGTGTACGCACAAGTCGAAAAATTATCTAGCCATACTCACCGACATCCCGCCCAGAACTGAAGTTCAGGGCTGATAGCTGAAGTCCACTCAAGTGGACTGAATTGATCATTTAGTCCACTTGAGTGGACTTTAGTTATGAGACTCGGAATTCATTCCGAGGCGGGATAGAAACGCAGTGCAAGATTTATTTATAAAGATATGGCTGCGGCAAGACTTGTGTGTACACGATAGCCTTAGCATTGAGAGGGGTTGGGGGTGAGGTTCAAGAACGTGCTTAAAAAATGATATTGGTGAAAAGCAAAGGAGTTACTCGACGCTGAAAAAGCAGCAGTCTGTCCGGTTAAACTGATAAGGATAAAAGTAGCAGATCAGGCAGTGAATAACATAGTGCGGTTAGTTTTGACAGCAATATTGCTGGTGCTAGTGACAGCTTGTGGCAGTATCGGACTGCTACCGACTAGAGAGTTAGTGCAAAAAGCGATCGCACTTGGGCTAGAGCAAACTCAACAAAAACTTAGCCAGCAGTTGGATCTAAATTTTCAAGGATTTGAAATCAAGCGGCTATCAATTACCCAGGAACAACCCCTAACCATTGAAAATTTACCAGCTTTCCATGTTCGGGGAACCTACGACTTGATTGTAAAGCTACCAAAACGGCGCTTGACGCAACCAAAAAAACCTTTTGATGTTTACCTGCAAATTCAGCAAGAAGGCAAAACCTGGCGATTGCTACTTCCAGAAAAGGTTAGTAAAAATACTCAACCAATTTGGCGTAGTTATCTCATCCAATAGCTGCTATGTGCAACTAGAAAAACCATCACAATCATTTCTGTTACTACTTTCCCCAAAAGAGTAGCAAAGATAATCAACCTAATTGGCGTAGCTATCTCATTGAGAAGCTGGTGTGTGCAAATAGAAAAACCATCACAATAATTTCCGTATAACTGCTGGGGCATAGTCATGATCGAGGTATAGTTTCACCGGAGACAGGGTAAGATGTATATCAACTTTTTCATCAGTTCCATTGCTGGAATTGTGTTTGTGGTGCTAACAGCTTTTGGCTTACTGCAATGGTTACACATCCCTGCTGGTAACTTTCTTGATTGGGTGATTGGTGGTGCAAGCTTTTGGTGGCTGTTGGTAATTGTTACCGTCCCGTGGAATGTGCATTTTCAAGCAAAAGAAGTCTTAGCAGAAGCAGCACAATCTAAAGAGAAAGGAATTCCAGTCGATGAGAAACAAGTGAAGTATGTCACAGTGTTGGCAAAGCGATCGCTCTGGGTTGCCATTGCTTTACACTTATTCTCAGCCGTTGGTCTTTATACTCTTGCTGCCACTGGTATTAGTACAGTTGGATATATAAGTTCTGGTGCAGCTTTGTTATTAACAATTCTGCGTCCAGCGATTCGGGCGTATGAGTATTTATATGCGCGGTTAGCGATGATTCGCCAAGAATGGAAGTATCCCCGCGAAGATATTATTGAACTGCGCGATCGCTTCTCTATATTGGAACAAAAAATCCAGTCATTCGAGGAGCAACTTAACCCAGAACAATCTTATTCATTACCCGCAACTCAACAACGCTTTGCCGAAGAAACTCGCAAAGATTTAGCCCGAATCGCGGCTAACTTAGAAGAATTACGGGCGACAAATCAAACTGAACATGAGCGTTTGGCGAGAGAAGCACGAACTGCGATCGCGCAACTTTCCACCGACGGGCAATTTCTCGATCATGTCCGCGAAATTATTCGATTTTTTAAGACCGCTTAATTATTCCTCATGTTCGCCGATTAACTAGGGTAGCGCTAGCTTGGTCAACAGGCATCAGCACAACTTCATTAATATTCACATGGGGCGATCGCGTGACACAGAAAAATATCACATCAGCCACATCATCTGCTGTCAGGGGCGTAACTCCCTGGTAGACTTTGTTGGCGCGTTCAGCATCTCCGTGAAAGCGCACATTGCTAAATTCCGTTTCTACCATACCAGGGTCAACGGAAGTTACACGTACCCGCGTTCCCAAAAGGTCTTGTTTTAAACCTTCAGAAATTGCCCTTACAGCAGCTTTGGTAGCACAGTAGACATTACCACCGGGATAGGTTTGATGTCCAGCAATGGAACCTAAATTTACCACATGACCGCGATCGCGGCTTACCATTCCCGGAACGACATAGCGGGACACGTAAAGTAAACCCTTAACGTTAGTATCAATCATGTCTTCCCAGTCTTGAAAACTGCCTTCGTGCAACTTGTCTAAACCACGACTTAGACCAGCATTGTTAATAAGAATGTCGATGTTAGACCAGGCAGAGGGTAGAGTAGAAATGGCTTCTTCTACAGCGTTGCGATCGCGCACATCTACTTGTAGTAAATAAATTTCAGTACTAAAATCTTTACTCAGAGTATCTGCTAGCTGCTGCAAACGTTCTAACCGTCGTGCTGCTAAAATCAGTTTTGCACCCGCACCTGCGAAGATTCTCGCACAAGCAGTACCGATACCACTACTTGCACCAGTGATCAAAATGATTTGATTTTCTAAGGAAGTCATTAGGATAGTTAGGAGTGAGGAGTTAATAGTTATGAATTATGAATTAGTACAAGTTTCATCAGATTCCTCTCCCCGTGGAAACCCCTGCATTTATGCATGGGGGTAAGGGGTAGGCGATTTCAATCGCCGTCAAAGTTGTTTTAAAATGCATAATTGTATCCGTCCTTTTTGTAAATTGTTTTGCAAGTCTTGTGACTAACTCCTTGAACTAATCCATTTCTACTAGATATATTGAAACTACCAGTAGTTCTAACTGCAACTCTTCCAACATATTCACCAACTTTTTTACCCTTAGTGACAACAGCTTTTATAATATCTCCAGTCTGAAATCCATTAACGAATTTAAATCTAGGCACATATCTATTCGGAAATCCAAATTTATCCGTTCTGCATGATTGTCTAGTGCCGTGACCATTAGCGGTAATCAGTAATGGTTTAACACATGAGATATTTAAAATTGGGGTTGACTTACCAACGCAAGCAGCATCTAACCAGTGCGTTTTTTCTAATTTTTGTTGACTACGATTAAACTTGGTCAAACCTCCTGAGCCTGCTTCTACTGGCAAGCCCGTTGTTTTTAGAAGCGCCAGCAATGCAAATCTAGTTGTATTAACTGCGGCTGCATCAGCTAAGGGTCTTTTTACTTGTGCCAAAATTTTTGATAATTTTGTTGGGTCAAGTTTCAGAAATTCTTTGATATCCTTAACTCCTTTCTTGACGTTACATTTTTCACAACTTAGCGTTAAATTTGTAATTGAGTTAGAACCTCCCCTAGCTCGTGGATGAATGTGTTCTACTTGAAATGGAACATCCTTTGTACCACAATAAACACATTGTCTATTCCATTTTTCTAGCAAGTACTCACGGGTTTCGTAACCTGCCAAAGTACCTTGTTGATATTCCTTCCCTTGGATATCAGGATTACACATTAGCTGCATATCAAACCTGACTAATTCCTGACTGATTGCTGTAATTGGTGTAAGTTTACGTAACCTCTCAACCCAGGTTTTTATATTCTCGATACGACTCTGTAAGCTAGGGGCTAACCACCCTTCTGGACGAGTTCTATTCAAAAACCTTGGTCGTCTGTAACGAGTTTTGCGATTTCTTCTACTACGTCTTAGTTGTCTTCTAGCATTTATTGCGTCTCTGATTGCAAAACCTCGGTGCTTCAACTCTGCTGCAAATACAACTTCTCTAGTAGCATCATTAACTAACGCTATTCCTGTGAATTTTGCACCTGGGTCGATCTTTAATCTCAGTGGTTGAACTGGAGAATCGAGCCGAGATTCTTTTAGGATTAAAGTGAATGGAAAACGCCGATAAACTGCTGCAAATCTATTTCTTAATAAAAGTCTTGCCTGTGCTGAGTGAATTGGATCTAAAGATTTTTTATTAGTGTCGATTAATAGAACTTTGCACATAAGTGCCTCCTTTCGGGTAATGTTAGCTTTGACAATGTTAGAGGTCGGTAACTATCCAAACAGCACTTCCTTAACCCTTGTACAGATGTTTAACTGTTTAGTTATAGAGCAAGGAACTAGCTTCGCATCCCTTGGTATGTTCTTGAACTCTTACCTCTAACGTAGTTCAGTTAAGAACTTAGTCTGGTCAGATTAGGGCTTGAAAAGCCCCCGGCTTTAGCCGTGGGGTGTCTGACAATTTATCATCACTTGTCTATAACTCCTAACTCCTGGACAGACGCGATTAATCGCGTCTCTACTCCTAACTCCTGGACAGACGCGATTAATCGCGTCTCTATTTCTTCACCACTTGCAGGCGCTGAGTGACCATCGTCATCCCATTACCCCGCAGGATGACAGCAGAAACCCATTGGCTACCAGGGGTAGATGGTGCTTGTCCCGTTTTAAACAGTCCGCCAGATGTTAGTAATTGCAAATCTACGGATGTAGGGTTGAGAAATTTATCTGCTTGAATGGGTTCCTCTAGCGCTGCTCCTAATAGAAAATCATCACCAAGTGGCTCTTGAACGATCGCATCAAAATTATACTTCTGACCAACTTGTACCTGCTCTGGTAATTTAATATCAATTTGGGGCGGCTTGCTGCCAGAGGTAAGTTGGGTGCGTTCTGACAAAATATCTTGGCGGACTATTTTTCCGCCTACAATGCGCTGACGCGATTTAATCGTGGCATTGAGAGCCGAATTATTACTGTTACCGGAGGGTAAGCCAGTTATCTTCGTTTCTGTTTCGGCAATAATCCCATTGCCTTCAGATTTTGAAGATAGTAGTTTTGTACTGTATTGCAACTTGGGATATCGTTGCCAAAGTGAAGTCAAAGACTTTTCCAGGGTTTGCAGGTTTAATCCATCGCCATGAGTGAAGTTGGGGCTGTAGAATTGCAACACCCCTTTAACATCGCCTCGGCTGGCGGCTGCATCAACTTGTGTCAGCAGGTTTTTCAGATCGGCTGGTGCATTTTGAACTGTACCAGCTTGAGCTAATTGCTGTGGTGTCGCCGCTTGAGTGCGTTGCCAACCACTTGTTAAACCAAGGGTTAGCAGGAACGAAACCAGCCAGATACTAGCTGGAAATCTGAGTTGTCGTCTCCCTAAAGCGGTAATAATGTTTGTCATTGGTTAAGAGTTTACTGATTTGATGAGAGAAAGTAAGGAAATTGTTTTATCTTAGTTAAGCTAGACGCTAAACGGTAGAGGTTTGATGGCAAACGCACCGATACGATTATTAATAGCTGCCAGTGGGACTGGTGGACATTTGTTTCCAGCGATCGCACTGGCACAAAAATTGCCAGATTATCAAATCGAATGGCTGGGAGTACCCAATCGGCTAGAAACTCAACTTGTCCCTAAAGAGTATCCCTTGAATACTATTGCAGTTGAAGGGTTTCAGCAAGGGTTTGGACTCTCCTCGATTCGCATTTTGGGTAAACTCGCTGGTTCGATTATAGAAGTCAGACGAATTTTAAAACAGGGGAATTTTCAAGGGGTGTTTACCACAGGGGGTTACATTGCCGGGCCAGCCGTTATTGCGGCGCGTTCCCTCGGTTTACCCGTGGTTTTTCACGAATCTAACGCAATACCTGGTAAAGTAACTCGCTTTTTTGGCCCTTGGTGTAGTGCGGTAGCCTTGGGATTTGAAGTAGCTGCTAAGTATTTGCCTCGTGCTAAAAATGTCTACGTTGGTACTCCAGTTAGAGCGCAATTTCTCGATGGGGCAATTGATGCACCTCTCGATTTAGCTATTCCTGATGGTGTTCCTTTAATTGTTGTCTTTGGTGGTAGCCAGGGGGCAGTTGCAGTCAATAAGTTAGTACGCGAATCTGCAAACGCTTGGTTTGATGCTGGTGTATATGTAGTACATTTAACTGGCGATCGCGATCCAGAAGTGGATAGCCTCAAACATCCACAGTACATAGCCTTACCTTTTTACAACAATATGGCAGCGTTGTTGCAACGAGCAACTCTTGCCATTAGTCGTTCTGGTGCTGGTAGCTTGACAGAATTGGCAGTATGTGGAACGCCAGCGATTTTGATTCCTTACCCGTTTGCCGCAGAAGATCATCAATCTTATAATGCAGACGTATTTACTTCATCTGGTGCGGCGTTAACACTGAAGCAGTCAGAGTTGACGGCACAAATATTGCAAAGTAATGTGTTGAATTTGTTGCAATCACCGGATGAGTTAGCAAAGATGGGGGAAAAAGCAAAAGCGATCGCAGTTCCCGATAGTGCCGAAAAGTTGGCGCAGTTAGTGCGTGAGGTGATAGAAAGATAACCTTGATTATTTAGCATTAAAAATTTATTTTCCCAGTTATGAATATCTTATCCAGCCAAAAATTTCGCTTCACAATAGGTTGTGCTGCCTTATTGATTGTCGGTTTAGCCAGTAGCCATCTATATACTCAGTCAAAAACTAAACAGCTAGCCCAACAAGATCAGTTTTTTACTCAGCAAGAAAATTTTAACCCACTTGAATCACAGATTTACTTCACCTCAAATCAAGTTTCTGATCAACTTGATTTGAGATTTAAAAATTCTTTAATCACTCAACAAACATCTGATGAGATTATAGGCAAGCAAAATGCTTTTTCATCTCAACAGGATTTGTTAGCCGCATCTGCACCCTATCCAGTTGTCGATGAGTTCAAAAAATATAAATTTAGTATTAATGGCAGCCAGGTTATTACTCCAGTCAAACTGCCAATTAGTAAGGTCAACTTCAATCAAAGAGATTTATTAACTGTTCTTGTTAATACTAGAAAATATTTTCAAGATTATAGTTCAGAAGACCCAGATATTCTACGTACAGGAATGCTTGCTACTCAAGGGGTCACTGTGCCAGATGTCCTCAAGACGTTAGATTTCATGATTGCTGTCTTAAAAGAGGATATTGCTAATAATCGAGCTACTCGTTTACAAGACCCCAAGTTTATCAATTCCAATTTTCGAGTTATTAAATGGACTGCTTATAATCCAAAAGACAAAAAACAAAAGCAATTAAGAATTACCAAATATGCAGTATTTACTCACTCCGGCTCTCGCAAAAAAAACTCTACTTTTAATACACCAATTTATAGCTTAAAAGATAACTCTAATAAAAATACTTTTTACACCAAATACACAAAGCAGGATGTTTTGTCTGGTATTTATGAACCAGGCGGTAAAGAATTTGGAAAAGTTAAAAGTCTTGCTTATCTAACTAGAACTGGGTTAGAAGAAGCGTTGATGCAAGGAACCATTCTAATTAACTTTACAGATGGTTATAGGGCATTTTTTAATGTAGATAGAAATAATGGAATGTCTTATATTCGCGGATTAAAGGCAACAGCACAAAAGCGTTATTGGTATTTTAGAGAGGTTGATGCCATTAAAGGCTATGGATACAAAATAGATGCAAAAATTTCTATTAAACCAGGAGTAACCTTTGCTGGAGATGTGCTGAATATTGGTTTAGGTAGAGTGATTGTTATTGAGCATACTAAAGGTGGCCGCAAACATCTGCAAATGGGAGTTATGGCTGATACAGGCGGAGCCTTTTTACCCAATCTTTATCAACTCGATTTTTTGGCAGGTATTTTTAAGAGTCAAAAAGAATTTAGGCAGAATATCAGCCAATTGCCGGAGTACGCTACAGCATATTTTTTAGTAAAAAAGTAAGGGACTTCCATAGGACTTACGCAAAAACCCTCTCAAACTCTCATTCCTCCGTGACGCGCCAGTTGCTTCAAGTCTCTTAACCGCAAGGGCGCACTGGCTTCTCTGCGCCCTCTGTGGTTCGTTTTCCGTTACTCGTGCGTAAGTCCTAGTTTATTTGGATAATTTATTTCTTAGAAATCCCTAATGCATTGACTTGATGTCAAAAATCTATGTACGGGTCAACAATTCTAAGTTGTGGCCATCGGAGTCATAGAAATAGAAGCCACGACCTTCGTTCCAGTGGTTAATTTGTCCTTTATTTTCATGCATGGGGTCGCTACTGTATTCAATACCTGCCTCTTTCACGCGGGCAAAAATTGCATCAAATTCTTCATCACTGACATGGAACGCATAATGATGTTGCTCAAACGCTTCAGCGTCGGCGAAGTCGAGCGTCAATGAATCATTTATATGCACAGCAGCGAAGTGACCAACGGGAACCTCAACCTCTAAACCAAAAATTTTTGCAAAGAACCTTGCCGATGCTTCCTTGTCGTATGCGGGCACTATGGTGTGATTTAGAGTAATTGTCATGTCACACATTCCCTCCTAATTTCGGTAGTAATCGATATCAACTCTCTATCCAGAGTCGATAACAACAATGTTCCTTTTTAATTTTATCTTTTCAGCGCTGACACCAAAGTAAACATATCTAAATTCTGTGTTCAATATATTTGAAACACCCGCAAACACTTAACTTAACCCTTAAATAAATAAAGCTAATATGTTATATCAGCTTTCCTGAAGTAATAAAACTTGATTAAATTTTGTAAAGCATTGTAAAGTAGATTCACAGGCAAAGACAAAACCGCCTGATTATAAAACAACTAACCGCACTTAT
>NZ_JAIVFQ010000106.1 GCF_020829495.1 Nostoc favosum CHAB5714 | reverse complement strand
ACCGCCAGAGATGGTGTTAGGTACGCATGACAAGCGTCAAATCATTGAGGAGCCGTGTGAGGTGAAAGTCTCATGCACGGTTTTGAAGACCAACGGAGTTGGTGACAATTCCGTTGAGTTTAATCACGCAGACAACGAATCATCGATGGGGTTTGAGCTAGCGATCGCAACCGTATTGCTCTATAAACAAGCTTGTTCTGAATTTATACTTTTGTTTACTTAAGAGTATTGTTTCAAACAAAATCAATCGTGAAAATGATGTTTATACTTAGAAGTAAGTAAATTAAGGTAGGTGCATAATGAAACTACAAGATTTCTTGGGAAAAGATGAGAAATGGGCATTCGACGCGATCGCTGAGGATGCAGACTTAGCTCGTCAGATTCAGATACTGTTAATCGGCTTAGGTTTACTGGAACCTCCAGCAGATGGTAAATTTGGCCCTGTTTCTGTGATATCTCTCAAAAAATTTCAAGAATTAACAAAGACTGAAGAGAGTGGCTTTTTAGGAGCAGTCACAGCCAAAAAACTAATTGAAACCAAAATAGATGATCTTCCTAAACCCCCTTTAAAACTAGGCAATGACATCGCTAGTAAGATTGTGAAATATATGCTATCCAAAGGTTATCAGGTATTTACCAATCCAAAAGAATACAACATTGTTTATGTAGAGGGCATAGATGCAGACTGGAATCTCAACAGTGATACACCCAATCAATTTAACGATCGGCGGATTGTTATTGAAGTAGTAAATGGCGTTCCCAAAATCGTAGATCACTGGGAAGCTACTACAGAACCAGGGAAGTACTACACTTATAATCCGATGAATCCCAAAGGAGCAGCTAGGATTCAGTTTGGACAATACAAAGCTTGGGCTGTTGGTACTCACGGCACAGCAGAGCCTCACGAAGCATTAGTGCAAGTTGGAGATATAACTGTTTGTAGAGATTTCAACCAAGATTTTAAACGGACTGGCGACAAACTTGATACAGGTGATAATTTTTATGTGAATCAACACTACGGCTTTGATTTTCCCCGGAATGATATTCGCCTTGCTAGCGCGGGTTGTTTAGTAGGACGGACTCGTGAGGGACATAGAGAGTTTATGGCGATTATTAAACAAGACCGCCGTTATGTCGCTAATCGCAAATATACTTTTTACACTACCGTGATTCCTGGGGATGATTTACTGTAAACGTTTCCAGGATGAGGTAATAGTTAATGGGTAGCATTTGTTGTTGTGATGCAACCTTTGGCAGGGTAGCACAGCTGTTATAAGTGTCAACTTAACGTGAAAGACAAAACTTTTCCCTCTCCGACTCGGAGAGGGACAGACTTGAACTAAAGTTCAAGGCAGGGAGAGGTTTGTCTAACTTTGTTCTTGTGGTTGCCCTATCTGTGCCGTCAATTTTTCTTTATCTTGCCTGCGTTTTTTGGCGTAAAGTTGAATAGTGACTGCCATCAAAACAATCATGGCGAAAATAGCCCAAGCAGCGATATCTGTAGGTAGATTATTCTTAAACACAGCCAGCAACACGATCGCTACTAACATAACTGTGGGTGCTTCATTTAAAGCACGTAATTGCTGACTATTCCAGCCACATTCATCTACTGCTAATTTCTTCATCAGCCGAGCGCAGTAATGATGATAGCCAATTAAAATGGCAACAAACAGCAGTTTTATGTGCAACCAACCCTCTTTTAAAACGTCCGGTTCAGTGGTTAATAAACCGATGGCCATTGCGATCGTCACGTACATTCCTGGGTTGGTGATGATAGAGTAGAGACGCTTTTCCATAATTTGATACTGATTTTTCAGTATCGTTCGCGCTGGTTCAGCCTCTTGGTTCGCTTCAACGTGATAGATAAAAAGACGAACTAAGTAGAACAAACCAGCGAACCAAACTACAAATCCAACAATATGAAATGCTTTAAACCATGAATAAGCCATGAATACTAATCTCCTTTACTTGTGGCTGTGATGCATTTTTAATGGTAATAAAAAGTTCACAAATGCAGGCGGGGATAACATTTATCAATCTAGCAAAAATCCAGAATTTATTTTTTACCACAGATAAATATCTATGATTTATCTGTGGTAATCTTGGTTCATTTTTATAATATCGATTTTTGCCAGAGGTATATTAGACCTCTTGCATAAATCCAAAATAAGAACCCCACCCCGCCAAAGCTACGCTTTGTCTCCCCTCCCGAAGAGCTCTTAGGGGTTGGGGGTGGGGTGTTAGGGACTTTTGCCAGAGGTATATTCTCAATGAGCATCTTTACGACGCACAAAGGGTAAAAGGTCTTCCAAAATCGCTTCGTGGTAGTGTTCTTGAGGATAATGTCCAACGTTATTAAGTTTTATTAATTCGGTATTTGGTACAGAATTGGCAAAATTTTGGGCAATCTCTACGGGTAACCAAGGATCAATTATACCCCATTGAATCAGAATTGGCTGTTGCCATTCTTTAAAGCCAGATTCGATTTCTTTCATTGCTGAATCAAGCTGTAAATTGCGAATACTTGATAAGAGACTCCGCCCAGATGAAGAACTTTTTAAAAATGGTTTTCGATAAACATCTAATTCCTTATCTCCTATGCGATAACGGCTTCCACCTTCTAGCGTCCGGTCAACTAAAAGCGGGTCTTGGGTCATTACTTCACCTGCCAAAGGTAAACCCATTTGTTTAATTTTCCAGGGTAATCTGGCAGCAGTTGAAATTGGTGTATTTAAAATAGCTAAATTGGCAATTTGTTCTGGATGACGCAAAGCATATTGTAGTCCTACAGAACCTAAAAAACCTTGGACAACTAAAGAAAAATGTTCAAGTTCTAGCGCTTTAACAAATCCTTCTAAAGCTGTGATAAAAGCATCGGGAGTGTAAGCAAAATCTCGTTTTTCTGGTTTTAAAGAATTGCCGTAACCAATCCAATCTGGTGCGATCGCTCTTGTACCCTGATTCGCCAAAGCAGGTATAATATTACGCCAACTATAACTTTGTGAGACTAAGCCGTGTAGCAACAATACAGGCGCTAAGTCAGTTCTACCGATTGGTAAAGATTCCCGATAAAACCATTCCAGTGAATCTACATTGATTTTATGTTCTGTTATTGACACGCTATTTTCCTATATTGGGCATTGGGCATTGGGCATTGGGCATTGGGCATTGGGCATTGGGCATTGGGCATGGGGTCATTAGTTATTCTTTCTCCCCCTGCTTCCCCTGCTTCCCCTGCTTCCTCATCCCCCTCATCCCCCTCATCTCCCCACTTCCTGATGAATAATCATCTCACGAATCGCATAAGCCGTAGCGGGTGCTAGTAAAACGCCGTTGCGATAGTGTCCGGTAGCTAGGAGGATGTTACTAAACCCTGGTAACTTACCAATAACTGGGGCTGGGCGACCTTCAGGACGGGGACGTAACCCCGACCAAGTGCGGAGAATGGTTGCTGTGGCTAACTCTGGGCAAAATGCGATCGCTTCTTCTCTAACGGATTCCAGCAGTTCTTGATTTGGCGGTATCTCATCGCCATTGTTGGGAAATTCCACAGTTGCACCCACCCAATAATCTCCACCGCCCACAGGAACAATATGCACATCGTTACCCGTTATCGCTGGCTGGAAGTCTGGATTACCCAACGGATGCCCTACGTGCATTTGCAATGCTTGCCCAAGTACGGGGCGGATATCAATTATTTGATTTAATTTTGCTGTCAGTGGTGTTGAACCTAGCCCTGCTGCGACTACAAACCAATCAGCCGCTATTTTTCCTTCTGTAGTCTCAAGTTGATTGCAAAATTGGGGAGAAGATTCAGGTGGTGAGGTTTGGACATCCAAAACAGCCACACCAAATTTGAAAGTCACACCGTTTTGCTGGGCAGCCTCAACTAAAGCTAATGTGAGAGCAGTTGGATCAAGTTGACGATCTTGAGGAGAATAGACAGCGCCAGTAATTTGTTCGTTATTAATTTGAGGACAGATATTCTGGAGTTTAGCCCTATCCCATATTTCTAAATGCCAGCCTTGAGAGTGGCGAACTTCTACAAGTTTTTCCCATGCTGCTAAATTCTCCTCTTCCAAACCAAGACTGAGAATTCCCTGGCGGTTAAAGGGGATTTTGCGACCTGTTAAAGCTTCTAGTTCAGGAATCAAAGTGTCATAGCGTTGGATGCTAGTTTGTCGCATCTGCCAAGCTTTGCCCTTTATTTTTTGGCTGATTGCGCCCATCAAAACGCCAAGTGCAGCGCCTGTGGAAGCTTGTGCTGGTGGTTGCCGATCGCAAACTGTGATTTTCAGCCCTTTTACTTGACTCAGTTCATAGGCGATCGCAGCCCCAACCACACCACAACCGATAATAACTACATTCATGACTTGTGCTTTAAATGAGAAGTTAGGAGTTAGAAGTGAGGAGTTAAAAATTTAAAATTCCTAACTCTTGTACGCGATTAATCGCGTCTCTAACTCCTAACTCTTGTACAGACGCGATTAATCGCGTCTCTAATTTTTAACCCTCTTCTTTCTTAGGAAGCAGATTGAGGAATTTGTCAAGGTCTGCAAAAGCAGCTTCAGAGCTAGTCAAGGCAGGTTGAGGTTTGCCAGCACTAGTAGCTTTATCAAGTTTAACCAGGTCGTTAAACAAATCTCGCGTTATCTGACGTGCTGCGGGTTGGTCTTTGGGCAGAAGGTTGGGAGTGACATAAGTCAGGTTCAGTCTTGCTTCTGTTATGGGCCCATGTATAAAGTTACGCACATTGATCCAATCACCTCTTTGGATCAGGGTTTTCAACTCTTGTGAGCGATCGCGCACAGCCTGAATGTCAGGAACGTATGCTTGAATTCTTTCAAGTTGTGTTGCTGTGTAAGTAGGAGGTGCCACCGCGACACTAGGGCCGCCACAACTAATTAGGAATGTGGCCAATAATACTAGGAAAAATGAAAAAATCGAGCGTTGACGCACCATACATTCAACTTGATTACTGTTTTTTTGCCGATTAACAGTGTCATTTTAGATCGCTAGCGCAATTTATCGTTCTTATCAGCCAAGGATTTTGCAGAAAATCTTGATATTTTTTACAAAAAACAGGGTTTCACCTGCTTTTGAGGATTTTTTTAAGTATAATTACTTAATAGGTGTTAGCCAGTCCCAACAAGAAGCGATTTTTGGTATCTGTCTAGTAACCAGGATTGTTAGGGAAGTATGATTTAGAGTTGCTAAATCTCAAAGGTCTTGATAAGCTGAAACACCAATAATATAAGCCCTTCTGGCGGTTTTTCTGTCTTCACATCCCGGAAGATGCCGACGCAATATAGGAGTATTTTTTAGTGAACGCAGCTGAACAGGCAACGAACCTTGAACTCGCCAGCAACATTGCTACGGTGGTTAATTTGTTCAAATTCGAGTTTCCTGATGCCAAATCTGATCTCAAACCCTGGAAGAATGACCCGGAAACCAGAGAGTTAGTCGATCCAGACTCTATAGATATTGGCTTTCACTTTCCTGGTATCAGCAAATCTTGGCGAAGTCGCAGTATTTTAATTCAAATCCGATTTTATCAAGATCCCATCAATAATTCCCGCCGTGCGATCGGCGTGGAGGTAGCTGGATTTGATCATCGCGGTGAAGCGTGGCGACTTTCTACGGTAGATAACTGGAGTATTGTCGGCGCATCTTCGCCTTCTGATGAAATTGAGGATAAGCTCAAACAGATTTGCCGACAGATTTTAGAAGTTTTTAATAAATCAAGTGAATAAAATCAACTTGTGTCAGAGAAAGTAGTGAGGAATAATACAGAGGAGAGCTTTGCGTAGGCGTAGCCACCCATATCACAATGACCACCATAATATTTGTACATGGCATAGGCATTAGGGAACGAGAATACAACGAAACCTTTCAGATAATTGAGCAAAACATTCACGCCCAACGTCCTGACATTTGGATTGGCGGGGCTAGCCAAAATAAGAAAAGACTACCAATTTAAAACTTGGAATTACAACAATCTCTGCTTCGTCTTTGGAGGAGTAGTAGCTTCCTTTTTGAGAAGCAGCGAGAAGGATTTGAGACAACAGTGAGTGACTTGCACCCGAACAACCCAAACCTGGCCAAGTGCCTTCACTCGTCCATGAATTGGGAACTGGTGTTTCTTTCCATGAACTATAGGTATAGCGACGAGCTTTGCTTTTTCTTGAATAGATAGCGTCTTTAAAAAAATCGAGACCTTTGCGGGAAATGGCATCCGCAGTTGCATCTGATAGTCGAAATATAGCTGCGCCACAACCCTCTCGAATATCACTCACACCGCCAATGTGTATGGCGTAGGTTATCCCAATTTTCGCCGGGATAAAATCACTATACCAATAGTAGTTAAAAACCGACCATGCTACATATACAGTAATAATTATTGAGGCAATGATTTTTACAATTTTTTTCATTAGCCAGACAAAGGAGTTGAACAATTCAAAGGTAACTTATTCTCATAGCAAAACCTTCCTTTTTGTCAATTTTTAGGGAATAAAAAGCCAAAATTTCCGATTTCAAACTTCTTTAACCCTTGAATGATATTGAATAATTTTCTAAATTAAGGCAAAGTTGAAAGCAACGTCAGCTTTCCAACTAACTCTTTATCAGGAATATAATTAATTACACAATGTCATTGCGATCGCAACGCCTAGAATTACTTTTCTACGATATGCTTTGCGATGGGAGCGATCGTAATGACTGTAAATATTTTTGTTTATCTATTTAATGAGCCTCTGAACCCCATTAATGAGTATTTTAGCTCCATTAATGAGTCTCTGAACCCCATTAATGAGTCTTTGAACTCCATTAATGAGTATTTTAGCTTCATTAATGAGTATTTTAGCTCCATTAAAGAGTCTTTGAACTCCATTAATGAGTATTTTAGCTCCATTAAAGAGTCTTTGAACTCCATTAATGAGCCTTTGAACTCCATTAATGAGCCTTTGAACTCCGTTAATGAGTTTGTTTTCATTGATCAAATCCCCGACTTCTTCAAGAAGTCGGGGATTTGAATCTAGCTTAAGTACGTAACCCACCATCCAGGTTTTCGGTGCGTTAGCCTACGGCATAACACACCCTACGAAACTACGAGGCTACAGGTTGAGCAGTAGCAGAAAACATTGAGGGATCAATTGAAATGCCCAATCCTTCAGCTACACGACGACCATAAGAAATATCTGCCCGGAAAAAGTGGCAAAGTTGACGCATTTGGATGTCCTGTCTCGCTTGACTCAGACTACCGACGATATTTTTAGCAAGACGCTCTTGCTGCTCAGGAGTTAGTAACCGATAAAGATTACCAGCCTGGGTGTAATCGTCGTTTCCTTCACGATGACTGTAACGATCGACTGTGACATCGCCCAAATGGGTAGGTGGTTCTGCATAAGCTGGATTTTCTTTAGGCGTACCCTCAGCACTATTCGGTTCATAGTTAGGAGTGCTACCGCCGTTGTTTCCCGATGCCATAAAGCCATCTCGCTGATAATGCATCACTGGACATTTAGGCTGGTTGACAGGTAGTTGCTGATAGTTACCACCCAAGCGATACCGTTGAGCATCTGGGTAAGAAAAGATGCGAGCTTGAAGCATTTTGTCTGGAGAAAAACTAACACCCGGAACCACCGCGCTAGGGCTAAAAGCGGCTTGCTCAACTTCAGCAAAATAATTCTCTGGGTTACGATTTAGCTCTAATATCCCGACTTCGATTAAAGGATATTCTCCTTGTTTCCAAACTTTCGTCAAGTCAAAGGGATTATCTGGATGTTTTGACGCTTGCTCCTCAGTCATTACCTGAATACACATCCGCCATTTAGGATAGTCTCCTTGAGCGATCGCTTCAAATAAATCATGAGTCGCATGATCAGGATCTTCGCCCTTAATCTTAGCCGATTCTTCCTCCGTCAAGGTTTGATGCCCTTGCAGCGTTTTAAAGTGAAATTTGCACCAGACGCGTTCGCCCTGAGCATTAATCAAACTAAAGGTGTGGCTACCGAAGCCATCCATGTGTCGATAGGTTTTCGGAATTCCCCGATCTGAAAACAGGATCGTCACCTGGTGGAGCGATTCTGGACTGAGTGACCAAAAATCCCATTTTGCATTCTGGTCTTTGCAATTGGTTTGAGGATTGCGCTTTTGGGTATGGATAAAATCAGGAAACTTCAGGGGGTCGCGGATGAAGAAAATAGGGGTATTGTTGCCTGTAATATCCCAGTTGCCCTCTTCAGTATAAAACTTGATGGCAAAGCCTCTAGGGTCACGCTCGGCATCTGCTGAACCCTTTTCTCCCCCGACTGTAGAAAAGCGCAGAAAAACTTCCGTTTTCTTGCCAATCTCAGAAAAAAGTTTGGCTTTAGTGTAGCGCGTGATGTCATTGGTAACAGTAAAAGTACCATGAGCAGCCGCACCTTTGGCATGGACAACGCGCTCAGGAATACGTTCTCTGTTGAAATGAGCCAATTTTTCTAGGAGGTGGAAATCCTGTATTAATACAGGGCCACGCGATCCGGCTGTAAATGAGTTCTGGTTATCGGCAACAGGAATACCGTCAGCAGTTGTTAAGTGTTGGGGTTCAGTCATGGATAAAGAAGTTCTCCGTTAAGTTCTTGAGATTGCCAAAGTAAAATTTAGCCAGCAGATAGGCGGTTGCCCACTAATGCAGCTAATTAAGTCATAGTCATAACTAGTTCATATATAAAACATACTCGATATGACTATGGATTGCCACAAAATGTTTTGTATTTTTGGAATCTGTAGTGATGCATATATCTGTATTGGTGTCAACTTAAGGTGAAAGCCAGCTTAAAAAAAGCTTTTAGGGATTATCTTCGTTCCCCTGCTCTGACTGGGAATGCCTACTAGGGGGGCTGCCGCCTTCTTACTCGCGGCAGAGCCGCCATGAGAAGCATTTCTAGCCTCTGGCTAGAAACGAGGTTTTGAAGGACATAAGTTGTTACGCATGACAGCTATAGCGCTTCTCGGTTGAGTCCAATACAGACCTAACGCAGCCCCTTAAGAGCTAGCGTTGGGGAGTAATACCAATTCTGTATGAAGATGCGCTAAATCATATTTAAGTACAAGAAAGAAGAAAGAAAAACGAACCGCATAGACGCGGAGCGGCTTCCCGCAGGGTAGGACGCAAAGGACACAAAGAAAGAAAGAAGTTAAAAGGGTTTGGCGCAGCTTCACAAATAAATGGTATAAGATTTAAAGTAGGTTGGGTTGAGGAACGAAACCCAACATATTGTGGGGTTTGTTGGGTAACACTAAAGTTCAACTCAACCTACCAATATTCTTAACCGAAACGTATTACCCCGACTCCCTACTCCCTATTCAAATGTTTGAGAATCAACGAGCAAACATCTGTCGCCTCAATGCGATTTGTATCAACTAGGTGAGTTTGATGGGTGATAAATAGAGGCCCTTCAGCTGTCGAAGTGCTAATGTTACCGTGAGAGCCACGTACTAGAGAAGCATCCAGAGGAATCACATCCATTAAGTAGCGAAAACCCAGTTGTTTCTTAAGTAACTTGAGAGCAATTTTTCCTTGAGGAAATTTAATTTGCGGATCAAGGAAAAGTTCTACAGGATCGTAACCAGGTTTGCGGTGGATATCTACAGTTCTAGCAAAATCAGGCGCTTTTGCATCATCGAGCCAATAATAATAGGTAAACCAAGCGTCAGGCCCGGCGATCGCTACCAACTCTCCCGATCTAGGATGAGCAATATGGTAGGTTTGCTTACCCTCTTCATCCAATACCTGGGCTACGCCTTCAGTCGCTTCTAAAAGCGATCGCACTTTCGGGATATATGCTGGATCATTCACATACACATGAGCAATTTGATGATCGGCAACAGCAAAGGCAATGCTAGCACCAAAATCGAGCAGTTCTCGTCCCAATTCTTCCCGCACAGCAATTAAACCGTTTTCCCGTAATACGCGGTTGATATCCACAGCTTTAGAGACTGGGGTAATGCCATACTCAGAAAGAATAATTACCTGAGTATTACGTGCTTGATAATATTCAATTAAATCGCCACAAACAGCATCAATTTCTTGCAAATCAGCTTGGATGTGTTTTTCATCATGACCAAATCGTTGCAGACAGTAATCTAAATGTGGCAGATAAACCAGTGATAATGTAGGGCTGTAACGTTCCTCAATCCATTTTGCTGAATTGGCAATCCATTGACTAGAACTAATGGTAGTTTTTGGGCCCCAAAAATCGAATAAAGGGAAGTTTCCTAAATCAGATTGAATTTGCGATCGCACATCACTAGGATGGGTATAAATATCAGGTAATTTTCTCCCATCTGCGGGATACATCGGGCGCGGTGTAATGGCATAATCGACTGAAGAGTACATGTTGTACCACCAAAAAAGATTGGCACAAGTGAAGTTTGGATCAATTGATTTAGCTATTTCCCAAACTTTGGGAGCCTGCACTAGTTTATTAGATTGTCGCCAAAACTTCACTTCACATTCATCGCGGAAGTACCAACCATTAGCGACAATTCCATGCTCATCAGGCAATTTTCCTGTTAAATAAGTAGCCTGAACAGAACAAGTTACAGCAGGTAAAACTGTTGCGATCGGGACTACTTGCCCAATAGCTGCCCAAGAAGATAAAAACGGTGTGTTTTCTCCTAGTAAACCGGGCGTTAATCCCACGACATTTAGAACAACAGTTTTCTGCATAAACTTAATCCTCTCTTATCCAAATTAAAAAATTAACTAGAAAAGCACAATAATGCATCTCTAAACATTTAAACCAAAAAAGCCAGTTGAAATATTTCCAAATTACGAATTACGAATTACGAATTATTTTTAATACCCACTCATATTCTCGCTGAATAGAAGTCAGCAAATCTATCTTCATTTCTGCTGGTAATACATCCCAAGTGTAAGTTTCAATTTCTAAATGTGAGCAAGCATTATTTGTGTTAAGTAGATGTAAAACAGTAGCAATGTCATCTTGGGTAGACTGCAAAATTTGATAATCATGAATAAAAATTGGGACATGAAAGTGAGTACGCCATTCTTCAGCTAGAGATTGTTCTAAATGCGGTAATGCAGTTATTAAGTCAGGATAGTGATGGAGTGTACCATCACTGCGACGTTCTATTACTTGGTGAAGATAAGTAGATTCAGCAAAAGGACGTAAGCGTTCAACTATCAAACTACGCTTTTCAATATCAGCAGGTATTTTTACTTTAATTGCGGCGCTGATTTGAATTTTGCCAATTTTAATTCCTGCCGATTGGAAACGCGCAAATACGGATTGTGGTTCCTCATATTCAACTGAAAAATGGCAGGTGTCATAGCAAACCCGAACGTGATCTAGCAATTTAGTTTCTGCTAGACTCTGTTCAATATTTAATTTTTCTGATAAGTAATTACCGCCAATTGGTAATAGCCAATTTTGATAAAAATCAATTACTTCTGAGGTATTTTCAATTAAACCATCAGGCTCAGGTTCTAAATCAATATGGAGTATCTTTCCTGTTTCTTCGCAGATGCGAATCATTTCTACAACAACTGATGCTATATTTAAACAACTCTTTTTCAGAACTGTCTCGAAAGTTGCTTGGTCTTTTTCCCACCAAGGTTTATAGGATAATGGCAGCGTAGAAATCCCGCCATCAAGTCCTTCTGGTAATAGAGTAGCTAAAATTTGTGCCAAATTTAATGTATAATTTATTCGTTTCTGTGTAGACCAATCTGGTGCATAAACTTGATCTTTCACTACCTGTCGATGGAATCCGCCATAAGGGAATCCATTTAAAGTGAAAACGTATAAATCTTCTTGACTAAGCCACGCTTGGAATTGAGCCAAGTTATTATTTTGTAACAGCTCTTTGGCAGCTGCATCTGCTAATCTTAAACCAATACCAAAATGTGCTGTTGGTGATAAACGTGATTTGAGATTGAGAACATATTTTTCTAAATTTGCGGAAACCTCTAGCCAACTTTCACCAGGGTGAATATTGCTGCAATAAGTTAAGTGATTATTGTTTTTTGTAATTTTCATTTTCTAGCTTTATTCCTTGTATATGTAATTTCTTTGGCTTATACTATTTCACAAAATACCTGCCACATATTCAGTTGTATAGGCGCACATCTTGCGCCCATACAACTGATTTATGGTATTACTGGGTGTATACATTCAAATTTAAGTAACAGCAAATACTTTTGCTAACTTCATAGAAAATGGTAGCAAAATTAGAATGAATAAGCCGTAATACAAACCAGCAAAACCAGATGCAACAGTTGCATCTAAAACTATTAGAGATAAAATGCCTATTTTCACGGCATTTTGGATATTTTCGGCTACTGGTTCACGCGCAGCTTTGATAAAATTAGGCACTACTCGAATAGCTAATAAAACAGCAAATGGTAGTGCTGCGATCGCTGCATAGTCTCCTAATAATCCTAAAGCTAAAACTGCCGTCAAAACTATTGCAATCAGCAGTAATGCGAGTACTCCCGTAATCTTCTTACCTCCGTGAACTTCACCCTGACTAATTGCGGTAATAGCAGCAATGTAAAAAATAGGAATCAGCGCTAAATACCAACGTTCTCCTATCATTGCGGGTAGAGCACTTACACCTAATAATAAGTTACTGCCACGACACAAACCCATATTTAAAGGGCCAAAAAAAGGATGATGTTTGGCGAGTGAATTATACAGTAGGCATGAAAGAGTGATCAATATAGCGATCGCACCACTCACCAACGATACTTGAAAAGCAGCTATAATCCCGATCGCAAACAGTATACTCCCCAATAAAGTAGCGTTTTGACGAGATACGCGACCACTGGGAATTGCTCTATTTGGTCGCTCTTTTGCATCTAATTCAGCATCAAAAACATCATTAAAAACTACACCACCGCCATATAAACCAGTTGTAGCCAATAACAACCAAGCTAATGGAATTAGTATGGTAAAACTTGCTTCTCCATTGATTAATTGAGCCAAAATAATCCCAGCGCCGGAAGCAGCAAAGCCAACAAGAATATCCGCCCAAGCAGTAACAATATTAGCAGGACGCATCAATTCCAGATAACCCCGCCAGCTTTGAAAATTTAAGCTTGCAACATTCACTTATTTTCCTCCGTGCCTAATAAATTTTTCAAAAAAACGCATATTAAAAATGAATCAGATATTTATACAATTCCTCTTCCCCACTCCCTAGTACAGACGCGATTAATCGCGTCTCTCCCCATTTTCTACTCTATCAACACATAATCTGAAACTGATTTGATTCCTGGTTCTTGTCCCCGCAACACAGAATTGCCATTGAACAACTGACGCTGATCGATAGATTGGGGATTGAGCCAGTCTGATGCTTGCATCTGCCCAGTTTGACTGTAAGCAGCTAGGGCATTTTCATAACAAACTGCTCGTACATGTTCTTCAGGAATACCCCTATCTAACATCAACTGAGCCGTTTTCGGGACTGCTAAAGGATCGCTAATACCCCAATCAGCACTACTATCTACAATGATCCGATCACGTCCATATTTACGGACAACTTCAACCATTCTGGCGTTACCCATCTTCGTCTGTGGATAAATTGTAAAAGCTGCCCAAAAACCCCGTCCTAATACTTCCTCAACGGTTTCCTCGTTGTTGTGGTCAATAATTACTTGTGAAGGATCTAAGCCATATTCAATACAGCGATCCATACTCCGACTAGCACCCGCCTTTTTATTGCGATGAGGCGTATGAATTAGCACCAACATATCGAGTTCTTTGGCTAATGCTAACTGTTGACAAAAGTACTTATCTTCTGCTTCTGTCATGTCGTCGTAGCCAATTTCACCAATAGCAACAACACCTTCTTTACAGGCATAAAGTGGTAGCAGTTCTATAACTTCTGCTGCTAATGCCTCATTGTTAGCTTCTTTCGGATTGAGGCCGATTGTGCAGTAGTGTTGGATGCCAAATTGACTAGCACGAAACCGTTCCCAGCCCACAAGACTACTGAAGTAGTCTTTAAATGTGCCAGCGTTTGTTCGCGGTTGTCCTAACCAAAAGGCTGGTTCAATAACGGCGACAATGCCATATTCCCGCATTACTAAGTAATCGTAAGTAGTGCGCGAACACATGTGAATGTGAGGATCGATGAACATCATGGTTTTAATGATTGGGAATTGGGCATTGGGAATTGGGCATTGGGCATTGGGCATTGGGCATGGGGCATTGGGCATGGGGCATTGGGAATTGGGCATGGGGCATTGGTTATTTTCCTTGTTCCCCCTCATCTCCCTCATCTCCCTCATCTCCCTCATCCCCACTCCCCACTCCCCACTCCCTTTCATTTGTAAACAAAAAGACCATCGCGGCTAAAACTGCTCCAAGTCAGATTACCTTTTTGAATGGATGACTGTAAATCTGGGTAACGGGAAAGTAATGCTTGCGCTTGGGGTAAAGCAGACTCAGCACAAGCTAACGCTGCTGCTTCTTGCTCGTGTATATCCCCATTAGCCAGTACTTTTTCCAAATCTGTGATGATTGCACTATCCGCAAACCGTCCTACAGATCGCCAAAGTTCTGGCGTAACTGAGCGTTTAGCTGCCCAACGTTCATGGGCATAGTCTGCTAACATCCTCGCCAATTCTGGATTAGCACGCCGATCTAGTCCCCAAATTAGATGCAACGGACTGCCGACAAACACAGCTTTTAGCACCATCTGATTCCAAGCAGCATCATCTAAATAATCTGCTGGATAAGGATTTCGTAGTGCGATCGCTTGAAATACATTACTCATATTGCTGCGAATTCCCTCAGCAGCGCGATGGCGATGTAACTCTGGATGTGGTAATAGCGGCAAACTTTGATAAAGGACAACTAACTCCCCCATATCGGCAGTGGAGAAGAATTTATCAAGCGATCGCACATAGCCCTCAGCATCATCATGGGGCAAAGCTAGAAGCAAGAGTGTACGACCTGCTTGATCTACACTCCAATGACCAGGATACCAACCGGGAATCACATCCTCTGCTGCTTCCAAGTCCTGGAATGTTAGCTGCAAATCCTGTTTACCTAGATAACGCGGCACAGCACTAAAAGCCGTAAAAAACACTCTCTCAGCAGCGCCGCTAGCAATCTGCGATCGCTTCTGTTCCAGCCAAGCAAAAGCTTTCTCTGAAACAGACTTTAACAGCCAGTGATGCAGTAACTCGTTTACTTTACTCATGATGAATTTCAGGAGAAGTTGCCCAACTTTTTTGTGGCAACCAAGTATAAAATCTAGCACTAAACTTGATACTTTGTGATTCAAGCAGCTAGATAATATACTACTGAAATCATAACTTCACTGAATCTATAAAAATATCCTGACTTTCAATAAGATACTGTAAAGATACCATTTCAATTAGATAAAGCATCAAATTTTTTGACGGAATAAAATTATAATTTAATGTAATAATGATATCCATAAATGATATCCATAGCAATCTTAAATATAAAGTTTAGGCAATCAATAAAGTTTTTAATAGATGTGATTTTTAAGTTTATAAATTCAAGTAAACACACTTCAAAATTACGATAGATTTCTTCGATTTCATTATGTCTAATGCCGATAAATTGGCTAATCGAGACATGGACATAATGGAAAGGCTGATCTATCGCTGTTCCCAATTGCACTTAGAGCATATTGCTGGTAGCGGCGACCCCTTTGAAATGGGTTCATCGCGTCCTTTGGACTTTGGACACTGGGCTGCTCACAAACTAGAGCATTTAACTAATTACAGCCTACGTCATGGTGAATCTGTAGCGATCGGCATTGCTTTAGATACGACCTATTCATATTTAACAGGGCAACTCTTACAATCTGAGTGGCAAAGGGTTCTAAGTACACTCAAGAAATTAGGCTTTACCTTGTATGTATCAGCACTGACAGAACAATTAGATCAGCTAGATCATCCGCATTGTCTATTTAGGGGGCTTACCGAGTTCCGTGAACACTTGGGAGGAAATTTAACAATCACTCTTCTACAAAGAATCGGGAAGGGAATAGAAGTTCATCAGGTGGATTTGTCTTTGTATAGAGATGCTATTTCGATGCTCCAAGATTGGGAAATTTTACATTAATTCTCCCTTGGATGCATCACCCAATTTTCCAGGCGATCGCTACTTCGTGGTTCTAAATTGCAAAATACTTTTTAGCTCCTCTTCTTCTTCCTTAAGAACGTGGTAAAGTTCCCAATTCTGTTGGAGGTTTAACCAAAACTCTGAACTATTTCCAAAAAACTTTGATAACCTTATTGCCGTACTAGGTGTAATACCTCGCTTTTGATTTACAAGCTCATTTATTCGCTGATAAGGAACGTGAAGTGCATCTGCAAGTTCTCTTTGGGTTATTCCCATTGGGTCTAGAAAATCTTTAAGTAATATTTCACCTGGATGTGATGGGGGTCTATACTTTGGAACTCTCATCTATTGTTATCTCCTAATGGTAATCGACTATTTCAACTTCTGATGCACCCTGGAGTGTCCATATAAAGCAAATTCGATATTGGTCATTAATCCGAATGCTATGCTGACCTTTACGAGTGCCTTTTAGTACTTCTAACCTGTTACCCGGTGGAACTTTAATGTCATCTAGAGATAACGCTGCATTAAGTTGATCTAATTTTCGACGGGCAACTTCCCAACAGTATATAGGACATTGCTTTCGAGCTTCCTTTGAGTCATTGCCATCAAAAATATCTTCGGTTCCTTGATCCTTAAATGATACTATCATAATTAACATGATAACCGTGTTATCATGCTACCAAAAACGGAGTAGCATTATAGTCCTCTAATAAATCCTCATCCCCCTTATTTCCTCAACCCGCCTTGGTGTTCACAATGAAAACCTCGATTCTCCCAAGCTTGCATATCTACTTCGGTAAGTCTTGTTACATTTGAGCATTGCGGTTGAATAATTTGACTTACAATCGCCCAAAATAAGCTGCGTGTTACATCTAATCCAGTTTTGGCCCAAGATTCACTATTACCAGGAACACCCAACTCCTCAACAATTTCTGTCTCTACCCAAATACCATGAGCGCCCAAGAGAATCTGTGCCATCCATTTGGCTCTGGGTAAATGACTTGGCGAGGTAATCAACATGACTTTATGCACTCCCCAACGTAGCAAAATTGGAATACCATAATAAAAATTTTCAAAGGTAGAATTCGCGCAGTTTTCTAACCAAACGTTTTGTAACCTTGCTAATTCCGCCTGAAAAATTAACCATATACAAGGGTCTGGGGAACCATGAGAAATTAAAATTGGGGTTTGCGGGTATTGTTTTGCTTGTTGGGCAACATAAGTTTCTCGACGAATACTGCCACCAAGCACAAAGAAAGCATCTACTGGCTGCGAAGAAGCAAAAACTAAGGTTATAGTGGTAAAAATCAGCCAAGTGCCCAAAACAAAGTACAATCCACCAGTTAGTTTTTGTAACGATTGCCACAGATTAGCAAAATTTTTTTTAATAGAAATTAACGATTTGATGGTAAATTTACGTTTCATGACTTAGGTAAGAAAAGCTGATTTAATGGCTGTCTAACAGTACTGCAATTCAGTAATCAAAGTGCTATGTTATAAAAGTAATGAATAAGTACAAAAATGACGCTGATCAAAGTGTCACATGTTCAGTATAGCCTTCCGGAGAAGGCTAACAAACTGAGAAATGGTTGTTAAGAATGCAGTATTTTCGGCATCATTCAACGATAAAAATGATGAAGGGAGCAGAGCTTAGTTTGGGGTATAAAAACTTAAAAGTCTCTTGAAAGCCTGATTGCTAAACTGTCAATAACACAATTATTCCAGCTAATATACATGAACCAATCTGCGAAAAGTTACTCGCCGCTCCAAGTAGCCTTGATTGGTGGAGCGATCGCCACTACTGCTACTATGTCTTTGTTCGGCACCGCTTGGACTCGTGGTGTCCGTGCCGCTCTAGCCCTACAAGACAGCCCGAAAGTGATAGTTGACCAAGTATGGCAACTGGTGAATCATGAATATGTTGATGGCAAATTTAATCAACAAGATTGGCAAGCAACCAGGCAAAGCCTGTTGAGCAAAGACTATTCTTCTCGGGAAGAAGCTTATACTGCCATCCGCGAAGCTTTACAAAAGTTGGGAGATCCTTACACTCGATTCATGGACCCCAAACAGTTTGAAGCTCTGACTAGCCAAACATCTGGGGAAGTCTCTGGTATTGGCATTCGGATGGAAGTGAACGAAAAAACTCAGCGCCTCACTGTTGTCGAAGCCATAGAAAATTCTCCAGCACTGAAAGCTGGGATCAAAGCAGGCGATGAAATTTTAGCAATTGACGGCAAACCCACTCTCAAAATGAAAGTGGATGATGCTTCTAAGCTAATTCGTGGCAAAGCGGGTACTGCCATCAAGCTAAAGCTGGGACGGGCGGGGCAAACTGCCTTTGATTTGAAGTTAACAAGGGCAAATATTGAAGTGCCAACGGTACGTTATACCCTCAAGCAAGAAGGGAATCGCCGCGTTGGCTATATCCGTTTGCGAGAATTTAGCGCTCATGCCGCAGAACAAATGCAACGAGCCATCCGCGATTTGAACACTAAGAAAGTTGATTCTTATGTCTTGGATTTGCGGGGAAATCCTGGCGGGTTGTTACAGGCGAGCATTGAAATTGCCCGGATGTGGTATAATGACGGCGGCATTGTCAAGACAGTAGACCGTGTGGGCGGGACTGAAGAAACTAAAGCCAATCGCACTGCTCTAACAAATCGTCCTTTGGCGGTCTTAGTGGATGGTAATTCAGCTAGTGCTAGCGAAATCCTCACAGGGGCACTCAAGGATAATAAGCGGGCGGTAGTCATAGGTGGTCAAACCTTTGGTAAAGCTTTAGTGCAGTCGGTTCATGAACTCGCAGATGGTTCCGGCTTGGCTGTCACCATTGCCCATTACTACACCCCGGCGGGAACGGATATTAACCATAAAGGGATTGCCCCAGATATCAAGCTAGACTTGACAGAGGCACAAGAGCGGCAGTTGGCTTCTAATCCAGATTTAATCGGAACTAAGAGTGATCCGCAATATGCCCGTGCGATCGCAATTTTATCAAATAACAACTTTGCCCAACCGCCAGCAAATCAGCCCACTCGACCCATGAGCCGCGCTGATAAACTGAAATTTTAGATTGACGCCAGTGATTTGTTGCCAGGTGTTTATAAAGGGTAGGTTGAAAACCCCGGAGAAAAAGCAATGTAGTTGCGTATTTCGTGTAAACCGGGGTGAAAACCTTAGCTTTTGGGCTTTAGCCCTCAGTGTAATGTGGTATAGTTACTGTAGTGGAAGGGTAATTAACCATTTAAAAAACCCTATTGCTACCTAACACGTAGACGCTGAACCTTGACAATTGAAGATATAGGGTTCTATTCCACAGTTCTAGAACATCCCAGGAATAGGTAAAATCTTCTCTACGAGACGCTAACGCGAACATGGGAGCTAGACGACCAGCATTAAACTTCAAACAAACTTTGCAGTAATGCAACTACGGTAGGGCATACCGAAAGTTAAAGCTTCTCTTCGAGACGCTGCGCGAAGGGGAGAGAACCACAAGGAGGCTTAGATACCGCAAGGGGTCTAGGTTAAGTGGACTCGTTGAACCAAGAATCCCCTCGGCAATAGCTGCGGGGAGTGTCAAGAAAACTGCTTGATATACCGTTCCAGGATTTTAGTTTGGGAATACTAGCTAGTAATCCCATCTCCCAAATCTCAGATTTATGAATCATCAGCCAGTTGATGCAACCACCGCCACCAGCTTTTTACCAATGGTGTCGGTGGTTGTTCCTATTTATAACGGTGAGGCGGATTTACCAGAGTTAATCAATTGTCTGTTGTCTCAAACTTACCCGAAAGACCGGGTAGAGTACTTGTTAGTGGACAATAATAGTAGCGATCGCACTCTCACCATCCTTAAAACATCTGCCGAAAATTGCCCCATCACAATCCGCCCATTGAGCGAAAACCTAATTCAAAGCTCATACTCTGCTCGTAATACTGGGATTCGCGCCGCTACGGGTGAAATTATCGTTTTTACTGATGCAGATTGTCGTCCACAACCGCAATGGTTACATACATTAATTCAGCCTTTTGTCAACAAAGAAGTGGTAATTGTCGCTGGTGAAATTTTGGCACTACCAGGCATAACTCTGCTAGAACAGCACGCAGACCGTCAAGAAACTTTGTCGCAAAAGCATACCCTTAACCATTCCTTTCGTCCCTATGGTCAAACCGCTAATTTAGCGATTCGACGCAATGCCTTAGAAAAAGCGGGTTTATTTCGTCCCTATCTTACCACTGGTGGCGATGCCGATATTTGCTGGCGGATTTTGGGGGAAAACATCGGGCGTTTGGAATTTGCCCCGAATGCGATCGTTCAGCACCGCCACCGCAATACACTTAAAGAACTGCAAAGTCAATGGCGGCGCTATGGACGCTCAAATCGCTATCTACACGAACTGCACGGTGTAGATTTGATGCGAGATATTACACTCAAAGAATGCGGCTATCGTTTGGCACGTTGGTTATTAAAGGAAATACCAAGGGATATGAAAAAGGCGTTGGCGCAGCCCGCACTTCTCTACGAGACGCTGCGCGAACGACAAAGCTCAGTGACCACCGCAGGCATCGCGGGTAAAGCCACCCTTGTAGATTTATTAAATACTCCCATTGGTTTGTTCACTGCTTGGGCGCGTGCTGCTGGGCAACGAGACGCCAAGTTGCCAGAAAATGCCAAGATAATTGATCGACTGTAACAATATTAGGGCGCTGGAATATGAGCAGTCAGTTCTGTAGGGAGTACAAAATGCCCAGTTCTGCCATATTTATTTAGATGTGTCCACTTTTGCAAATAACCCGGTGCTTTCCTGCTCAATAGGGTCTGAAGACTTGAAAAAGGCATGGGATTTGCTTCCCCTACTCTTTTATAGCGGTTCCTACTTGAGTCAAATACACTGTAGGATAATGGAGTATATTAAAGTCTAAGTACCTGTGGAATGAAACCTTACTCCAGCGATCTGCGCCAAAAAGTAATTAACGCACATAACAATCAAGAAGGCTCTCAACGACAACTGGCAAAAAGATTTAGTGTCAGCTTGAGTTTTGTTCAAAGTTTACTCAGACGATACCGTAACAGTGGAACAGTTGAGGCAAAGCCTCGGGGTGGAGGTCAAAAACCGAAACTCAATCATGAGCAACTGGCATTAGTAGAGTTATTAGTAGAGTCAGATAATGATGCTACATTAGTGGAATTGTGTGAGCAATTAGAACAAAAAACTCAGTTAAAAATAAGTCGTTCCACAATGGGCAGAATCACACAAAAACTGAATCTGACGCGTAAAAAAAAACATTGCACGCCAGCGAAAAATATACCGAACGGGTGCAAAAACTAAGGGCAGAGTATTGGACAAC
>NZ_JAIVFQ010000105.1 GCF_020829495.1 Nostoc favosum CHAB5714 | reverse complement strand
AGTAATGCACGAGCGCAATGCTCACAACTTCCCCTTAGATTTGGCTGCTGGTGATGTTGCTCCTGTGGCTATGAGCGCTCCTGCTATTAACGGTTAATTCTGAAGCATTAACTAAATCAAAAAGCGCTCTCCCAAAAGGGAGGGCGCTTTTTAGTATCAACAATAACAGCGCATTTTCAATTGAGTGTGCGGTAGTGTAAAAACAACTGACTTCCAACCTGACGAGTTTCGATGAGTTGGAGATGAGGAGCAGCTTGGGGAAGAAAACCCTCTCCCTCCACTGGGCTAGGGGCGTGCTTTCCTCCATAAATGACGGGCCAAATTGTCAACCACCAATCGTCAATTCGCCCTGCCTTTACTAGAGCCGCTGTTAAAGAACCGCCTCCCAAAACAATGACTTTGTGAATACCCCGCTCTGCCATCAAGCTGTAGGCTCGATCCCAGTCTAGGTCTGTCTCTCCCAAATCGATTAATTCAGCCAGCTTTTGCAAGCTTGTTGCATCAGAATTACGCTTCAAACCAGTCCGTGTTGTAAATATCCATCGCTCAATGTCCTGGCTTAAAAAAGGCAAGTCCAGCGATAGGTCAAGGGAACCTGAGACAACGCAGGTAATGGGCTGAGGAGACTGACCTCGAACTTCGCGTGCTGCCAACAGTTCGGGATTGCGAATTGTATAGGTTCCCCCCTCAGCCCGAATCGTCCCTGCTCCTACCAGGACTAAATCGGCAAGGGAGGCTTGATACTCTAGGTGTGCTTGATCAACTGGATCGGAATCACGAGGCGCTTTAGGATCTACGGCGCTAATTTTTCCATCGGCCGTCATCGCAAGAACCACAGTTGTTTGAATAGCTGACATGATTACATTCTGACGGTTCTTTATAATTTTACCTTTTTGAATTCTTTGCTATAAATAGTTGTTGCATTGTACTTTAATTTACTTTCTAAGCTATGGCTCAAGGTGGTAAAAGAATTGTTATTGGATGATTGTCTCTACACAAGTCTAACAAGAGTCCATTTTTTTACGCCTAAGCGACTGTCATGTCCAAACACATATCTGCAATTGTAGTTGTCTTAATTTTAATTTTGGGGTTTGCATCTCCAGTTCAAGCTGCAACTCTCCGTTCAACTTGGGTAGAGAATGAAATTTACCAATACAATCATCCCTTTGCTTCTCAATTGCCTCAAGAACTGGCAACGAAGATGCAAAAGATGAAAGCTAGCTCTTTCACCTTTTATCGGGGAACAGATCACATTTTTTATCGTGATATGCAGACCTTGCCAAGTTCAGGATTTGTAAATTCTTCAACTTCAGCCATCTGGTTACAGGGAGATATGCATCTGCAAAATCTTGGCGGGATGAGAGATAGCAATGACAACAACGTTTTTGACACCACCGATTTTGATGAAGCCTATCTTGGCCCCTACGTTTGGGACTTGCGACGGATGGCAGTGTCCATTTTGTTGGCAGCTGGAGAAAACGGTCTTAGCTCAAGTGATGCTCAGGATATTGTTCGGAATTTCTTGGATACTTATCTGAACAAGATGAGTGACTTTAAGGGAACCAACGACGAACTTTCATACCGTTTGGAATCCAGCAATACAAACGGTGTGGTCAAAGATTTGATTCAAAAAACATCAAACAAGAACCGTTCTAGCTTGCTAAGTAAGTACACGCACTTAAATAATAGTAACAATAGAGTCTTCCAGACAACCTCGAAACTCCAGCCTGTATCCAACAGCACCTATTCAGACATTGCTGGGGCTATGAGTAGCTACATTGCCTCAATTCCTAACAGTAAACGCTATAGCAATACTTACTACACCCTCAAAGACATTCGACTGAAATTAGGTTCAGGGACTGGTAATCTTGGTAAGTACCGATATTACTTACTGATTGAGGGCCCAAGTTTAGCAACCGACGACGATCGCATTTTGGAGATGAAGCAGGAAGGTAGTAGCACAGTTGCGATGGCGTTCCGCCCACCGCAGCTGATCGCAGTTCCAGGTCTGCTGCCAACTTCAGTTTACGGGAACCAAGAAGGCGCAAGGGTGGCAATCGCCACTAAAGCAATGCTCTCCAATACTGACCCCTTGGTTGGCTACACTATGGTCAGTAGCATCCCCTTTATGGTACATGAAAAATCACCCTACCAAGTGGACTTTGACTATACATTGCTAACCACTAAGTCAAAATTCATGGATGCGATGGGATATGCGGGGAAAGTCGTTGCCAAGAACCATGCAATCTCTGATAAAGACTATGATGCTGCGATTATTCCCGTAAGCGTTGACAAAGAAGTGACTGATATTGTCAACGGTAACAAGGCTGTATTCAAAGACGAAATTGTTAACTTTGCAGTGGATTATGCAACTCAAGTTGAGTATGACTACACGAGTTTTGTAAATGCTTATAACCAAGGAGTGATACTCTACTAGTACCGCAAAGCAAAAGTCAAAAATCAAAAGACTTTAATTTTGAGGGAGTTGAGAAAGAACCGCAAAGACGCAAAGAGGAGGACACTTGCGTGGGCGGGTTTCCCGACTTGAGGAAAGTGTCCGTCGCAAAAAAAGAAAAATTAAGAATGAGTTTACCTATGATATTTAATGAGACAGACCACTAGAACACCGATTCAATATTTAGAGATTGTCTGCTATTCAAACCTTGAGGAGTGAATTTATAATGTTTCATCTGCTAACAGCCTTCGCGCAGCGACTCCTGCGGAGTATCGCTTTTGTAATATTGCTAACTTTGATTAATAGTTTAATACTTCCTAACGCCGCTTGGGCTGCCTTTTCTGCTTTGGGAGTTGATAATGGTCATCTTAGTTCATGTCCGCCTTCAGACAACTGTGTTGTGAGTCAAGATGGTGATCCCAAACATGCCATTGACCCAATTGCCTACCATATAGATCGCAATGCAGCACGAAAAACCTTACTAAAAACTCTCACCGTTGTTCCACGCACAGAAGTTATAGAACAGACAGATAATTACATCCACGCTCTTTCTAAAAGTCGCATCTTCAAATTTATTGATGATGTAGAGTTTTATTTCCCTCCCAATGAGTCAGTAATTCATGTGCGCTCCGCAGCTCGCATGGGAGAGTCGGATCTTGGTGTTAATCGCAGGCGTTTGGAGCAAATTCGTCTGGCTCTGCGTGATCTAAATATTTGATTTTTGCCCTACGCCACTCGTGACTTCACATCATAGTTAGGCGCTGGTGATAAATTACGTTTTTTGCAAGTATGAAAGCTCAGGTGACAAACTTTTCTCAAAATGTTTAATGGTAGATGCCCTAAGTGTGGCGATCGCCTACTTTCCTCTAAGAAAATTTGCCCCTGAGCGATCGCTATATTATGGCTGATGTAATTATCATTGCCTTGAGGCGATCGCCATTCTCATGCATTAGAGCAGATGCAGCTCGATTATTGCTTCGCTTTTTGTAATTAGCTAATCTCCTTTCTCAATAATTCTGGAATCTGAGAAGGACGTTCAGCGACTGGAACTTCCGCTTCTTTTAAAGCAGCTAATTTACTTTGGGCTGTGCCAAAGTTAGGATCGCGTCCGATAACTGTTGCTAAAGTCCCAGTTTGACGCCAAGTTTTTCCTGGTGGTGCAAGTCTACCTGCAATGTAGGCAATTACTGGTTTATCAATTGCCTCAGTAATGTACCGGGCTGCTGCTTCTTCACTACCACCGCCAGGTTGACCGACTAAAACGATCGCCTCTGTAGTTTCATCCTCATCGAGAATTTGCAGCCATTGGAGAAAGGAGGAACCGACGATCGCATCACTACCAATACTGACACTAATCGACTGCCCCAAACCTGCTTTTGTTAATTCGTAAGCAACTTCATAAGTGAGCGTACTACTACGACTAACGATCCCCACTCCCCCAGGGGTATAAAATTCGCTAGGTTGAGTACCTAAAAGAATTTTTCCTGGCACAATGATCCCAGGACTGTTGGGGCCGATTACCAAAGTTTCACAGGCTTCGGCTTTGCGGAGTAATTGCACCATATCTAAAGGCGGCACGCCAGCAGTGATAATAATAATTTGGCCAATATGAGATGCGATCGCTTCTAATGCCGCATCTAGCACGTCGTAAGGATCTACACAGATAATTGTTGTGTCAATTACCCCAAATTGTTCTATTACTTCCTCTACTAAGTCAAATACTGGCAGTCCATGCAGTTCCTGTCCACCACATCCAGGATTGACACCAGCTACCAAGTTCGTACCATAAGCTTTCATTTGAGCAACATGAGTGCCTGATATAAATTCACAAAAGCCTTGAATTAACACTTTGCTGTCTGGCGTTAGGTTCATAAAAAATTACCGTAAGTTTGGCAATCCAGTGCCTTAGACCACTGGGCATAAAAACGACATATTTATAGTGTCGTATTGGTTCAATTTTTACTGAAATTCCAAAAACTAGCCTTGAGGCTGAGTGTTCCAAAACTCGGAAAACCCCCCTCTAGGTAGAAATATTAAGTTGGAATGCACTATTAGTTAGTTTCCAAAAGTTAGTGGTTACTTGTTTTGGGTGTTTAATTCAAAAATTTACGCTTTGCAGTAAAAATTAATAATTTTTGAATTTGAAATTTGAACGAAGTGACACTCACTACCTCTTATTAGCCGTTGGTTTAGCCAGACGAACTGCTGCCGCTACTGCCTCATCTAAATTTTCTACCACGAGGAGCGCATTGCTGTGGGTTTTTAGTGTTGCTAAATACTTTCTAGCAGCATTAAATTCAGAACCAGCAAGACGGACAACTAAGGGCCTAAAATTCTGCTCTCGCCGACTTTTACTACCATTAGAATGTACAACCTGTGATTGAAGTTCGCTCTTGTCTTGCTGCACAACTCTGGCTATAACTTCAACCACTTCTTCAGTTTGAGGAATGCTACCCAGAAAGTTAATTAATATTACTTGAATGCTGTTATCAGCCTCCAGGATTTTTAGACCTGTCTCTAGGCGATCGCGGAAAGTAGTTGGTGTAGTATCTGTGAGGAAAGCATGACGTAAATTCAAACAAAGACCTGGATTGCCACCAGCATTAGCGACTAAATCCAAAGTTGCCATCACCGAACCAGTACCATTACCTAAAATACCTATTTTCCCGTGCATTTTCACACCATCCCAGTCGCCCGATATACCATCGATCTCAGTACTGGGATGACGGCTGATGATTTTTGCCGCCATTTCAGCGAGGTCGGGATGACGCTTGATCGACCGTTCGTTGACCCTGACTTTACCATTAAGAGCCATAACTTGACCAGTAGCACTGACTGCCAAGGGATTGATTTCGACTAAATCCAGGTCTTTTTGCACAAATAACTGGTACATCTTTTGGACAACGCAGCTTACAGACTGCATCAGCGTCCCCTGCAAACCCATTTTCAAAGCCAGTCGTCGGGCATAAAATGGCGAGAATTCTTGTTCCACAACAACATGGTGCATTCTTTCCCCAGCGGATTCCCAATCGATGTCTGCTTCCTTGCAACCTAAAAGTACTGGTCGGCAAACAGCAGTATCTAAAACCACCGCGAGATAAAATTCCTGGTTGGCGTCGTATTGCGATTCTGCCAGCACAACTTCTGGCAACTCGCCCCATATTGGTAGATTAAAGATATTTTGAGCAGCTGCTATCGCATCAATTGTCGTTTCCGCAAACCTGACTCCACCTGCTTTTGCCCGTTCCGCTCCATGCACTTGAGATTTCAGTACAATTGGAAAGCGAATTTTTAAACGTTTCAAATCTGTGGGATGGTCAATTCGTTGGGAAGGCAATACAGGAATGCCTATCTTGCCAAACCATTCTTTAACTTGATACTCTAATAAATCCATTGATACACCTTGTATTCACACTTTCCCAGCCTTTGCTTTGTGCTGTGTTAATATTTTGCAGCACTTTTATTTCAGAATTAAGCTTTTGGCAGCTATAAAAATTTATTTTTCACCGATCAATTTTATCGAATTCAGCAAATGAGGCACATTAATTTTGATAGCCAACCTGTTGGTACTAGAGCCACAACCTGTAATTAATCTCTTCAGTAAGTTTCCTAGCATAGAAGATAACTACCATTTCTGTCAAAACCCTCTGACTTAGCATCGTTTCCTTAACCTTTGGATAAATTTGTCACAACTGTGCAACTAGAATTTTGCAGAGCATTAGCTCCTGTGTATTTTATTGTCCCGAAATAATGCAGTTAAAATACTCAAAAATTCTATTATTCCCATTTTTTATTTGTAATTTACATCTGAAGACAGATTATTTAATTTTGCATCTAGCACTGTGAAAATGTAGCGACACGAACAATAATTGCTTTTTTAATTTTTGGTGAAAAGTCCGAATGTGTGTTAGAACGTTGGTCGTTCAGATTTTCCGGCTGTGGTTGGTTAAACTGTGCATTTGCATTCAACCAACCTAAAAAGTTCATTTCATCCTCTTAAAGATAATCAAAACAATATAGAAATTTAGCGGGAAAGCTCTATGAAAGTAGCAGTCCAGCAGGAAGATTTACAGCTTTTAGCCAAAACTTTGCAGGAAAAATTGCTTGTAGAAGTCTCAACGGCTGAAGTCTTCGAGGTTAAGTGTGCCGTCAATAAAGACGAGCTAATGATTTTAACGCAACACGAATCAGATGTAATAGTTGATGCTCAGATAATCTTTGCAGTAATTGAGGAAGTACTTCTGTCTCTAGCACCCCATAGAGAGCAGCGAGTGCAATGCTTCCTTAGAGTTTTTGGTGAACAACTCCCTTATGCGAAATGTTTCTTGGCTCTGAAGCAGACGGGGGGATGGGGAGCAGCGAGAGCAGGGGAAGCAGGGGGGCAATACTTTTCTACCATTTCTTCATCAGCTCTGACCTATTCTCCATCAATCGATGAGGCTGAGGAGGAGGAACTGTTTGACCCGTTTGCAGATGCGCCGAATTTGCCGACTTCAAAGCCAGCATCTCAAATCAAACTCATCTTACTGGGTGCAGCTTTGGTGGGAATTGTAGTCTTAGGCGGTGGTGCTTACTTATTGACTCGCCCTTGTGTGATGTCTGAGTGTAAAGAAATACAAAATGCCGAGCAATTAAAAACAAAATCCCCGCAACTGATGCGCCGCGCCAAGTCTGAAAAAGAATTAGTAGCTGTACAACAACAATTTGCGGCAGCCAGTACAGCTTTGAACACAATTCCTAGTTGGTCGCCTCGTTACCAGGTGTCAGAAGAACTAAAAGCAAGTTTGTCTGGACGGTCAGAAAAAATCAGCCAGGTGGTCAAGGCTTTGCAGACGGCATCTTTGGCGACACAAAAAGTTCAAACTCCCGCATATAGCCTAGAGGAATTACAAGCTAGGCAACACTTATGGCGACAGGCTATAGCGCCACTAGAAACTATAAGTTCCAGTAGTGAACTCTATGAACTGGTGCAAGGAAAATTACTTAATTATCGTGTCCGTTTGCACGCTGTAAATCAACAGATAGTTACGGAGGAAAAATGGCTAAAAAAACTAAGGGCAGCAAAAGCTGTGGCTAATGCAGCCGAGAAACGGGAAGCTACTGCTAAATCTTTGAATGACTGGCAAAAGGTGCAGTCTACTTGGCTGGTGGCCATTAATGCCTTGAATAGCATTCCCCTAACTAACCCTGGATACCAAGAAGCCGAAAAGCTGTTGGTAGATTATAAACCTAAGTTAGTAGCGGCACGCGATCGCGCTACTAAAGAACGATTAGCTGTTAAAGCCTACCAACAAACCGTTAGCACTGCCAAGCAAGCCAAAGTATACGAGCAACAAAACCAATGGCTTGCAGCAGCGACATACTGGGATCAGGCTTTGCAAACTGCTAAACGGATTTCCCAAGATAGTTTGTACTACACTCAGGCTCAGTCTCTCATAAAACCCTATTCAGCAGCCCTCAAACAAGCACAAGAAAAACTACAAGTTGTTACTAATTTGCAACAAACCCGCACTGACTTGGATAAAACCTGTATTAATGGAATTCGGATTTGCACCTTTAGCATAGACAATGCAGGAATTATTGTCCGGTTAACGCCTGAATATGACCAAATAAGGCAAAAGAACTTGGCTAATCCTTATTCTGCGAACTCAAAGACTGCTGTTGATGTTACCAATCACTTGCAAATCTTACGGGAAGCCTTAGCTGTAATTAGTGACAATGCTAACCTGTCCCTTTTTCTCTATGATTCCCAAGGTCAGGTAATTTATACGCGGACTTTAGGCGGGTAGAAAAGTTAGGAGTGAGGAGTTAGGAATATATAGATCCCCGATTTCTATTTAAGTCTATGGAGATTCGCTAATCTGCTGTTGTAGTTGTTGCACCTCCTCAACCGACAAGCCTGTTGCAGAAGCAATAATGTTGATTGTTATTCCTTGGCGCAAAAGATTAACAGCAATCTCTCGCTGCTTTCTTGTTTCTGCCCTTGCTTCTGCCTCTTCTTGAATAGAACGATAAATCACAGATTCCTGCATGATGTCCCTTTGCAATAAGCGATAAATAACATCCTCTTCTAATTTTATCCCAGCAAGAATTGCTGAGGCAGCTGTCAAATTGGCTTGGGTTATTGGGTCTGAAATTTGGTTGATGGTTTGTGCAACTTGGCGCAATGTTGCCTCTGGATCAGTTGTTTGACCGAGGGTAGCAAACGGAAGCAGTCCAGGGTATTGTAGGAAGAAGGTTGCGGGTTGCTCCCAAAGGCAAACTGCATCGAATTCATGACGAGTGCGCTCTAGGGAAAAACTGGTTTGCCGAACGCGATTAGAGCCAGTGGGCTGAAGATACACTACAACTTGTCGCATCCTTTTGTCAGGATAACGTCTGTAAACTCGCACGCGATAATCCAACATGCGAAACGGAATATCCCCTTTGGGACGGGTTTGAAATTCCAGGTGCAGGACGGAATCATCAGACTCAAGTAGAATTAAGGCATCTGCACGAATGGGTTCGAGGGAGAGTTCGGAGGGTTTTAGCTCCGTCAGCGTAATGGACTCTCCCAGCAACCAACTGGCAAAGTCGGCTGAGAAGTTTTCGGCAAGGAATCGACAGGTATCGTCATAGTTCCAAATCTCATAGTCAAATATAGTCAGACGTTTGAAATTTAGGTTTAAGCTACCCCAAATTCAGGATGGACATCCGTAGGATTAGGGATTAGTCGCCTTGGATGTACTACCAGACATCCCCTATCCCTTGACGGGATTACTTTTTTTATTGATTATTGTAGATTAACTCTTCACCTCACCAACTGCGCGGCGGAGTTAAAAAATTGACGACACAACCCCTTCGTGACTAAAAGTGTTGTCAACAAATTAGCGAAAGCCACCATGAATATAATCAAAATTTCGTAAGATACAGCATCCAGAGGTTTGACACCAGCTAGTAACTGTCCGGTGGTAATTCCTGGTATTGCCACCATACCAATGAGGAGCATTTGATTGAGAGTCGGAATCAATCCGGCTCTGATGGCATCTTTGCGATACTGGCTAACTGCTTGCTGGGGCGTTGCGCCTAAGCTCAAATGGGTTTCTATTTCGAGATGGCTGGAATTAATGGTGCTGACAAGACGTTCGCCTGCGATCGCAGCTGCATTGGTAGCATTACCTAAGACTATCCCTGCTAGGGGAATTATATACTGTGGTTCATACCATCTGTCTGGTTGAACGATCAAGAAGTTGGTGTAAAGCACTGTCAGCGCGGTACTAATTAAAATTGCACCCCACACCAAAGGCAATACATAAGGAATTTTTGGAGTAACGCGATTTCGTGCGACAATCGCCGTAATTGTCAGCATTATTGTTAATATCGCCAAAACTGCCCAAGCATTGTCCAAAGCCAAGATGAAATCTAAAATGTATCCCAATACAAGTAGTTGTAAGATGGTTCTCCCACTAGCAAGGGCTAAGTTTAACTCTAGTCCTAATTTTTCCCAGGCAGATAAACCAATAGCGATCGCCATCAATCCCACAGCAATAGCTAAATCCACAAAATCCAGCTTGATCAACTCCTGCATGGGTTTTCTATCTCCTAGTATTTTCTTCTCAAAGCAGCCCACACAAGAGGAACTTTGCTCCGAGGTGTTGGATCTTGGTTGATATATATCACCTTTATCAATTCAAAATTCAAAAATGGTACAACCTTAACATGGCAAACACTTAGTATGCCTACTATCTGTAAATTAAATGTGCGGTAGTTTCTGGCGCCACAATTTAAGTAAAAACCCTAATAGATGCGTATCTTGGGCAATAGTCTTTTAGTAGCTCCTTTTTGATTAATAATTCAATTAGCAAAAATTGACTCTCGAAGTGCATCCTTTGTATCTCCCAATAAAATAAGAACTCATGATCCAAAGTGTAAATCCTATCCCTGCCTTTGATATCAAGCAGCAATACACCACCATCGAAGCAGAAGTAAGTGCAGCCGTCTTAGAGGTTCTGGCTTCTGGTCGCTATATCGGCGGCCCCTTAGTTGAAGGCTTTGAGCAACAGTTTGCTGCTTATAATACTGTTACTGAATGTGTGGCTTGTAATTCTGGTACCGATGCGCTCTACTTAGCGTTACGAGTCTTGGAAATTGGTGCAGGCGATGAAGTGATTACAACGCCTTTCACCTTTATTGCTACATCTGAAGTAATTAGCGCTGTCGGTGCAAAGCCTGTTTTCGTTGATATTGACGCTACTACGTTTAATTTGGATGTGGAGCAAGTAACGGCGGCGATTACACCCAAAACTAAAGCGATTATCCCGGTTCACCTATTTGGACAACCTGTGGATATGACATCATTGATGGCGATCGCTCAGTCTCACAATTTGTCAATCATTGAAGATTGCGCTCAGTCTACAGGTGCAAAGTGGGCTAATCTAAAAGTAGGAAGCATTGGACATATTGGTTGCTTTAGTTTCTACCCTACCAAAAATCTTGGTGGTTGCGGCGATGGCGGGGCAATAACGACTAATGACCCTGCGATCGCCACTAAACTGCGAATACTACGAGATCATGGCAGTAGAATTAGATATTTACATGAAGAAATCGGTGTAAATAGCCGTTTGGATGCTCTCCAAGCAGCTATTTTGCAGATTAAGCTACGTTATTTAGATATTTGGAATGATCGCCGACGAGATATCGCCAACTATTACTATCAGTTTCTTAGTCAAGTTCCGGGGATTGTCCCACCCCAAGAATTACCAGAGGGTATTGGGGTATGGAATCAATACACTATTCGCATATCAGGCGAAGGGCGAAATGGTTCTAGCGCCAAATATCGAGATTGGGTGCGTAGTCAATTGCAAGAACAGGGCGTGAGTTCAATGATTTACTATCCCCACCCTTTACATTTGCAGCCAGTTTATCAAAGTCTGGGCTATGAAATTGGGGACTTACCAATAGCAGAGCAAGCTTGCCATGAGGTCATATCCTTGCCTATGTTCCCAGAACTGACACAACAGCAGCAAGACCAGGTGATTTATGCGTTGAAGGATTGTTTGGGGTGAGGGGAGATGAGGGAGCAGTTCTTGAGCAGGGGAAGATGAGGGAGAAAAGCACGACAAGAAGTAAATTTTTACCATTACTTCCTCATCCCCCTCATCCCCCTCATCCCCCTCATCAAGTACTAAGCGATCGCGCGGTTGCTAGCAGTCGCTAAGGCTTCTACCAAGCCACGCACAGCCGCAATCATTGCTATTTCGCTATTGAGTTGGTTGATGGCGGAACCAACACCAACACCAGCAGCACCAGCCGCGATCGCTAATGGTGCGGTAACGTTAGAAATGCCTGAAGCACACAATACTGGTACTGACACCACACGGGAAATCTCAAAAGCTGCTGCCAAGGTGGGAGCAGCTTTCTCAATTAATCCTAGAGTTCCAGGGTGAACTGGGTTACTGCTAGTACCGCCTTCGGTTTGGATAATATCTGCTCCAGCTTTCACCAGTTCTTCTGCTAACTGCACCTGTTGATCTAGTTCCAGAATGTGGGGAACGGTAACAGATAGGGTAATTTCCGGGAGGAGAGCGCGGGTTTGCTTAGTCAACGCTAGCACTTCGGGAGCCTCAAAGCGGCGTCCTTGAGCATAGAAGGAATCGAAATTCCCGATTTCAATTAAATCAGCACCTGCTGCGACAGCTTGCACAAATTTTTCTGGTTCTACTGCTGAAACACAAATTGGTAGGTTTGTCAAACTTTTAGCTAGCTGCACCAAGGCTGGATCGGCGGCGATATCGACAAAAGTAGCACCGCCAAATTCAGCAGCTTTAACAGTAGCAGCGACGCTACCAGCGTCGAAGTTATTCAAGCCGCTAATCACTTTCAGGACGCGGCGGTTAGTAAATGCACGTTGGAGTGGAGAATGCATCGTCATAGTTTGGCTTTTAAAGCTACGAAAATTAGGTATATTCTACCCCCCCTCAGTTGATCGGGGACTAAATCACTATCGCAGTTGCCAAATTTTGATAGTTTTATCCTTTTTTTCGGATTAGCGATCGCTATATTGTAAGATTTGCTCTTGGAGTTTACTCTCACAATTCAGCTATGTATTAAATACAGCAAAATTTTAGCATATTTCTATGTAAAAATAATTAAGTTATTCTTTTCAGGAGGAAGATATGACTGAAGAAATAATGGCAAACTTGGACGATAAAGAAATACTTGAACTCTGGGATAATAGAGCTAGAGACTGGGATATTCAAGTTGGCGACGATGGCGACAGCAATCGAATTCTAAACTCAGATCCAGTACTATGGAGTTTTGCTGGTAATGTTGCAGGATTGTCTGTTCTCGATGCTGGTTGTGGCACAGGATATCTGGCACGCCAGCTTTGCCTTAAGGGAGCCAGTGTAACTGGTATAGATTTTTCACCTCAGATGATAGAAATTGCCCAATTCAGAGCTAGCCAAAATAATCTAGATATAGATTTTCATTTGGATTCATGCACTGAACTCAAGTCGCTTGCAGATGAGCAATTTGATATGATCATCTCGAATTATGTTCTTATGGATTTGCTTGATCTCGAAGGAGCAATCAGGGCATTCAATCGTGTTCTCAAGCCTAGTGGTATTGCAATCCTTGTATTCTCATACCATTTCTTTGTGAGGCTGCGCCAAACCCTTTTAACTTCTTTCTTTCTTTCTTTCTTTCTTTCTTTCTTTGTGTCCTTTGCGTCCTTTGCGGTTCGTTTCTCTTTCTTTTTTCTTGTACTTAAATATGGTTTAGCGCATCTTCATACAGAATTGGTATCACATCCTTGCTTTCCCCAAGGCAACTCGACGACTGTAAGTGAGGATGGGACAGTTTTTTATAGTTGGGCTTCTTCTTATTTTGAAAGGACGCAACGCAATGACCAACCTTGGAACCATTTTACAACATCATTTATCTGGTTTCACCGTCCTCTTTCCGATTACTGGAAAGCTTTCAAGGCAGCAGGATTTTCTGTGGACGAATTTGAAGAACCAAGAATTACCACAGAGCGATATCATCTTGCAGAAAACGACCAGAAACTCTTTAATTCCAAAACACGTCCCTATTCGGTAGTTTTTAAACTCCTGAAGGTTAAATAATTCGTAATTCGTAATTCGTAATAACGCTCTCTACGAGATGCTCTTGCTAGCAAGATCCCTGTAGGAGTACGCAGACTCGCTACCGCTACGCTAACGCAATTAAGTTTTGTAATGGGAATTTAGACCCATATTTAAAAATAGGGGTTACTTTTCCCCGTGTTTTTTATCACTATCCTAGTCAAACTCTGGAGGCCACAAATCTGCAATTGGTACTTCCCATCCTGGGAGCAGTTCGGGAACTGTTAAAATATCACCATCACGAAGTATTATTGCCTCTTGTCCAAAGTTGTAAAGTTCAACAATCCGCTCATCTGGATTAAGCAAAATTCCTACCTTAGTTCCCAAACTCAGAAATTCTTGAATTTTGGCTCTGAGATCGTCTAAATTATCGCTAGGGGACTTCACCTCTACAGTCAAATCGGGAGCCAATTGAGCAAAAGACTTCGGACTACGACGCAAGCGTTCGGCTATAACAAACGAGGCATCCGGTGCCCGCAAATCTGAATTTGGCAATCTGAAACCAGCACTAGAAGCTGCTGTTCGTCCCAGTTTGCGCGGTCTAACCCAGTTACGTAACTGGGCTACCATTTCAGCTGCGACTTCATCTGATTCGTATCCTGATGGACTCATAACAATAATATTACCCTTGACTAGTTCCATGCGAAAGTCGGGATGCTGTTGCTGCATTTGTTCCAAGTCTTCAAGCGTCAGGGACATAAAACCTCTCTAGGAGCGATCGCTTTATTTTGCCTAGAATTACTATACCGTAATACTTATAGACCTCTCTAGGAGCGATCGCCCCATGAATTCCCCAGTCATCGCCAAACCTGTCACTCCAAAGACTTCGTATGTTTTGCTGTATAACGTCAGTTGGGATCAACTAGAAAAGCTAGATGTAGACCTAGAAGGTACAGGTGCGCGACTAACTTATTTAGATGGAATTTTAGAAATTATGTCCCCAGTTTCCGATGACCATGAAGATGCTAAAAGTACTACAAGTCGTTTGTTAGAGGCATACCTGAGAGAAAAAAAAATTCGCTTCTACGTTAGAGGAAGTGCTACACTCGGCAAACGCAAAGATGGTACGCGACGAGAACCAGATGAGTCTTATAACTTTGGGGCTAAAAAACCGATTCCAGATTTGATTATTGAAATTACTGTCACTAGTGGCGGCATTAATAAGTTGGAGATATACAAGCGTCTGAAAGTTCCAGAAGTCTGGTTTTGGGAAGATGGGCTACTTTCCGTCTATTGTTTGCGAGATGAGGAATATGAAAAAGTGTCCCAAAGTTCTTTTTTCGCAGACTTAGATATAGAATTGCTGGCGCAGTATTCACGTATGGCGGATCAGTATGATGCAGTCAATGAGTTTAGTCAGGTGATTCGAGAACATGGTTAAAACAATTCGTAATTCGTAATTCGTAATTAAGTTTTGTAACGGGGATTTAGGCTAAAGATGAAAAAATATAAATAGGAATAATATCATGTCCGCCAAATCACCCATAATAAAAGAACCCCACCCCCAACCCCTCCCCGCAAGCGGGGAGGGGAGCTAAAGCGCAGCTTTTGCGGGGTGGGGTTCCGGTTATTATGGTTAATTACCCGGACATGATATAAGCATTCAAATCGAATATTATTGCTTATTTTCCAAAACACTCCATTGCTGTTTGAACCTTCTCAACTTGCTTGGGTGCTTGCATTTCGTTAAAAAGTGCGTAGGCGTAGCCCGTCGCAGACATCGCTTGCATAAAACTTTCCCTACTTTGATCAATTTCACCCATTCTTTTATGAGTCAATGCCAACTGATAATAAGCCTCAGCTAAGTCTGATTTAGCACCAATTTTATCAAGAATTTCTATCGCTTCTGAGTGATGAAAAATTGCTCTGGCAAATTCTCCCTGTTCTCGAAAAAGTTCAGCCAGACAACTTATAGCTTTCGCCTTAATTTGGGTAAAGTTGTTTTGTTCAGAATGAAATATAGCTCGTTGGCACAATTCAAAGGATTTTTTCAGATTACCTAAATTTTTATAAGTTAAACAGAGAGTTACTAAACTATGCCCTATTCCCCATAAAGTCACTCTAGTTGATGATGACATGGCAGAAAAGGCAACTTCAGCAAGATTAAAAGCATCTTCTCTGCTACCAGAGCGTGATTTGATCAAAGCTAGACAGCATTGAGCATAAGTCATATAATCATCAAGGTTGCTATTTTGTTCAGCAAGGCTACAAACAGAATTGAAACAATCTTCGGCTGCTTCTATTTCCCATAATTCAAGTTTACAAAGCCCTGTATTGAACAAAATAGATATTTTTGTTTGCTTGACATCTAATTTGCCTAATACTTCTTCTGATTTCTCATAGCATTCTATAGCTTCTCTAATGCAACCGATAATTCGATATGTATACCCAAGGATATTGTAAAGTCTAATTAGTCTTTCTTGGGATTTTATATCGTCTATTATCCGTTTAATTACAGAGAAGTTTTTCTGGAGCAGTCCCAGTTGGTAAAACGAGCAACCCAAAGGCAAACCTATACTCCACTGTTTACCTCGCCCTTGTAAAATTACATCACCAGCTTGCTCAAAATCACTAATTTCCACATAGTGATAATAAGCTTCTAAAGCAGTTAAAGCATCTGTGATATTTGTGATGGCTGTAACTCGTTGCGTCCAACATTCTGCGGCTTTTCGGTTTACTAATTCCCATTCTTCACTGACTAATCTTAATCTACTAATCGCTTCATCACGAATTACTGGGTGCAGCCAATATTGTCCTTTTTTCGCTTCTATTAAAGACAAATCTTGCAGAGCTTTAATTACACCTCTACGTTTTTGTTCTGGTACATCCCAAAGCAAACATAAAACTCCCTCGATAGCTAATGAAGGAATATCTTGATAACGATAGCATCCTAAACGACACAGGAGGCGATAGGCTTCTAAGTCATTTTTTTGGAGACGGTTAAATTGACTGGCGACTAAATCTTTTAACTCTCTTTCTATTAATAAATCTGTACAGTTTTCCTGCCAATAGGCGTGGATGTCACCAGAAAAATCAGTCAATATTGCTCCTCGGATAATTTGCATTGCTTTGGCGTTACCTCCATAAGCTCTGCACATTTCACTGAGAATAGTACAATCACAATTAATGTGGCAACTGTTGAAAAACTCTCGCCATGCTTCATCATCTAAACCTTCGAGCGGATAGAGATAAACCTCTACACTAGACTCCCGCAAACGCTCACGACTTGTTACTAAAGTAACTGAATGCACATCCGAATCTGCTAATACTCTTAATAGCTCAACATAAGGGCGACGATATTCTAGGAACTTGCCATTTTGATCGAGAGCAGTTTCTAGATTATCGATAAATACCCCAATTTTAGATGTTTGTTCTCGGAGTTTGCGCCGTAGTCGTTCTAAGCTGATACCAAAGTCTCCTCCCGGTTCTTCGTTAAAGTATCGCCGTAGCCATTCTTCAACCACACTCTCTACAGGAGTAAGGTTTTGGATTTCTGTGGCCATCCACAGTTCTAGGACAAAATTAAATTTTTGACTTTTAAAATATTTGCGTGCTAATCTAGTTTTGCCAACACCACCTTCACCCTGGATGAGGATAACTTTTTCTCCCCGACTGACTAAGGTGTGGAGTTCGGCTATTTGGCGATCGCGTCCTACAAAGCTAGAATCTAAATCTTGGGATTTAGCGTCATTGCCCACTAAATTTGGAATATCGGGGATTTTTTGCGACTGTTGAGTTGCTCTAAACCTCTGAACCACTCCTTGGAAGGTTGATTTTGAGACTTTCTCTCCTAGCACTTTTGATAGTAGATGCCAAAGTTCTGCACCAACTGCTTTTAAATGCGCTTCTGTATAACGAAGGTTGTTGGCGATATCCTGGTAAGTCCGCTTTTCATCCTCCCACAAATGACTCAAGATAATCCTTTGAGTTTTATCTAAATGTTCTCCCGTCTTGAGAAAAACCAAGTTATCTACAAACTCTAAGGCTTCTTCTACACCCATTTGCTAACTTGATGTATCATTTGTAATTCATTATAACGATATTTTTACTACTTCTTCCTACCCGCCATACTACAAAATACTTTTTCCTACTCGGTAGGGGATTTACTTTATCCGACTGCAAAGCATTCTGGACTGTATTACTCTTGTAATTAATACAGGCGAAGTTAAGTTAAGCGCCAATAAAAGGTGGTTGAGGAGAGATTTAGAGAGCGTTACTACTGCAAGCTTAGTAAATCACAGATATTACTTGTTACTGTCCGATATTAATGACTCATGAAAGTGGTGTCTACTAAACAGGCAGTGGGTATTAACTAACTAGATTCTGTAGAGCATATTTACAACTCAGTATGTAAGTCATTATCCTACAGGAGGTTCAATGATGTTAGACAGAGATTGTCATCATGATTGCAATCAAAATCAGTGCCCCTTTGCCCAAGATACACGTAATCCCAATAGATATGTTTGTCTCAAATGTGGTGTTGAGCGAGAAATAAATAAGTATTCCTCTGGTTTCGGCTCATTTTTGCTGCTGTTGTTGGGCTTGTTTATTTCGTTCCAACTATTAGCTAATTATGAAAAGCAAAACAATCCACAAAGACAACAACAGTCTTTGAATAATTCACCCAATCAGATGAATATCGACGTGTAAAACTAATCTTCAGGCTGGGCACGATTTCCCATAGCCTTCTTTTTTAAATGGGGAATGGGAAATCAAAAAGAATATTCACTGCTAAAAAGTCGGCTAATTTCGTGAGTAAAATTATGGACTCAAATCAAGATACGCTTCTATTTCGCTTTGCTTCTAAATCCTTGAAATATTTCTTGCTGGTGCTAGTTGGCATTGCGATCGCCTATGTTCTATCCAGTGGTTTAGGTATCTTACAAATCATACCCATACTGCTGTACCTTTTACAACAGTTTTTGCTTCCACTGGGAATCATCCTGTTGTGTTTAATTACAACAGCAGTAATTATTGAATCCCTGCGTTAAGAATCGAGAAAGTGGGGAGTGGGGAGTGGGGAGTGGGGAGTGGGGAGTTAGGAGTTAGGAGTTAGGAGTTAGGAGTGGGGAGTGGGGAGTGGGGAGTTAGGAGTGAAGAATTGAGATCAAATACATCCAGAATTATCTCGCCAAACACGGGTTCATCATTTGCGATCGCAATCCTGAATCTAGATAAAATTAATCTACTAGGGATGTCATCTAACTCCTAACTCCTGTACAGACGCGATTAATCGCGTCTCTGTACAGACGCGATTAATCGCGTCTCTACTCAATACTCCTAACTCCTAACTCCTAACTCCTAACTTCTTCACTTTCCGTAGTAAACCCTGGCATTACCGTATCCTATATTTCGCAGATATTTATTCCATTCCCCAGCTTGGAATCGATCAGAGAAAGGCCCGACTGCTACATGTGGCCCTCGTGGTTGCGTCCTTTCGAGGACTCCGCCAGATCGTCCTAAATCTTGGCTAAATCGGGCTAGATTCTGCCTAATTTGTGATGCGATCGCAGGTAACTGTTCTTGAGTGGTCGGAATCACGACATAATATCTAGAGGCTTGCTTAGGAGGATTTATATTACTGCGATCGCCTACAAAGTTTCTATTACCTACATCTATTTCCTGTCCGTTAGCGAAGCTGAGAATCCGGGCGTTATATATGCCTAGTGACTGTAACTCACTCACCCGTTGTTGGGCGTTAGATACTCTGTTAAAAACACCTGATTGAATTACATTTCGTCCTTGGTACTGGCGAATGTAAGCACTGGGTTCAATCCGTCGGATTGCTTGTAACGTCTGGAAATCACTACCATCTACGTAAACTAAGTAGCGCTCAAAGTTCTGGTTATATTGACTAAACTGTGGAGATTGGGAGGGCTGAAAATTCGGTTCAAACTGATTGTTTTGTACTGGTTGGGAGGGCTGAAAATCCTGCCCAAACTGATTGTTTTGTACGGGTTGAGAGGGCTGAAAATTCGGCTCCAACTGATTGTCCTGTAATGGTTGGGCCGGTTGTAACTGCGGTGATGGCTGTTGACCAAAGGGAATTGGCGGTGGCGGTAAAATTTCACCTGCTTCTTGAGCCAGTAGCACGTTGTTGTTGGGAATTAGCAGTAACCATCCTCCCATTAACAGGGGGAGAAATTTTTTAGTGGGCTTCCAACCCTTAGAACTTCGACGCAGCATCTGAAATGGGATAAATTGACTTGGTATTCCTCTCGACATAGTACTTTAGAAAGTAGTCAAAGTATTTTTAGACAATTTCCATCAAGAACTAATTAGTTCACCGTTGTAGCAACTATATAGCGTTAAGCTAAAATTAGCTCATCTGCGTGGCAAAAAATACATCTGTAATTAATCTTAGAGACTTCCAAATAAAAAAATATCCCAAAACTGACGCAAAAATCTTCTCTATTTCTTCCCTCTCTGTGTTCTCTGCGTCTGGAGTGGTTCGTTCATTTGGATAATTTATTTCTTGGAAGTCCCTTAGATAAGGGTGATGGGGGAGCAGGGAAAGAATGGTTTCTCAGTTCTCTTCGATGATGACGGAGTGAAAAACAATAGACCTCTTGCAAACCCCACCTCGAACCCCTCCCCGCTTGCGGGGCTACTGTGTACACACAAGTACTTTTGTTCAGAACACAAGTCCATTCGTTCAGAACACAAGTCCATTCGTTCAGAACACAAGTCCATTCGTTCAGAACACAAGTTCATTCGTTCAGAACACAAGTCCATTCGTTCAGAACACAAGTCCATTCGTTCAGAACACAAGTTCATTCGTTCAGAACACAAGGACTTTCGTTCAGAACACAAGGACTTTCGTTCAGAACACAAGGACTTTCGTTCACAACACAAGTCTATTTACTTCTTCAGAAACTGAAGTGCTTTGCTAGCAAGGCAATGAAAGAGTATGTGCTACAATTGGACAACCACGCAGCTTGTCGTGCAATGTATGAAAAAAGTCGTCGTTGGTCTTTCTGGTGGCGTTGACAGTTCCACCGCCGCAGCTATCCTGCACCATCAGGGCTATGAAGTGATTGGTTTGACTCTTTGGCTAATGAAAGGCAAAGGTCAATGTTGCTCTGAAGGTATGATCGACGCGGCTGATCTCTGTGAACAACTGGGCGTTCCCCATCAGGTTGTGGATATTCGAGATATCTTTCAGACGCATATTGTCGATTACCTGGTGACTGGTTACAGTGCTGGAATCACGCCTTTGCCTTGCTCCCAGTGCAATAAAACGGTGAAGTTTGGGCCAATGGTGCAGTATGCTCGTGAAGAATTGGGGTGCGATCGCATCGCCACTGGTCATTATGCCCGAATTAGCTATGACGAAGCAACTGGACGTTACCAATTATTAAGGGCTGTTGACCGCAACAAAGACCAGTCATACTTTCTCTATGATTTGTCTCAAGATTTACTTGCAGCAACCATATTTCCTCTGGGCGAACTAGAAAAAACTGACACCCGCCGCATTGCGACTGAATACGGACTGAAAACTGCTGACAAGCCAGAAAGTCAAGACTTATGCTTAGTGGAAAGTAACGGTTCCATGCGGGCATTTTTGGATAAATATTTAGCTCCCAAAACAGGCGATATTGTAGATATTACAGGCAAAGTTTTGGGACAGCATGATGGTGTCCATCACTACACCATTGGCCAGCGCAAAGGCTTGGGAATTGCTGCTGCCGAACCTCTCTATGTGATTGAATTAGATGCGGAAAATAATAAAGTAATAGTAGGCGATCGCACTAAGGTAACTCAGCCAGAATGCACTGTCGGACGGGTAAACTGGGTTTCTATTGCTGAACCATCGACCCCAATTTGTGCCGAAGTGCAAATTCGCTATCGTTCAACGCCTACACCAGTGACGGTGATTCCGTTGGAAAACTCCCGTGTGCGTTTGGTGTTTGATGAACCCCAAATCAGCATCACTCCCGGACAAGCGGCGGTGTGGTACGACGGGGAAAAGGTGTTAGGTGGTGGAATTATTGAACAGTTTAGCTTAAACAAAAAGAAGCCTCTCACTCACCCGGAAGGGAGTGATGAGATGAATTTTTGGGCGATGAGGAGTCCCACCCCCGACCAATAACGACTGTCACTCGTTAAGTGAGTGGGGTGGGCGA
>NZ_JAIVFQ010000104.1 GCF_020829495.1 Nostoc favosum CHAB5714 | reverse complement strand
ACCGTCGAACTAAGATTTCCGGAGCGCAGTGGAAGCGAGAAAATGTACCTCAAGTCCTAGCCCATCGCTGTGCCTACCTCAATGGATTATTGTCGGTTTGAGCCACTTCAAAAACTGGGATGCTCCCGGTTACAACCTCAGAAGTTGGTTTAAAGGGCATCAAAGTTTTCAAAGCTTTAGACGAAGCAGCAAGCCAATTAAGGCAAGAAATTGCTTCAGTCCAAGAATGGATGAATTATGACAATGGTGATTGGATTTGTTCTATAGACTTAGCACCCTTGGTCTGGAATCAACTAATCGGAATTCGAGATAATATTGCACCTGTTTTACGCACTCAACTGAAAGAAGAGTATGAAAAGGGGTACACAGACTATCAAGAACGTATTGATAAATTTCTCTCACTCAATGCTTGGCAGTTATCTGTAGAACAACAACAAGAAGTTAAGCAGAACTTAGCCAAAGCTTTTCCCTGTTTAGAGGAACTAGAGGACTATTTACAAGTAGTAATTGGTCGTCCTGTCATTATTCCCGCCATCAGTGAACAATTGTCAGAGAAACAAGCTGAATGCTTAGGGCAAATAACTCGGTTTATCGAACAGTATGACAGAAATTTAGAACAAACACTGAGGGAATCAGCGATACCTTCGGTGAGCTTCGCTAACGCAGGAGGTGAACAACTAGCAGCCCAGTTGCTCGAAGATTTGAGCAATTGGGAACCAGGACGCAAGCCAGTCAACTTCAAGAAGAAGATGGAACGCCATTTCAAGAAAGTCCAAATGCTTTTGGCTAACGCCAGTTTTGAAGCAGGTAGCAGCCTTGGACAAATGATGGCTCATCTAGAAAATGTTCTCGAAAACGCTTCTGTGGATGCCAAAAAGCTGGATTCACAAGGGCGTTCTCAGTTACAGGAAAAAATGGATGAAATTTGCTCCAAGCTTCTGGATGAACAACGCCATCTCCAACGATTAGCAAGTGATGAGGGTATGGGCTTAACCAAAGCTACAGCGATGTCTCTCAAACTTCGCTAGAAAAAACAATCAAGAGCATGTCTGTATCGTCGTTGATCGAAAACGAGGTGTGGGGGAGCCACTGCGGTGGACGGGTTTCCACAGCAGTAAGCAAGTGGCGTTGTAGAGGAAGACAATACGCCCACACTTCCCAAGCTTGCTACGGAACTAAGAGGGGAAGTGATAGGTAGGAACTTTTTGCTTCCTTGTCTATCACCACTGTTCGCATTAATTTACCAGTCCACAGTATTTAGAGGTAGGAAATGTCACACTTTTCAACTGTCGCTACAAAACTAACTAACCGTGAATGTTTAGTACAAGCTCTACAAGATTTGCAGCTTACCGTCCAAGTTTATGAAAAACCACAATTGCTCAGAGGTTATTACGACGACTCCCAAGAGAAAAGTGCTGAGATTGTTGTCCCTGGCCGTAGTTTAAGTGTCCGCGCAGATATCGGGTTTAGGTGGGATCAAGAGGCCTGACTTTTCACGGTATCTGGAAAACACCTTTTTGAGCTTTTCTCAGACCATGATTTTTACGTGAGTCATTTTCATTAACTTAAAGCTATTGAGAATTAGCTTGTGGAAAAAGTCACGTTGTTTCGCGGTTTGAGGACTTCCCGTGAAAAGTCAGATATGGCGATGCTGTATGCTGTGCTGCGGTTGCCAAAACTGGTACAGCGTCTTGACCATGCGGTACAGTCCAAAAGGTTGGATGAATGGGTGGCGACTTCGTTTATTCAATTTTTGAGTGCCAAGGATGCAGAGAAGACTATTTCGGGGATTTTGACCACAGCAGCAGGTACTTTCTCATCTTTCATCCAAGCTGATTTGCTGAGAGCATTTATAGGGAAATCGGATATTCCCACTAAGCTTGAAGGTAGAGAGATGGTGGTGTTCAAGCTAGATGATGAACGTCGTAGTGTGGTTGGGCCTCTGCTGGCAGCTGCAATGCACTTGATGATTGTTGGTAATTTAAGCCGTCCCCGCAAAGACCCGTTGATTATTTCTTTGGATGAATTACCATCAATTAAGTTGGACAGATTACCGCAGTGGATTAATGAATATCGTTCCAACGGTGCCTGCTTTATTCTAGGTATCCAAAGTTTAGAGCAACTTTACGATATTTATGGGGATAAGATGGGAAGTGCGATCGCTTCTGCTTGCAGTACCCATGTCTTGTTTAATCCTGGTAATTACAAAACGGCTGAGGATTACTCTAAACGCTACGGTGAGAAGGAAGTGCTGATTAAAAATCGTACCACAGGGCGATCGCTTGGCGGACAAATGAGCCGTTCAATTAGCTGGAGTGAGAATTTACAAAAAATGCCTGTAATCAGTGCTGACGAAATTTTGAAATTTCCTCAAGGTAAGTGCGTAATTACCAGTCCTGGTTACAGTTCCGAGGGACAAGCTTCTATTCCTTATCCTTTAATTATTCCGGTGTCCAAAGCCGATGAAAAACGGGCGCATGATAGTGAGGCTCTTTGGGATACACAAGTTAAACCTGCTTTAGAAAGTCAGGTGACAATTCCTGATATTAAAACGCTAACACAAGCATTACATGAACGGATTGAGTCAGCAGCGCGGATGTTGCCATTACCAGAGGAAGATGTAGCACCTGCACAGGAGTCTAATAGCAGTGAACCTAATGTTTTAGAAAATTTTACTAAACGAGTTTATCAAACACCAGGATTGCATTAAATTTTGACACAATATTGTTAGCAAAGCTCCTCGCGGAGCGAGGCACTCCTGTAATTCCCCTGTAATATCATGTTCGGTGAAAGACTTATCATTAAGACCGCAGAGCGAGACAGGGGAAGTGCTTTCTTTCATGCTTAACGAGCGCCTGCTGCGTACCCGGCTTGATATAAGTCCTGAATTACTTTAGGTAAATATGATTTTGCCAAACTTGTGTCATAAACTTTTTAAATTCTTCTATAATTAGCGGTAAATCACTATCAATTTCTTGGGTTTGTTGCCCATTTGTAATTGAACGAAAGAGACGACGACCTCGACTATCAAAACCAATTTTATCCGCAACTGCCATAAAGATTGAGTAGTCTTTTGGTACTGGTAAATCTCCACCTTTGCGCTGAAGAATTAAAAAGCTGGTGATAATTCCCAATCCACATTCTACCTGAAAGTTTTCTGTAGGTAACTGAATGGAAGCAATTAGCAAAGCCATGTCTTCTAATAGCCATCGGCGAAAGTGTGCTTGGTTAGATGAAGACAGAATTCCATTAGATACCAAGATACAGACTATTTCACCAGGTTGCAATTGATTTAAACACTGTTCTACAAATAAGCACTCTTGTTCTGCTTGGGTTTTCAACTTGGATGTAATCACGTAGCTTCCATCTCCGTGTTTTATCCATTTATAAGCCATCTCAAATCTGGCTAGTTCGGAATCGGAAGTGAGATTAATTTTGCAATAGGGAGGATTGGCAAGTGCTACAGTAGGCAAGGAAATTGGCAGAGGAGGATTCCTGACACAATTTTGAAATAGTTGTTGCCACTCAGTAATTTTAATTTCCATCAAAATAAACTTCCTTGCAACAGATTTTCTGCTTTAGTATTTTCATATTGGATACCATTAATTAGCAACCTATTATTTAGCTTCGTTTGACGTTTTGATGCGGGAGTTTCATACTTTAAATTTGGTCGGATAAAAGAAATACCCTTGCCAGTCAGGGTGTCTCCGATGACTAAATCTCCGCCCAAACTAGGAATAGGCAATGCCAAGTATGGAGCATAAAGCATGAAGTTTAAACTTGCTATTTTTATTAGTAGTGAATCCCACTCCCAGCCTGTTAAACTGATGGCATAATTGGACATTTCCAATGCTAATCTTCCTGTACCAAGTGCTGGTTCATATATATGAAATGGTGCTATTGCAGCAGAACTGTCAACTGATGCAATAGCCATTGTCCTGGCTGTCCAAGTAGGAGTAGGATAGAATTTAGCTCTCGATTGTCCGTAACGATTAGCAGCCAACAAATGACCGAAGTAATCGAAGGGACAAGAAATCAAAAGCTTCAGTTCCAGTTCTTGAATAAGACGATTGCTCGCACCGTTACATCCCTCTGGCTCATGAGGCAATTTAGCAATGCTGGGATGCCCTAGAGCATAAAGTAACCAGTCAGTGAAATAGGGAATAAATCTGGAAGGACTACCACATCCACCTGTAGAAATAGATTGCAGACAGCTTGAGAGCATCTGTAAAACTTGAGGATGTCCTAAGTCTAAAAACTCAGTTTGTGGTATTTCTTTAGGTAGTTCTCCAGTTTCCATTGTCCATCGCCATTGCTCCCACCTACCTTGATATTCATCATCTAATTTCAGTAGTTTTGATAGTAGCCATCCATGCTCAAAAGTTGATTTGAGTACCATTGGTGTTATCTGTAATAAACATTTGCCAATGGCAGAGGCATTAGCCTCTTAAATCTTGACTTCTGGAATAGCTTCTAATTTGACCATTGACGATAACTCAGGAATGACTATATTTGATTGTGATTTGTTATCTGGAGATTGAGTCAGTAGTTTAATTAACCATTTTTCAGTCTGCATCTGATCCTTTTTATTCCAGCGTACATCTAATCTTTGGGCTGGTTTAACAGGATGTAATGCTAAAACTACGAGTTGTATTTGGTTAGGAGTAACTGAGTATTGTCTAGCCGTAGTCCACAACTTTACCCGGTCTTGCCAGCTTAAATGTGGATGGCGTATAGCCCATTCATAAAGCCTGGGAATACCTTGTTTAAATGCTAGATTTGTTAATACTTGAATAAAGTGTTTATCGTCATTAATTGCAAGAGGTGCAATAACTGGATTATCGACTAATAACTTTTTCCGAGATTGAAAAATTTCCGGGGCAAGTTCCTGTATTTGATCAACCCACTGAGCAATTTGAGGATAGGCATTTAATAAAGGTTCTACAGTCAGTCCTAAAAATAGTTGTTTCATCACCAAAGAGAAGTTATCTGCAACTATAGAGTCAAAGGCAGAGCGATTTGGATGATATTTTTGACTGGGAAATAGGACTTGTTGTTGTGTTTTAGTAATTTGTTGAATATCGGCAAGATTAATTACTGGCATGGTGGAGAGAATATAACATCTCTCCCATGCAGCGGTAAGCTGCAAATTAATTACTTCGATTAATCATGCTTCAATACAGATATACAGCGTATTGTGGGTTGCAGGAAGTCCAGTTGCAGGAAGTAGAAAATTTAGTTACAAAGCTACGCACCAATTGGGTTTTAATGTTGATAGTTGAAGGCTGATGTAATTAGGCAAGATAGCCAGGGCAAGCGTATGTTTAATAGGAGTAAGTTTTTTGATTGAGATTATTAGAGTTCGTGCTACACCGGGGCAAATTGAGCAGATGCTACAAGAGTTAAAGTTTTATATTAAGGTAGCGGTAGATATTGAACATCGGATTCTGGCTGGGGGAGGTGAAATGCACTTTTACTGTGAACAGGCGTTGCTAGAAGATGGCAGTAAGCAGAGTGATATTTGGGCTGCTAGTTTTAGACCTGATACACAACAGATAATCTATGAGTCTATGGTTAATCTCCGTCCCCGACAGAATCGTTCAATGGAAATTATGGACGTTAAGATTAGAGAACAGGTTGCCGCAATTATTATGGAGTTTCTGGGATGAATAGTGGCTTAACTTATGAGCAAGAAACCTTTGTGCAAGATAGTATTCCTGTTAGATTGGGAAAATTGGCAATTAATTTAGCACGGATAAGTCAACTTTTCAGTGATTCTACGCATGAGGATGTGGTCAAAAGCCTGATTAGAGAGACAATGTATTTTCTTGAGTGGATAGCCCCAGATATAGATATTGACAATGCTTTTGAGTTAGCAAACTTAGGAAGGTTTCTCACACGCTGGCTGTTTAACTGGGAACAAGCCTGGAATAACACAGAAGCTAAAAACCAGATTATTCAAGAACTTGGCACTTGGTCAGACAGTGTTTTGCAAATGTCAAAATTACCTGCTGTACAACAATCCTAACTGATAATGACTCAATCCCAACCTCCATTACCACAACCCAAACTAGAATCTGCTGGTATTACCTCTGACCAGTATTTTGAATTTACTCCAGAAAAACTAGAACTGAGCAACGGATATTTGGGTTATGGTGGACAAGACCAACTTGGGTTTCATTTGTCAGTTCTCACCAACATGGGATTGTTGACAGCAGTTAGACATACAAATTTGTCGCTGTGGCTAGAAGCACTCAAAGGTGTAGTAAGGGAAAAACTACCGACTGTCAACGCCCAACCAGAAGTAGCAGAAGCAATGCTCAATCGATTTAATCGGGCGATTGCAGACTTGGAGGCAGTGATTGAGTATCTGGGACAATAAAATCTGGAAGTTGAGCGATGTTTACGACGATGCTTGTTGTGATTTGAAATAAAAAATGAGATTTTCACTCATGATATGCTTCAAAAATGAGTATCCAGTTTATAGTTCACTTTTAGTATTCGAGTTTTTTACTAATAATGATTATCGTGTAGGAGACAAAAAGACTGATAAGAGCGAAGTTCGTATCAATGTTTCGGTTTGATTATCATTATTATTCAGCTACGATTTGAGTAGGCGATCGCCTAACAACAGAGCGATCGCTTGGACAATGAAATATTTTAGCGATAGGCTACGTTTTGTCGGAGGCGATGGTCTCCGACCGACCGGAGGCGATCGCATCTAACAACAGTAATCCCATTTGCTTTAATAAAGCAGTGTTACCATCAGGGCAACCATGTTGAATTAGACACTTGGCACAGCCAGTATTGCAGTTGCAATCTAGTGCGATCGCTCTAGCAGCGCCAGCAAGTTTTGGCAGATGCTTAAACACAGCTTCAGCCGCACCATTTCCACCATCACTGGTATCATAGAAATAGCCTGTGTAATTGTTATTTTCCCCTAACTCCTTCACTACTGTAAAATTCACCTGTTTGGGGTCAACTCTAGCCACTAGCTGCAACGCTTTCATAATTTGATGCCCAAAGGTGTGGATAGCAATCAAGGTAGTGGAGTATTCCCACAACTGTTGATAACCAGGGGGAATCGCTTCTCCACTGCGGGTTAAATTGGTTCTAGTTTCCAAGGCATTGTGCTGGAGGTATTCCCGCGCATTTGAGTTAATCGCTACTTTGACCATTGGTGCGGAAAATTGAGTACGGAAAGGCTGCTCAAACTTTTCTTCTGACAGGGTTTTCACAATTAGAGCTTTGCGTGTGAGTTTGCTACAAAGCCGACAACGACGTTCTTTAGGTAGCGGCTCTTTGTAGTTAAGACACCGTTTGTTCAAACAAGTCTGCTCATAGATTTGGGTCATTAAACTGTAACCGCTAGTAATGTGTTTAACCTCACCAAAACTAAGTGACAGGGTTAAGTATTCCTGACAATCATCAACTTTACTGACTTGAGAAAACAGCAATGGTAACTTCACCGGATCTGTCAGCACTGTTAGGCTACTGGTTTCTGATTCCGTAACTGCAACTGTAAACAGTGAGCTATCTGCTGTCTGTTTTAAAATTGCTTGCTTGCTGTTCAAGTCAAGGGAGATGCACTGATAAGTCAGCATTCGTCCATTGGCATCTTGTCGTTTGTAGATGGCTTGGGGATGGACTTCCCGGTGAGCAATATCTTCTGAGATTTCCTCTAGTTCTTCCCCAGATTCTGCATCTACTAGCTTGATAGTAGTTTGAGATAAGCCACCCCGAAAGTTAACATCTTTATGGGGATAACCCTTTGCCCACAGTCCATTACGACCTTTATTTAGATGCCCTTGGGCTAACAGGAGTTTTGCTACCTCATAAGCTGCTGTGCCAAAGTAGTGCTTGATTTTATTAGTAGGAATACCAGTTTCTGCGGCTGCACACATCAAATGTTTAGCAGCAAAGATGGGATATTCGTCGTTAAAGAATACTTCCTCAGCTTCTGGCGATACCAGCATTTCTGGATGTTCTGCTACATAGCAGTCAATGGGATTGAGAGCATTGGGAAGCAGCACTGTCAGTCCAGACTGAGAACGTCCGGCGCGGCCACTGCGTTGCTGGTATGCCATTTTGGAACCAGGCCAGCCACGCAAAATGCAACATTCTAATTCTGGTAGGTCAATTCCAGCTTCTAATGCTTCTGTGGCAATAATCCACTTGATTGTGCCAGACTGGAGTTGGTCAACGACTTCTACCCGACGCTCAGAAGTAATGCCACTGTAGAATGCAGCTACTTGGTTTGATTTGAGTAATTCTGTTAGTTCCCGCACACTGCGACGGGAGTTACAAAAGGCGATACCTGATTTACCTTGATTGAGCAAAAATTGAATTATTCGAGCGGTATCACCAGTCAGATTGTAACTGGGCTGAGTGATTATTATTTGTCTAGATGGTGAAGCTGCTCCACTTTTGCGAATCCAAATTAGGGGTTTGGGGTTGAGTTTAGTTGGTTTTAAACCGGAGATTTTCAGAGCCAGTTGTTTAGGATTACCACAAGTAGCACTCAGGAAGATAAATTGCAGTTTCTTGGAGTCGCCACCGTAATGGTCTACTGCTAGTTTAATGCGACGAATCAGCCAGGACATATTTGCGCCATAGCTGCCTGAGAGGGTGTGAGCTTCGTCAAGCAGTATGTAGCGTAATCGCTGATAAAAGTTTGCCCAATGCGCGGATTTCCAGGCTTGCTTGAGTTGAAAGTGGATTAATTCTGGTGTGACACCTAAAATATGCGGTTCACTCTTGAGGATTTGTTCTCGTTTTTCTGATTTGACATCTCCAGTGATCATTGCCAGTATAGGTCTGGATTGTGTTGGTATGGTAGAGAGTAGTTCAGAGATTTTGTGGAACTGGTCTAGCGCTAAAGCTCGCAGTCCATAAAATGCTAATGCTCGATGTTCTTGATTGATGCAACCTTCCAGAATGGCGGGGTATGTGCTGAGAGTTTTGCCACTGGCTGTGGGAGAGGTGAGGATTAAACTTTTACCTTGTCTAATTGCTTGTAAGGCTTGAAGTTGGTGAGAGTAAAGTTGGGTAATTCCTAATGAGTGAAGTGCTTTAATTAATTTATTTGGTAGGTCATTAGGGATATTTTTCAGATTAGGTTCTTTGGCAGAGATAGTCTGTTGCCAGAGTAAATCTTCACCTAGAAATTCAGCAATATCTGTTGGTTCAGTAGGATGGTTATTTGAGTTGGAATTTTCTGTAATGGGTGTACGAGGTGGTGTCCAAAAGCTTTGTAGCAGGGCATTGTAGTTTGGCGTGGTCATAGTCGTAGTCTTCGCTCACTGCCCTAAAAAATCCCCCATTGGGGGAGTGATACTAAATTACACTCCTTATAGAAATCCGGCTTGAATTTTACCAGGTATACTGAAGCTCTAACCTTTGTCACGTAAGGCTTAGAGTGTCCCAGTTTTTCAAAAATCAAATCGGAATGCCATCGCATAAAATTAATTAGTTACAAGGGCAGCAAATATGGCGAAAAATTGCTTGCAGATTACTCATGAGGGAAATTCGATTCAACTTTCTTGGCAACGGGGACAAGCTAATCGTCGCACTGCACCAGCAGTACCTTTTGAGCATCCATTTGACAAGAAAGCATTAGACGATTTGCGCTGGTATTTGGAAGAGTATCTGCGCTTTCCCTATGGACTAGCCCCAGATAATGCGGTAAAGATTGAGCAGAAATTGCAGACTTGGGGAGAGCAGTTATTTGAGTTAGTATTTCGTAGTAGTGAGCAAGCACGGCAATTTTTTCAGGCAGCGACTTATGAAGGATTGAATCAGTGCGAGTTGGTGATTGTTTCTGATAATCCAGAAGTACTAAATTTGCCTTGGGAGTTGCTTTACTCACCAAGCGATCGCCAATTTCTTGCTCCTTCTTTAGCAGGTATGTCTCGCAGTCTCAGCGACTATCCTATCCGGGCGGAAATGGGAGAGTTACCCCAAGATAAACTTAATATTTTGTTAGTAATTGCCCGACCTTATGGTGAAAAAGATATTGCACTCAAAACCATTGCCCGTCCTCTTCTAGACTCAATATCAAATATTCGCAAAAAAGTCAATATTAAAGTTTTGCGTCCGCCTAGCTTTGATCAGTTTGAGCGAGAACTAAATGATAAACCAGGGTTTTATCATATCGTTCACTTTGATGGACATGGCAATTTTGACCCTGACAGCCAAGGATTTCAGCATAGCTTCGGTGCTGCGGGACAAGGAGTTTTAGTATTTGAAGCGTTCGATGGTTCACCACAAATTATTACAGCAGCGAAAATTGCTCAGAATTTAGCAGATTGTCGCGTGCCGATTTTTGTCTTGAATGCTTGCAAATCTGCTCAGGAGGGAGAAGAAAAGTTTTCTTCAGTGGCGACGCGCTTAGTGTCCTTGGGGGCTAAGGGTGTGGTAGCAATGGCTTATAGTGTATATGCCCAAGCTGCTAAACATTTCATGGGGCGATTGTATGGGGAATTAGCAGCAGGGAAAAGTCTCTCAACAGCAGTAAGTGCAGGGCGAAAGGAAGTTTTAAATCAGCCACAGCGTCCCAGTCCCAAAGGAGATAAACCGCTACAAGATTGGCTAGTGCCGGTGCTATATCAGCAAGAAAACTATACCCCGTTTACACCCGCAAATACAGTTGATGATATTGAAAGTTACTTTGAAGAAACTGTTAGTAATTTAGTGAATTTTCCCCAGGAAGGACGCTACGGTTTTATTGGGAGAGATTACCATATTTTACTTTTAGAACGGGCATTTCGCCAAAACAATATTGTGCTGTTGCAAGGTATGGGAGGTGTAGGTAAAACTGAGTTAGCTGGAGGTTTTGCTCGATGGCTAGATGAGACTCAGGGACGCTCTCTGATATTCTTTATCTCCTTTGAACATGGCGCAACCTTGAGTAATGTTGTCAATCAAGTGGGTAGAAAGGTTTGGGGAGATAAATTTTCCCAGTATGCGACCGAGAAACAACAGCAAGCTGTATTAAACTATCTGAAAAATCAAACTTGTTTGTTGATTTGGGATAACTTTGAACCAGTGGCGGGGTTCCCGGCGGGGAATGAGCCGTTATTGAGTGCTAGTGAGCGAGAGAATTTACAACGGTTTCTTAAAGATTTGCGGAGTGGGAAATCTTGGGTATTGATTACTAGTCGTCGTGAGGAATCTTGGCTTGATTGTGCTTACAGTTTGAATTTGCAAGGGCTGCGTGAGCAAGATGTGGAGGAATTAGCGGCGAAGATTCTGCAAATGGTGGGGGTAGATAGGGCGAAACTTCCCAAGGAATATTTAGATTTGTTGAAACTGTTGGGGGGACACCCGTTATCTTTGCGGGTGATTTTACCGCATTTGAAGACGCAGACACCATCACAGTTAATTGAGGCGTTGCGGCTGGGACTGGATACTTTTTCTGGTGCTGAGGAAGAGGGGAGAGATAAATCTCTCACGGTGTCGTTGGATTATTCTTTTGCTAAGTTGTCGGTGCGTACTCAGAGGCATTTGCCTTTCTTGGCAATGTTTTCTGAGAGAGTTTATGCATATTGGCTCTGCATCTTCTTAGCCAACCCTGATAGTGATTTTGGAAAGGCATACAGCGCGGTTTGTGGAGAAAACTTACAAACTAATGATTGGGAAGTAATTCTTGATGAAGCAGCAGAAGCAGGTATTTTAGAATCTCTAGGCAATAACATTTATAAAATTCACCCTGTTCTACCTTGGTATTTGCGCCAATGGCTGACTAAACAAATTACCAAAGCAGCAATTTGGGAACTGGAGAAAAATTTACTTCTTTTTTATGCAGCACTGGCAGAAAAATACTCTGAGCAATTAATTAGCAACGCCGAATCCACCAGTATAATGTTGCGATTGGAAGAACCAAATTTTTTACAAAATTTGTATCTTGCTGAAAAAAATAACCTTTGGGGTACTGTTCAATTAATTCTTACAGTATTAGGATATGTATATAAGCTCTGGGGACGTACACCTGAATTTAAGTCTCTACGACAACGAGCGATTAAGCAAATAGGTACAGATTTGAAAGAAGCAAAAGAGAAAGGTAAAGATGCTTTTGATTTGTGGATGTATCTACGTAACAATGAAGCAAATGAAGCTTTAGACGCTAATAATTTGGAAAAAGCAAGGGAAATTTATCAAAAAATTTTAGATCAGCTAGTAGCATTAGATACTTCTTCAGTAAATGATGGAATTGCTACTTTAAATAATAATTTAGGCAATGTCGCTATAGAACTAAGAGATTTTCCAACAGCAGATGCTTATTACCAAAAAGCACTGGAGATTAGATTACAATCTGGAGATTTTCACAGGGCTGCTGGTATTTATCATAATCTGGGTAGAATGGAACAACTGCAACGGCGGTTTGATGAAGCAATATATTATTCAAAAAAAGCTTTGGACATCTACGAAGATACTAAAAATATATATAAAACAGCCGATACATATAAAGCAGCAGGTACATATTATCAATTAAGTAATATAGCACGAGAAAAGCAACAACTAAATCAAGCATTTACCTATTGTCAAAAAGCTTTAAATATTTATAATAAAACTGGTAATCCACATGATATTGCACTGGTATATTATCAATTCGGTAATATAGCCTATTTACAAGAAAAAATTGAAAAAGCAAGAGATTATTATAATCAAGCTTTAAAGATTTATGAAGATGCAAAAGATTCTTATAACGCCGCAGATATATATGTTCAATTGGGTAAAGTAGCACAAAGACAACATAACTTTGATGACAGCGTTGCTTATCACAAAAAAGCCTTAAGAGTTTTTGAAGATGTAAAAAATTGGGATAAGGCAGCGACCGTATATCATCAACTTGGAATTATGCTCAAACAAATAGGAGAAAACCAATTTGAAACAATCTGGAGAGAGGTAACAGGTGAAGATTGCGCTGGAGAAATACGCGATGCAATTTGGTCAGCGCGAGATAATCTAGAAACAAAGTCATAGGAGAAATATTATGCAAACTTACAAATAAAAGAAAATATAGGGTGAAAGCATTTGAGGTTTTTTTGAAAATTCCCCATCCTTTCCAGAGGACTTTGACTCATATCAAGCAAAATGGGAATATTTGAAAGAGAAGCATAACCTATAAAAACATGAGTACCCAGTTAACCTCTGCCGAAATCCAAGAAATTCAGCAAATTCTCAAAGACTATACCCCAGCACAAACGGCACTTACCACCCTAGAAAAATACAATGGCAGACTCGACACCAGTTTTGATGAATTGTGGCAAGAGCAAACAGGTATAGAAGTCTATGGGAATAAATCTCTCTGGCAATCTACGCTGAAGATTCTGCGCGAAGAACTTTGCGGTGATGATGGCTTTCGCGCCCAATTCCAAGAATATACCAAAAACCCAGCCAGCGCCCCTTTACTCACAGGGTTAATAGTTTCTGTGACTACTCTATCAGGTTTACCCCTCGATCCGGCGATCGCCACTGTTATCGTTTTATATTTGATTAAAGTGGGTTTAAAGATTTTTTGCGAATACACCGCCCCATAAATTGTACCTCTTAACTGGACTTGATTGCTTTTTCAGTTAAAGGATCTAAATTAGCTGTAGATGAATCTAAAATTAAAATTGGTGGATTATTGATGATTGCCCTGGCGATGCCTGCGGCGGGCTACGCCTATGCTAATCGCTGTTTCTGTCCTCCAGAAACATTTGCCGGCAATCAGCATAATCTTGTATCCTATTTTTGCATAAATTGGCTAAATATAAGAGGCTGAGGCAATGGAAATAGAGATTAAAATAGAGTTAGCAAAGGTAGGGTTTACTTGATTAGGAGATTCTCTTATGAATTTACAAGAAATTATTAATTCTATTGAAAGTTTACCCACAGAAGAACGAGACTATTTGTTTGAGTTTCTCCGTAAAAAAAAGGAGGAATCTAGAGGGGATCATTTTTGGGAGGGATTACAAAAATTTAGAAAAGTAATCCAAAGCGAGGGGATTATCTTTACTGATGATGATTTCGCTGACTTACGAGATCGCAGTGTGGGAAGAGAAATTGAGCTATGAGCTTGAAATACTTACTTGATACCAATATTCTCTCAGAGCCAGCACGTCCTATTCCTAATGTCAACGTTTTGCACAAACTAGATATTCATAAATCAGAAGTTGCTGTTTCTAGTGTTGTTATTCATGAACTTTTACATGGCTGTTTGCGGTTGCCAGAATCTAAGCGGCGAGAGTCTCTTTGGAATTATATTCATGAATCGGTATTAAATTTACCAGTCCTTGATTACGATTTAAAGGCGGCACAATGGCACGCCCAAGAAAGGGCTAGATTATCCAAAATTGGCAAAACTCCTGCTTTTGTAGATGGTCAAATTGCGAGTATTGTTTACTGTAATAATTTAATACTGGTAACTAATAATGTTTCTGATTTTGAATTTTTTAATAATTTCAAGGTTGAAAATTGGTTTGTTAATAGCACTGAAGTTGTCTAAGGCGAGATAAGGGTAAACATAACTCGTGAAATTTATGTTAGATACTAATATCATTATTAGTGAATTTGGATTTTAGACTGAAATCAAATATACAATCCAAAATCCAAAACTCTCAGTCAACTTTATGTTGATTAAGTTAACTTAAATAACCTGCTAACACTAAGAATTATTAGCAGTAAATTCTTACTTTCAGCACCCCTCTTAATAGACATTTCCAAGTCCAGCATCATAGTTACTGCCTTAGCTAAAGCATTAATGCTTGTATTTGCTACCTCCTGACGCAAGTAGTAAATGCGATTAGGATTGCTGATATTGCACAGTTGAGCTAATTCACTATCTTTCTTAATCCCAGAAACAATCGCAGACTTAACCCATAACCAAGTTCTAAACTGCGTTAGAAGAGTAGTAACAATCACCATTAATGGTTCCGAGCGTGACAATAAATCATCCAGCAGGTGCAAAACTTGATTACTTTCTCCTTGGCGAATAGCAGATGCCAGTTGTAGGCTATTCTGAGTCTGACATGGCACTAACTCTTTTACTTCTGCAAGTTCAAGTTGTCTGCCAATACTATAGATATACAGTTTGCGTAACTCTGTGGCTGCACGGGTCATGTCGTTACCAATTGCTTCTGCTAGATATTCCACTGCATCCTTTGACAGCACCAGCTTGATTTTTTTAGCCTGAGTAGCGATCGCCTTCTCAATTAAATCAGTACGCCAAGGTGGTATCAATGGAAACTCAAACAAATTGGCATACTTGACAATATGTTTGTAAATCTTCAGCCGCTTATCTACAGTGGTGGCGACAAACACCAGAATTGTGAATTCAGGCACTTGAACAAGCTGCTGCAAAGTTTCTAACTCAGTATCACCCCACTGCTTGAGGTGGCAATTTTCCACAATTACCAGTTTTTTACCGCCTGTCAGGGAACGAGTGCGAGCTACACTGATAGCTTGGTCAAGGCGATCGGCTGGAAATCGGTGATAGCAAAATGTGAGCCATTGAGCATCAATCTCTGCTTTGTATTGGTTGAACTGTTCCTGGATGGCGTGTTGATTGTCACCTGTCAGCAAGACAATCATCCTTTTACCCTCCCATTACTGCTCTTGTTGGCAGTTTTAATTAACACAGTCATTGGTTGTTGACTTTGGGTAGCCCGTTGCAGCATTTTAGCGATCGCTTCTTTACTACTCTCAAACTTATTCAAGTAAGCTGGTGTAACCTCTAAAATTGCCTTTTCATCTTGCAATTTAACGAGATTTGCATGAGCCAACAGCTTTTGATTGCTGGGTTTAGCTGTATCCATCACAGAAAGCCAAATTTGAGCCAGGTTAGCGGTATTGGCTGCAACTGCTGGTAACAATTTGCTATCATGCCCTTTGTCATTTACAGGTTTAGCAGTTAGCGTCTTGGTTGCACTGACAGGCAATAAACTGGTCATCAGGTTCAGTAAGCAAACTTCTAGCCACACAGCAGCATTTACTGTGTACCGAAGATAGTTTTCTGCTTTTTGTAACTCTGCTAGAGACAAGTTAAGCGTCTCGAAATTCCAGTGATTTGCTAAAACCTTGAGTTGAGCATAGCTAACACAACCAGTCAGCAGGGATTGCTCTTTGAGTGCAGACTTGATAATTAGTAAATCTCGGTATGTTTGCAGTAAGTTGGAGAGAATCAATTTGGGCGTTTTTCCAGAATCTACTAAAACTCTTGCTACTTGCAGCAAGTTAAAGGTGTTGTTCGTGGATATTGCCTGTAAAATTGACATTAATTCTGTTTCTGTCACACCACCAGCGATTTCCATAACATGATTGGCAGTGATATCTTCATCTAAAAGACTCACCTGACCCAGTAATTGCAGTGCATCCCGCAATCCACCATCGCTGAGTCTTGCGATCGCTGTCAGTGCCTCCTCATCAATAGAGATAGATTCTGCATCTGCTACAATACCGAGGTGCTGCACAATTGCCTGAACAGACAAAGTGCGGAAATTAAACACCTGACAACGGCTGACAATAGTAGGTAATACCTTGTGCAGTTCTGTTGTGCAGAGAATGAAAACAACATGAGGTGGTGGTTCTTCAATACACTTAAGTAACGCATTGAAGGCGTTACCGGTTAGACAATGGCACTCATCGAGAATAAAAATTCGGTAACGTCCTGCAACAGGTGCTAAGGTACTGCGCTCAATTAAAGCACGGGCATCATCTACACCATTATTAGAAGCAGCATCAATTTCACTGACATCTAGGCTATTACTGGTTTCAATTGAACGGCAGGATTGACAAATACCACAAGGTTGGTCAGTTGGTTTTTTAGTGTTGAGGCAATTGAGAGATTTAGCAAATATCCTAGCAGTTGATGTTTTACCTGTGCCTCTAGAACCTGTGAATAAATAAGCTGGTGCAATTTGCAGGTATTTTACAGCATTAGTCAGAGCAGTTTTAATGTAGGGCTGTCCAACTAATTCGGCTATTGTCTGGGGTCGATATTTTTGATGTAGGGCGACTGTAGACATAGGATTCATTAACCTTAATTTGTCGCCCTTACCCCTGTTAAGGGGGTGTAATTTTGACTTCCAAATAGTCTGGTTTACTCAATTCCAGTAATATTTACCGATACCAGAAGTTGAGTACGCCTAATTATTTAAACGTTGAAACAGGTGGAGAAGTTTATGGAATTTACAACCGAGCTATAGCCATTTTATAATTCATATCCTTGGCTCATCAAACGCTAAATTTATCTTTTTTACCTGCCTCCTTAAGCAGTAGCGAATTCTGTTAAACCTCGTTTACTGGGATGATGAAAACCCAAAATAATATCGGCTTGGGGTATTCCGGCTGATAGCAAATCATCAACAACGCATAAATTAGTTGCATCTTCTTCCACCCAAACTTTGCCGTTTTTAATGCAGAGATAGATGATAATATACTGTATTTGCTTTTTGTCATCCCAGCCAAACCGAAACCAAAGATATTGATCTCTTGTTTCATCAAAAGCCAAGCGATCGCTTAGTTCAACTCCCGTATCTTTTATAACTTGAGTATTAGTAGTTTCGTAATACTCAGTCAATATCTTCTTGATAGCATTGCGGTATTGCTCTAGCTTATCCATTGCCAGATTTCCTCCTTTTCTGTATTTACAACTATTAACAGAAGGTGATTTTCTGAGAATTCTTTAAGTTGCATTCAATCACAGTACACTCAGGAGCTAACCCTCAGCTTATCTGGTTTTTGGCTTAACCGAACCGTATTGATAGTTAGGCAGTTTCGTTTGGTCGAGTTGGTAGTAACTTAAAACTTACGCGTCAGTGTTCAAGATGATGCAAGTATTGCATTGATATGGCGCCGCACGAGATATTTTTGTTGATCTGCGGAGAACTGCTCAGGAAAAATGACAACACCAGTGCCAATGCCATCCACTAGGGCGATGAGTGCATTGGCTTCGAGGGTTAAATCAAGATCGGCTCGAATCAGCAAGGCTTTTTGTAAGTCAGCTAACTCTTGAGAAATAATCTGCCGTAAGAAGTCATAGCGTTTTCGGTGCTCCTGAACAAGGCGTTCGCGCCCGATAGAATAACCCAAAAATGCCACCCAAACCTTCCAATCAGCTTTGTCAATGTCCTCCAGAGGTAGAGCCACAAAAATCATCTGCACTAGTCTGTCAATTCCTTGCCGTCCCTCGGCACAGGTTTTCATGTCCTCTAGGACGTTTTCAAACACCTGTTCCAAGGCAAATAGGGTGAGTTCTTCTTTATCTCGAAAGTAATGGGTAACAACCCCTGTCGAAGAGCCAAGTTCTTGCGCGATCGCCCGCATACTGGCACGATCCAATCCTTCACGGACAATCACTCGCCATGCCGCTTTAGCGACTTCAATACGGCGATCGTCATAACTCATAGCTCTCCTCGGTTTACAGCAACATGAAATATGTTGACATATTATCACAACAGTTGTTATGTTTTAATGTAACATAACAACTGTTGTGATATTTACTCCAGCGACTAACCTGTTTTGCACACGGAGTTTGCGATGATTCGACCGACCATACCCAATGACACAACCGCGCTGATTGCCTTAGCCGATGCAACCGGACTGTTCCAACCGAACCAACTTGAGGAGCTTGGCGAAATGCTGTCCGATTACTTCGGTGGTAGCAACGACAGCCATTCTCTACGAGACGGCAAAGCTGATCGCTTTTGGATTACCGACGATGACAACGGGGCGGTGGGGGTCGCTTACTGTGAGATGGAACGGATGACCGATCAGACGTGGAATCTACAGTTGATTGCTATCCGACCCGACCGCCAAGGACAAGGACGTGGTGCGACCCTGCTACGCTACGTTGAGCAAACATTGATGGCACGCGGCGGGCGTGTGTTGCTGGTAGAAACGTCAGGAACGCCGGACTTCGAGCGGACGCGAACGTTCTACCGCAAGTGCGGTTATGACGAGGAAGCGCGGATACGCGACTTCTATCAAGCGGGCGCTGACAAAATCGTTTACCGCAAGGCTTATTTGAGATAGGCTCAGTTGAAGTATCAGCATCTGGAGATGTAGGTTTTTTCTTTTTCCCTGTAGATATGTCTGTGATATTTGCTAATACTTCATTTTCGCCTTTAGGATTAGCTACACTTGTTTGTTTTGTCTGATTTGCAGGCTTTAACCTTTGTTTCGATGCTGTTTGAGTCATGATGATTTATTTCTGGTTGCGTCATTGTTAGAAAGGTGACTGCGATAGCAGAAAATAAAGGCTGTGAAGCTTTGAATCAGATGCTTTTACTCTGTGAGATATACAGAATTTTACTGATATATCCCATTTAACGACTCTCAGGTAAGCCTTTATTCAAACTGGAGCCTTCGGAGCCTCTGGCTTTGCTCCTGAATTATTAAGTTCTACAAATGCCTCCAAAAGTTCTTTCCAATGCTTTTTAAACTGATAACTTTACTTGTATTGCCAGATTCTTCTGTAGTGTTATCAACCAGCACAGGATCAGTTTCCAACAAAGAGTTCAGCAGTGATAGTTGATGTTCAACATCTGCCACATCGCGGTATATTCGAGACGGGTCTATTTTCATTCCTAAAGGTGTAGGAACAATTTTTAAATATTGGTTTAATGTCTCTAGATAATTTCTATTGGCAAATTGTCTTTGTGCTACATAAGGGCGCAATATCTCCAGTAATTGGATAGCTCTTTTGATTTCTAGAGAATCAGAAGTACTATCAATTTGAGGTTGGCTTTCTCGGTAGCCTTTCATTTTCTTCTCAGCCACGAGATTATGAAATTTAGAAACTGCTTGTTGATAATTACCGAAAGAGTGAACTTTTTGCTGAGATTTGTAGCCTACCCTACCCCACTCAACAGTTAGATTGCTTTGCTCAACTTTTGCACTCCAGAATTTGTTACTGTTCTGAGCCGCATTTACAAATATTAAGTAAACTTCCATATTTTTGACATAATTTAGAGTAAAGTATTGCCATGTCAAATGAATATCTCAAAAACAGATGTTCATTTGACAAAAGCTTCAAATCATTACTAATTTGGGAATACCTAATTAGTGCGGAACCTAGAAGTACGAAGACCTTTCTTAGACACCTGGACAGGACTGGAAGCTGGTCGCGCAATCTTTGACCAAGACTGCATCCGCTCAACAGCAGCAGCATCTTGAACAGCTAAAGGAGTAATGTTTTGCTGACAATTTTCTAAATCAGCCAGTGTGATTTGCTGAGGTCTTCCCTCATCGAAAGCCAGTAGTGCTGCTTCTGATGCCAGGGTTTCCAACTCAGCACCACTAAACTTGTCGGTGCCAGCAGCGATCGCCTCTAAATATTCCTGTGGAACTTCTATACCAAACCGTTCCAAATGAATCTTGAGAATCTGGCAACGTTCCAACTCAGTAGGCAGGTCAACGAAGAAATTCTCATCAAACCGCCCTTTCCTCTTGAACTCAATAGGCAGCGCTGTTGGGTCATTACAGGTTGCCACCACAAACACCCCCGCTGTACACTCAGACATGAAAGTGAGGATATTTCCCAGAATCCTTTGTGAGACTCCAGAAGTATCGCCATTAGCTGAAAGTGCTTTCTCAACCTCATCAATCCACAAAATACAGGGTGCAATAGCTTCAGCAGTTTTGAGTGCGCGACGGACATTGCCCTCAGATTCTCCAACCAAACTACCAAGCATTGAGGCAATGTCTAATTGCAGCAGTGGAAGATTGAGTATGGTTGCAATGTTTTTCGCCACTATCGATTTACCTGTTCCTGGTGGCCCCGCCAATAGCACCCCTTTAGGTTGGGGTAGATTTAGCGATCGCGCTTCCTGGGAAAATAACCGACGGCGGCGTTGCAACCAATCGCGCAACAGGTCTAGTCCACCAAAGGGTATGGTCGCCAGTTTACCTAATTCAATACCCATCTGAGACAGTAGGCGGGTTTTGTATTCGACAACCAAAGGGATGACCGTAGTATCAATTACTATACCTTTAGAAGTTAATCGCTCCTTAACAGTGAGCCGGAGAAAGTCGCTAATTTCCTCCAAGGTTAGCCCTAAAGCTGCTCTTGCCAAGGTTTCTTTATCTTCAGTAGTGAGAGATACGGTAAAAGTTACCTCTTGCTCACTGGCAGATTCTTGCAAATACAGCAAATATGATTCTAAGTGGTCTTGAATTTGCTCAATGCTGGGCAAAGGAACTTCACAACAAGGAATAAGTCTCAGCAGGGATTCGTGCAGTTGAATGTTTTGACCTAAAAACACAATTCGCTTTTCAGTCGGTTTGAGGCGATGGTACAAGTTTTTTACTCTGGTGAGGATTTCCCAACTCAATTGCAGAGAGTTTTTACCAACAAAAGGGTGAACATCTCCCAGGATAAAAACCCCATTACCGCCGAAATTGTTGATGTACTCAAACACATATATTAAAGGGTCTATGTTATGAGGCTTTTTATACGTCTCGACTGATTTGAACACCAGTCCACCGTCGTCAGCAATTAGACATTGCTCTAAGCCGGAAACTCCCAAATTCCAGAAGTACACAGGACTGTTAAGTTTGTCCATCACTTCAGTAGTTAACCACTGAATGATAGTGGCTTCTTCGGGGGACAGAACATCTATTGCCACGATGGGTATTTGAGAGTCAATGGTGGTAATCAGGTTTGATAATTTCATTGTTGCGAATTTTGATCGGGTACGGGAGAAAGTTTTTCGTGAGTGGTAACAAGATGCACGACTACTTCGTAAACTTCGGCATCGCCGTTAAACACTTCAGCAACTCCAGAAGAATTTGGATGAGCAATGGCGGAAATTAGGGCATTGACTAAAGCACACAGTCCCTCCGCATTTCCTTTGATAATTACTGGTTGCCGCACTCCTTTTGAGGGATAAATATCGAGCATCGGATAATCTTCAGGTAGTTCGCTCATAGAAAAATTGTGCGGGGGAATTTTCCTCGCTCCCCCATCGAATGTTTATTGGTACAGTTGTTGTTGATGAGTAATGATGCTACGAAGCTGTTGCTGAGATTCTGGTTTGTAAATGCCATCGCCCTGTACCATACCCAAAGCTTCTTCAAAGGGTTGCGTTGCTTCTAGGCACGACAATCCCTCAAATCCCTCGGCTTCTATTTTCACTTCACCTGTAGCAGTGTCAAAATGTATCAATATTTCCCGTTCCATAAATTATCTCCGAACTTGTTGAGTTTGCTGATGTGCTGAAAATGCAAGGCGCAGAGTATGTACCTGACCGTTGGTTTCTTCTGTGATGGTGCATTCTCCTAGATGTTCTTGTAACTGGGCTGCTTTAGCGCGAACCATCTTCTTGCCATAGGCTTGTATTAGGGTGTGAGAAAAGAAGTTTTCTCCTAGTCGGGGTACAGTTTCATAGGCATCATGGATGAGTTGATACACCCCTGCCTCTTGACTGACTTTTCACGGGATGTGGAAAAGAAAAAGTGGTTCGCGATGGTCTGTCGCGAACCACTGACTATTCTTTATTATATTTGGAAGTTTCTTCGACTAAATCTTTTAAACCCTGTTTGAGAGCCTCA
>NZ_JAIVFQ010000103.1 GCF_020829495.1 Nostoc favosum CHAB5714 | reverse complement strand
GAAAAAACGTGACTTTTTCTACAGCCTAATTGTCAATAGCTTTAAGTTAATGAAAATAGCTAACGGAAAAATCAGGGTTTGGAAAACCCTCAAAATGGCCTTTTCCACATGCCGTGAAAAGTCAGGATCACTACTAAGCTCTAGTCAATTACTATTTAGTCTTTCGTGGATAAGTGGAAGCCAGATACTGCTAGTTAAGAATGTCTATTAGTTTACTTCACCTCTTGAACAACCTCAACAAAAAGGCATTAGCTGACAATCAACGCAGATATTACCATAGCAAAGTAGACTCCAGTGCTAGTGTCGGTAAAATACTGAGAAATATCTCCTGTAAGTAAATCAACTTTTTTATAAAATTTGTATATATTATGACGATGGAATCTTTGCCACAGTTTGAAGAAGTAAATATTCAGAAATACTTAGAAGTTATCCAACGCCGTTGGCTACCTCTAGTCGGAATTTTTGGCATAACTGTTACCCTTGGATGCTTGTATGCATTTTCACTAAAACCCTCATACAAGGCTGAAGGAAGTTTGATGATTAAAACAAATCGCTCTTCCTCACTCACAGGGTTATCGCAAGACATAGGACGCTTGGAAGCTTTAAATGTGAATGACAATCCCCTGGAAACTCAGGTGAGAGTTATTGGATCAAATCCAGTGATTGAGAAAACAATTAATTCCCTTAACCTCAAAGATAGCAAAGGCAAACGGCTGTCGATTCCCGATTTGGCAAAAAAACTTAAAATAGAAGGAATCAAAGGCACTGATGTTGTACAACTTTCTTATAAAGGCAGTGATCCTGAACTGGCTGCCAAAATCGTCAATGAAGTTATCGACAGTTATATCGACCTAAATATCAAAGCTAATCAGAATGAAGCACTGACAGCCAAAGAGGTTCTCGTAACGGAAGTACCCAAAGCTGAGGAAATTGTTAGAAGAGCCGAATCAAAACTGCGGCTATTTAAAGAAAAGAATAAAGTTGTTGTCTTGGGACAAGAAGCAAGCGCAGCAGTTGATACGATTTCCAAGTTAGGAAACCAAATTTCCCAAGCTTTAGCTCAACTAGATGATGTCAAAGGTCGTTTAGAACAGTTACGCAGTGAAGCTAAGATAGATTCACAGCAAGGTGTAATCGCATCTGAATTGACTCAAGCACCTGGAGTTCAGAAAGTGTTTGCCCAACTCCAAGACACAGAAAGCCAACTGGCACTAGAGCGTACACGTTTTTCACCTGAACACCCTACAATTACTAACTTACAAGAAAAAGTCGTAGCTCTTCAGAGCTTGCTAAAAGAGCGGATAGGACAATTCGCTGGTACAGGGCAGATAACAGAGGGAAGTTTGCAGGTTGGACAGCTGCGGCAAAGCTTAATAGCAGATATTACTCGTGCTCAGGCAGAACGCGTCGGTCTAGAAAGACAAATTGCCACACTTTTGCGACAGCAAGATGCCTATATCAAACGAGCAAATAATTTGCCAAAGCTAGAACAGAGTCAACGAGAACTAGAACGGAAGTTGCAAGCAGCTCAAACGACTTACGAAACACTCTTAAAGAAACGCCAAGAAATTGATATTGCACAGAACCAAAAGATTCCTAATGCTCGTGTCATTTCCTATGCTTTAACCCCCGATAAAGCGGAAGGGCCTCGCAAAATCCTGTTTATTGTTGGTGGAGCAGGAGTTGGCCTTTTCTTAGGTATCATTGTTGCCTTTGGTTTGGACTTGATAGACCGTTCGTTGAAGACTGTCAAAGAAGCCAAAGAAGTCTTAAAATACAGTGTTTTGGGAGTGATTCCGACACAAGGCAGAAATGGTAAAGATCATTCTTCTATAGCAGGACTTGATAGACCTATTCCTAAAATCATTGGCAGAGATATTCCTTACTTCCCTCTTGGTAACGCATACCAGATACTACAAGTGAACTTGAAGTTTCTCTGTTCTGATAAACCGCTAAAAAGCATTGTAATCACAAGTTCCGTTGCCAAAGAAGGAAAGTCTGACGTATCTGCAAATTTAGCTGTGACTATGGCTCAGGCAGGGCGGCGGGTCTTGTTGGTGGATGCAGATATGCGTAATCCCATACAGCATCATATCTGGGGGCTAAAAAATACAATAGGGCTGAGTAATATCATTATTGGAGAAGCTTCTTTAGATACAGTAGCGCAAGAAGTGATGCCTAATCTTGAGGTTCTTACTTCTGGAGTTTTGCCTCCTAATCCAGTAGCAATGCTAGATTCTCAACGCATGGCAACATTAATTAGTAACTTTGGGAGAGATTACGATCTTGTAATTTTTGATACGCCTCCTCTGTCAGGAATAGCAGATGCTGCTGTTTTAAGTACCCTCACTGACGGAATCTTATTAGTCGTTCGTCCTGGAGTGGTTGACTTGAACAGTGCGAATTCAGCTAAAGAGTTTTTAACTCAGTCAGGTCAGAAGGTCTTAGGGATAGTTATCAATGGTGTGAATACTAAAAATGAACCTAATAATTATTTTTATGACAACAAAAAACGACAAATTGAACAAGATTTAGTATCTAGCAGCTTAACAAAATTTTCCAAAGAGCGTTAAGTTCTCCTATAAATTACGAAAGCGGCCCTCACTACAACCATCTAAACCCAATTTTTTGACTGTAGGGCTAAATTAATGGCATTAAGCAAAAATCTCAATCTCAAGCATTTTAACTTCTTTCTTTCTTTGCGTCCTTTGTGGTTCGTTTTCCTTTCTTGTACTTAAATATGGTTTAGCGCATATTCATACAGAATTGGTAAAATATCCAGTGTACTGGTAATTCGAGGTTGTCAAAACTATTCTTCTCTGCCGAGGTATTTTTATATGGAGCAAAATAAAATTAAAACATCTTGTTTGATTAATAATTACAATTACGCTGAATTTCTGTCAGAAGCAATTGATAGTGCTTTAAACCAAACAGTTAAATTTGATGAAATTATTATTGTTGATGACGCATCCACAGATAATTCTACGGAAGTCATCGCTAAATTTACTCAAGTAGCTAATGTTAAATCTATCTTGAAAGAAAAAAACCAAGGACAATTATCATCCTTTAACGAAGGGTTTTTAGCTGCAAGTGGGGACATTATATTTTTTTTAGACGCTGATGATATTTATGAACCTCAATATTTAGAAACCGCCCTAAATTTTTATAAGAGACGTAGTGAATGTGATTTTATATTTAGTGCGTATAAAAAAATTGGAGCAATAGAAGAAACATTTCAAGCTGATGCAGTTGATTTGGATTTGGGTTATTCAGTAATTAGAACTTTATATAATGGTGAATGGATTGGCTCGATAACTTCAACATTATCAATACGTAGAGAAATAATTAGAAAATTTTTACCTATTCCCAATATAGAAGATTGGCGTGTAAGGGCGGATGACTGTCTGATATGGGGAGCTTCTTTAGTAGGGGCTAAAAAGTTTTATATGTCTAAGCCTTTAGTGATGTATAGAATACATCAAAATAACCAGTATCATAACAAGAAATTTGTAGATATAGACAATAACTATGAATACAAGAGATTCTGGAAACGCAATTCCCTATTTAATTACATTATGCAAAAAAACAATTTTAGTTTACCGTTATTATTAGCTTTTACATCTCTCCATGAGTTAAAAACAATACCATGTCCAAAATTTGAAGATTTCATTTCCTATTTGAAAATAATATTTTTATTTGAGCCTAATTTATATTGGAAAATCAAGGGAATGGTTTTATTAGTTAGCTATTTTTTGAGGATTTTTATGACTGGAAAATTAAAATTAATGTGAAATTATGGCTAGATACAGGTAATTTTGCACCTCTAAAAATCAAAAGCTTGCACAGTCGATGCTGATAGGGATAAAGAATGTCACATGATTAATTCATAAAAATAATGTTAAGTAAATTAAAGCTTAAAAACTTATCAAAATTTAAATCTCGTTCTGGACTGCGCGCAATTATTGCCAATACAGGTTGGTTGTTTGCTGACCGCATTCTACGTATGGGTGCAAGCTTAATCGTAGGAGTATGGGTAGCACGTTACTTAGGAGTACAGCAATATGGTCTCTTTAACTATGCTTTAGCTTTTGTTAGCTTATTTAGCCCAATTTTTACTCTAGGGCTGGACGACGTAGTAGTTCGCCATCTTGTGCGTCAATCATCAAACAAAGATGAAATTTTAGGAACCACTTTTTGGCTAAAGTTGCTGGGTGGAATTGCTTCTGTCTTATTGGCAGTTGGCACTATGTTTTTCTTAGGTGAGCAGGAAATACTGAAGATATGGCTAGTTGCAATTTTAGCGATGGCAGGAATTTTTAGGGCGGCTGATACTATTGAACTGTGGTTTCAATCACAAGTGCAGTCAAAATACACTGTGATCGCTAAAAATACAGCATTTCTACTAAATAGTGCTATCAAAATCGCACTAATTTTAACAAAAGCACCATTATTAGCTTTTGCTTGGATAACATTAGCAGAATTTGCGATGAGCGCAATTGGCTTGCTGATTGTTTACCAAGTCAAAGGGTCTTCGTTATGGCTATGGCGTTGGAGTTTTTCTGCTGCCAAAACTCTTATGAAAGAGAGTTTACCTCTAGTTTTTTCGGGGTTCGCTATCCTGATTTTTATGAAAATAGATCAGATAATGTTAGGCCAAATGATTGGAAATACTGAGGTTGGGATTTATTCTGCTGCTGTCCGGGTTTCTGAAATTTGGTATTTTATTCCAGGGGCTATTGTTTCTTCTGTTGCTCCTTCAATTTACACAGTTAAGGAAAAATCAGAAAGTCTTTACTATCAGCGAATAGGACAATTACTCAGTCTAATGACATGTATCTCATTGGCAATTGCTCTGCCAATGTCATTCCTATCGGACAAGATAATTATGGTGATGTTTGGAAGTGGATATGCAGAAGCAGGAGCAATATTAGCAGTTCATATTTGGACTTCTTTATTTGTATTTATGGGTCTTGCAACATCACCTTGGTTTATTGCTGAAGGTTTGAACCATGTTTCTTTAGGTAAGACTTTATTTGGAGCCATACTCAACATTATTCTCAATGTATTACTTATTCCTAAATATGCAGGGCTTGGGGCTGCGATCGCAACAATAATATCTCAAGCTGCTGCTGCTTTTCTGTGCAACGCATTTGATTCAAGAACACAAAAAATATTTAAAATTCAGGTGCGATCGCTTATTCCATTTTATAAGTATTAATAGTTCTTATCTAACCTTTGAATATCAACAAGGGCATTAGCCAAATTAATCAAAAATGCAAACACCAGTAACTTTTATTATTTTCAAGCGTCCACAAACAACACAGAAAGTTTTTGAAGCTATTCGCCAAGCCAAGCCAACAAAACTTTTTGTAATTGCAGATGGCCCCCGCACTGATCGCGAAGGTGAAGCAGAAAAGTGTGAAGCAACTCGGGCAATTATTGAAAGAGTTGATTGGCAGTGCGAAGTTATCAAGAATTATTCTGATATCAACTTAGGCTGTGCAAAACGAGTATCTAGTGGTTTAGATTGGGTATTTAATAATGTTGAAGAGACAATTATTTTAGAAGATGATTGTATCCCTCACCCAACATTTTTTAGATTTAGTGAAGAACTGCTAGAAAAATATAGGAACGATACCAGAGTTGCCACAATCTCTGCTCAAAATCTTCAATTTGGACGAAAGCGCACAAATTACAGTTACTATTTTTCTCGCTACAATCACTGCTGGGGTTGGGCAAGTTGGAGGCGTGCTTGGCAACATTATGATTTGACGATCAAACTTTGGAAAGAGGTGCAAGCAGAAAACCTTTTACGTGACATTCTTGTAGACCCAAAAGCAGTAAGTTATTGGCAACGAATATTTCAGTCTGTTTATAACAATCCTACAGGTATAACCTGGGATTACCAATGGACATTTGCTTGCTGGATACAGGGTAGCTTAAGCATTATTCCCAATGTCAATTTAATCTCTAATGTTGGTGTTGGTGCCGACGCGACTCATTTCACTTCCAACCAAGAATTTTCGTTCATCAATATGTCGATGCAAGCGATGGAATTTACCTTAAAACATCCACCATTTATTGTGAGGAATCTAGAGGCAGATAACTTTACACAAAAAACAGTATATAAAGCAACTGCATTGGATATTTTTAAAGAGGAAGTAAAGAAAAGATTGAATTACTCAGCGATGAAAAAATAGTGATATATTTAGTAAATTAATAAATTAAATATCAGCAATGAAGGTAAAGTTAACAGAAAAAATATTAGCCATATTGTTATTACTAATTGCTGTAGGAGCATTAACAATACATCCTGCACAAGAAATTTCCATGTCTACCCTTGGAGGGGATAAGGTAGATACTTTTTTCAATATAGTTTCATATTCAATCTTATTTTATTTCCTAATTTCATACTGGAAAGGTTTTGTTTATGTAATTACCAAAAGTCCATTACAGTTTTTTTTCTTAGCAATAGTTATATTTTCTATATTGTGGTCAGAAGACTTGAGTTCTACTCTAAAAGATATCAAAGGTCTAATCCGAATATATTTTCTTGCAATCTATTTGGCAATCCGTTATCCCCTTAGGGAACAAATGAGGCTAATAGCTTGGGCGCTTGGCGTATCTGCATTATTATCTATGATATTCTCTGCATTCATACCAGGTTATATTCATATATCGCCTGAATTAGTAGATATGTGGAGCGGAATTTATGGTCATAAAAACGAATTAGGTTACATGATGAATTGGAGTGCAGGAGTGTTTTTACATCTTGCCCTTAGTAGTTATCGATATCGCTGGTTAATGTGGGCGCTATGTGGGTTATCTATATGCCTAATTATCCTCACACGTTCAACAACATCTTTGGCGATTATATTGACAATGATATTACTTTTACCTTTTTACCAATCTTTTAAAAAAACTAATTATAAATTACAAGTTATTATGATAACTTCAGCTTTAATGTTACTCATTATTGTTTCAATATTACTGATCAATAATGCTGAAACTGTAGTTGGTACTTCTGGTAAAGACCTTACCTTGAATGGGCGCTCTGATCTCTGGGAATTAGTGATACCTAAAGTTTTGGAAAGACCTTGGCTAGGTTATGGATATTCTGGATTTTGGACTAGTAATGCTGCATCTAATCTGAGAGCTACTTATGATTGGGCAAGTAATGCTCACAATGGCTTTTTACAACTGTTGTTAGAATTAGGATTTTTAGGTTTCTTAGCTTTTGCAGCAGGATTTATCCGGTTCTTCGTAATGGCACTGACTCGAATTGTTTCAGTGGCAGAAAAACCGGAAGATTATTGGCCAATGCAGATGCTAATTATCATCGTCATAGTGAATTTCTCAGAGGCAAGATTATTAACTCCCAGTTGGAATTGGTTGATGTATATCACAACCTCTCTGTCTCTAACTCTTAGTTTCCAGCAGGCGCGAATATATAAATAGGTAAATACTTTACATACTTGGATAATTGAAAGGAGAAAAAGCATGAAAAAGTTAAATTTTGGATGCGGACATAGATTTTCATCTGGATGGATAAATATAGATTTTAATTCTGAGCATCCTGAAGTAATTGCCCATAACTTACTGCAACCACTTCCATACCCCAAAGATTATTTCGATGTGATTTATAGCAGTCATGTCCTAGAGCATTTTTCTAAAGATACGGGAGAAATGCTAGTGAAAGAATGCTATAGAGTTCTAAAACCTCAAGGTATTTTACGCATCGTTGTTCCTGACTTAGAGCGAACATGCCGTGAATATTTAAGAGTTATCGATACTATTGAAAATGATGAATCGAGGAAACAATATGAATGGATTATTATTGAGTTAATCGACCAATTGGTTAGAACAGAACATGGTGGGTTGATGAAAAATTATTGGCGACAAGTGCTTGAAAAAAATGATGAATCATCCATAAACTATGTACAAGCAAGAACAGGTGTGAATATCAAAGAAGAAATTGCAACTAATAATACTAATTCTGTGTTGCAAAAGGTATTTAGTATCAATCAAAATAAACTCAAAAACAAATTCAAATACCTCTATATTGACATGGTAAAGAGGTTGATACCACGCTATGTCCGCAAGTCTATGATAGATGAAACCTCCCTTGGGGAAAAACATAAGTGGATGTATGATAGCTATAGCATGAAAACCTTTTTTGAAAGAGTTGGTTTTTCAAATATTGAATTTCTGGATGCCCATACAAGTAAGATTCCAAACTTTAGTAATGAAGTCTTAGATATTAATCCTGATGGAACAGTATATCTACCAGGCTCGTTATATTGTGAGGGCATCAAGCCAAACAAATAATACTGATTATCTGCGATAGAGATACAGTATTAGGACTTACGCAAACTCTACGATTCTTCTCTACGAGACGCTCCGCGTTGGCGGAAGCGTCTCCTAGAGAAGGGGGTTTGATAAATTAAGCTTTTTGGCACTTTTTGCGTAAGTCCTAAGTATTATCAAGTAGATTTTTTCGAGTTAGATAGTAGTAATATGAATGTTTTGCTTCTTAGCACCCAGGATGTGGCTGGTGGTGCGGCTCGTGCTGCATATCGCTTGCATAAAGGGTTACAAAATATTGACTTACAATCACAAATGCTGGTGCAAGAAAAATCTACTGATGACAAAACAGTAATTGCGCCTAAGATCAGATTATTTCAAGGCATCGCCAAGGCAAAGTTGACATTTGAAACTTTACCTTTAAAGCTTTATTCTCAAAAGCAAAATACTCCATTTTTTATTCAATGGTTGCCAGATAGAATTATTTCTCAAGTTGCTCAGATTAATCCAGATATCATCAATTTGCATTGGATTAGCGCAGCTTTTATGCAAATAGAAACTCTTGCTAAACTAAAGCGCCCTTTGGTTTGGACAATTCATGATATGTGGGCATTTACTGGAGGATGCAGCTATGCTGGAGATTGCTCCCGTTACCAAATCTCTTGTGGAGCTTGTCCTCAACTGAGCAGCAAAAAGGATGGGGATTTATCCCATTGGGTATGGCAACGTAAAATCAAAGCTTTGAAAAATTTGAATCTGACAATCGTTTCACCAGGTTCTTGGTTAGCCGAATGTGCTAAGTCTAGTTCTCTGTTTAAGAATTTGCGAATTGAAGTAATCCCGAATGGGCTGGATACTCAGAAGTTTAAACCTGTTCATCAAGGTTTAGCGCGAGAATTATTGAATTTACCTCTGGATAAACAACTCATTCTATTTGGAGCGCTAGATGCAACCAATGACTGTAGAAAAGGTTTTCATTACTTGCAACCAGCACTACAAGAATTAAGCAAATCTGGCTGGAAAGATAAGTTGGAGATCGTTATTTTTGGTGCATCTAAACCCGAAAATCCACCTGAGTTGGGTTTCAAGACACACTATTTGGGACACTTACACGATGATATATCTTTAGCAACTGTTTACTCAGCAGCTGATGTGATGCTTGTACCGTCTCTTCAAGAATCTTTTGGACAGACAGCTTCTGAATCACTCGCCTGTGGTACTCCAGTTGTAGCGTTTAATTCTACTGGCTTAAAAGATATTGTTGATCATCAGCAGAACGGCTATTTGGCTAAACCTTATGAAGTTGAGGATTTTGCCAAAGGAATTACTTGGGTACTTGAAAATGAACAGAGGCTGCAAAAGCTGTCATTTTATGCTCGTCAGAAAGCGGAACAAGAATTCACTCTGGAACTTCAAGCACGTCGTTATTCAGCTTTATTTCAGGAAATATTGATCATAGCAAAGAAATCTTCATTTAGTAATTAACCTAGTAAATCAATACTTCATAATATGTCACTACCTATAGCTTTTATAATTTGTACAGAACCTGGGCGTTTAGAAGGTCAATCTTTGATGCTTGCAGAAAGTATTCGTAAGTTCTGCGGCGAATTGAAAAATACACCTATATATAGTTTTCATCCTAGAGTAGGTGAACCGATATCAAAGCAAACCCAACAAGCGTTTGAAGCCTTGCAGGTGATTCATCAACAAGTTCCTATAAATCGAGAATTTCATGAATATTATTTAGCTAATAAACCCTTAGTTTGTGCCTATGCGGAACAAAATATCCATGCAGAAATATTAGTTTTTTTAGACAGCGATAAATGCTTTTTTTGTGAACCAAAAGAATTTTTATTGCCAGTAAATTGTAACGTTCGCATACGTCCTGAGTATGGTCAAGGAATTGGTTCTACAGGTCTACAAGATCCTCAAGAATGGTACTGGCAAAAGCTATATGAAGTGCTGGGGGTAAAGCGTGAGGTATTTGTTGAGACACCAATTGGTAATAAAAGAATCAGAGCCTACTGGAATTCTGGCTTGGTTGTTGTGAGAAGGAGCGCAGGTATATTTACAGCTTGGAAAAATAATTTTGAAAAAGTAATGCGGCTAGATATTACTCCTCCTCAGGGTATTTATTTTGTTGAGCAGTCTGTTTTGTCTGTAACTTTATGTGCCTTAGAAGAAAAAGTCGAACATCTTCCTCCTAATTATAGTTATCCATTACCCTTACATAACCGTTTATCAAAAGAACTAAAAATTAAAGATTGGGATGATATTATATCCATTCATTATTTCAATTTATTCTTCTACAACGATTGGAATGCACAAATCAAAAGGTTGAAAAAACTTAATAACAATTCAGCGAAATATCGATGGTTGTGTCAAGAGGTTGTCAGACTGAATATGCCTCGTGTATCAGTTTTACATAGATATATGTTGATAGTCAGAAGAATGGAACAAAAATTACAAAGTTTTAATTTAGATATTAACCTGAGTAGCTGGATAGAAAGGATGGCTAAACTTTAAACCTAATCGAAAAGAAGTATTTATTGCTCTGAAAATGAAGATAAGTATGTAAAATTTACGCATAAATTTATTATTTGCATTGAATACTTTCATATAAATTAGATGAGGTAAATTAGATGAAACGAGCAAATTTAGCTGTAGTTATGACCTGCCACAACAGGCGTAATACAACTCTTGCCTGTCTACATGCTTTATATGAGCAAACAAATCACTGTGATGTTTATTTAACTGATGATGGTAGCTCTGATGGGACTGCACAAGCTATCAAAGCAGAATATCCAGAAGTACACATTCTTCAGGGTAATGGCAATTTATTCTGGGTGGGAGGGATGCATCTCGCCTTTGGTGAGGCGATAAGAAATCAATATGATTATTATCTGTGGTTGAATGATGACACATTTCTGGAAGCCAATGCTGTCAGCAAATTATTACAGATTCATCAAAATTTGACTAAACAAGGTTATTCAGACTCAATTGTAGTTGGTTCAACTCAAGACCCAATCACAGGAAGAGCAACCTATGGAGGAGCAGTAAAATCTAAAAAGTGGTACTCTAATAAGTTTGAATTTTTAAAACCAAGTTCGGTTATCCAAAAGTGCGATGCCATCTATGGTAACTGTGTGCTAATCCCTAAAACTGTTGTCGCCAAAGTTGGCAATATTGATACAGCTTTTGTTCACACTTTAGGAGATTTAGATTATGCCCTCAGAGCGCGGAAATTGGGTTGTCAAATATGGGTAGCTCCTGGATATGTTGGTACTTGTACTAAAAATTCTATCCGGAATAGTTGGGTAGATACCAATTTAACTATACTAGAACGCTTGAAGAAGGCGCTGCAAATTAAAGCATTTCCATTGAAATCCTGGACTATATTTTGTAGCAGACACTCTGGGCTATTCTGGATATTTTACTGGTTTTTACCCTATATCAGAGCAATTATTGGTTACAAGAATTTGGCACTTTCTCCCACATTTTCTGAGGATATTAACCAAACTAACTCACAAGCTTGATACTTGCACTAAAGTTCTTCTCCAAAAATATTTGCATAATTCATTAGCATCTGATTGAAGAAGAATGCAGAATTCAGAATTCACTAATCTTGACGCTCTCTACGAGACGCGCAAAGGACGCGAACGCAAGTGCGTCTCTAAGAGTTGCTATGCCGTTGGCGTTGGCAAAACCAAAGCCTCTCGTTCGCGTTAGCGTCTCCGTACTACTTCCCTGCGGGACGCTACGCGAACGTGGAAGCAAGCTAGCAACAGCGTCTCTGACAGGAGAAGAGAAGCCTTTACGCTGCGCTATCCGCAATTTCTGCTCAGTTTACCCAACTGAATTCTGACTCTTGACTCCTGAATTCTGTTCGATAAATTGGCAAATATCGCCTCAAACATGAATTTATTAAATTTGAGAATAATCAACAATCATTATTATGGGTAAACGCTTACTAATTGTGTCAACACTAGATTCTAACCAGCCATTTGGTGCTTTTACTAGACCTTTTTATTTAGGACAATATTTAACTGAACATTTTGATGTTTTTCAACTAGGATTAGATTGTTCATCTGTTAAATATGCACCTTTTCATTCAATTGGCTCAAGAAGTTTAAAGTCATATATTAAAACTATAGAAAACTGCATTTATGAGTTTTGCCCAGATATCGTTTATGCTCAAGAAACATTGCCTGGATTGGCTGCTTTAATTTCACTAAAGCTTGTAAAACGTAATAAGCCCTCTCTTGTATTAGATTTTCATACATTTTCGGCATATGAATACTGGATGCGCTTGTTTTCAGTTGCCAATCCTTTCAAAGAGTTTGTACAATGCATTAAGACATATATTGCTCAGGGAATTTTGATATTCTCTGGCAGTCCAATTATTGCCGCAGGTGACTCAATTCCTAAATTAATTTCCCAGTGGTATGGTAAAACTCCACAGCAAATTTATAGTATCGGGAATGGTGTGACTGAAGACTTACTAAGTACTGAATCGTTTCTGGAGCAAGACCCATATCAAGCATTCAGACCAGCAAAAATAGTGGTTCTTATTGCTCCTAAAACTTTTCAATTTCCAAGCAATGATATGTCTGTATTAATGACTATTGAGGTTGCTAAATATCTTCAAAATCATCAACAAAAAATCCATTTTGTTGTTATTGGTAGAGATGGGAAAGATATTTTAGCACCAATACCTTCCAACATTTCTTTTTTAGGGTTTTTACCTAAACGAAAGGATTTTGTTGCTCATCTTAAATATGCAGATATTGCTTTGCTGCCATTCTCAAAACAAGCAGTAGCAGGTGGTGCTCGCAATAAAGCATTAGATTATTTCGCAAGTAGAAAATTAGTTGTATCAACACCAGAAGGCTTGCGAGGTTTAGAAGAATTTCGCCATTTAGAACATCTTTTAGTAACAGGATACTCAACTGAAGAAGTCGCTAACACAGTGCTGGATGCAGCTTTAAATATTGATAAATATCAATCACTTGTACATAAAGCATATACCTTAATTACAGAAAAATATTCCTGGAATGCAAGAGCGCAAAATATTGCGGAAGTCCTCATTAAAGTTAGTCATTCTTAGCTCTATTTATTTACTTAAGATATTTAACTAAGAATAATTAGTATATTTGTGTGTTTAAATATACTAAAAAATAGTTTTTAAATACTCACTTTGCCTGTGAGCTAACCTCTCATCCTTTCAAAATAAAAATTAAATCATGAAAAATCAATTTTCTTATAACCTTCTTGGTGTTAAAGTAGATGCACTCTCTATCCCAGAGTTAAATTTCTTGATTGAAGAATCTATTAAGAAGAATAAAAAATGGATTATTGCTAATCACAACATGCATAGTCTTTATCTCTTTCATAATGATCCAAGAATGCAAGCTTTTTATGCCAAGGCAAAATATACCCATATTGATGGTATGCCTCTATTGTTAATTGGAAAGCTGTTGGGTTTTCCTATGAAGCGAGAACAAAGAGTAACCTATGCTGACTGGGTATGGCCTTTGATGGCGGAAGCAGCTGATAAAGGCTGGCGTGTATTTTATTTAGGTTCAAAGCCAGGAGTCGCTGAAAAAGGAGCAAGTATTTTGTGCCACAGATTTCCTCGGTTACAGATTGCTTGCGCTCATGGCTATATTGACATGGATAAAGATAGTCAAGAAAATCTTGCTACTTTGGCTGCAATTAATTCTTACAAACCTCATGTATTGATGGTGGGGATGGGTATGCCACGCCAAGAGCGTTGGATTTACGAAAATCTTGAACATATTCATACCAACACTATTTTGACAAGTGGAGCCTGTATTGACTATGTAGCAGGAGCAATACCCACTCCTCCTCGCTGGATGGGAAAGGTGGGCTTGGAATGGTTGTATCGCTTGTTGTCTGAACCTAAAAGACTTTGGAGACGTTACTTACTTGAGCCTTGGTTTCTAGCCACATTATTTTTACGAGAAATTTGGAGTATGCCAAGTCAACGAAAAAAGAATAGAATCCTGCTATTTCTCAGTACAAAATTTCATAAGTTTCTAGCATGATTGAATTTTGCCAAGCCTTACCAGTAGATCGCCCAATTCGCCACGAATTTATGAAATACTGTTTTAAGGCAAGGCTTAATCATTAATTAGTAAGCACGTCTGATTCAACTTTCGTACTTGTGAATAGCGAAGAATCTCGCTACATTCTTCGCTTATAATAATACTTAAAAACGCTATTTACGTCTGGTTGGAGTATTAAGTTGCTTGCTGAAAAGCCTGGGCAATAGCATCGCGGGCATATTTAGGTTGCAGGTTCTCATCGAAGGGAAGCGGACGCAGAAATTTCCAAAGATTTGGATTGTCCTTAAAGGTTTGTCTTGGCATCCAGTCGGGATGACGTATCCAGGTATGACGGTCGGTAAGTCCCCATGTAATCACAGTATCAACTTTAGCCGCAAAGCACAGGTCAAGATATCGCTTGTAACTGTCGGCTACCATCTGGTCTAGCTTTTTAATACTATCGGGCAGTGGAGCATCAATAATAATATCTAGTTCTGTGATTATTGGTTTTACTTCAAGATCATTGAGTCGTTTTAAAACGGAATTAAATCCTTTCTCGTCAAAACTATAGGCAGAAGAAAACCATAGATGCGATTGCACACCTGCCCCGTCAATTTTAACGCCACTATTCTTCAGATATTCGACCATTTTTAAGAAACGGTCTGATTTCCATGTAGCGCCTTCGATGCCGAAATCGTTTAGGTAAAATTTCTTGGTGTTATCAACTGATGCGGCAATTAAAAACAAGTCTCGAATTAATTCTGGCTTTACCCCTTTACGCAAACCGTAGGTAGCATTGTCAGTTTCATTTTCATTATCAGCGATAATTTCATTGGCAATATCCCAAGACTTTAAAACCTTGCTATTGCGATAATGCCCCATGACTCCCTTAACATGTCGTTCGATCATTTTAAGAGTGGGCGGGTAAGGAAGCCAGTCTGGTTTTCCCATGTGCCAGAAAAGGGTATGTCCGTGCATGTCTATATTATGCTTTTGGCAGAAATCAGCGATCGCATCTGCTGATTCAAAGGTAAATCTTCCTGGCTGTGGTTCAGTGGCGTCCCATTTTAATTCACCATTCGGTGTCACAATCGAACATTCACGAGCAATCAGGTTAGCGTAATCCTTCTCTTTTAGCAAAATATCACTAGAAATTGCTGCACCATAACGCTTTCCAATGGATGCAGCTAATTGCCGAAGCGGAAAATTTATATTAGTATAAGTGGCTACATTTATATTATTGCTATGGTCTTCTTTTTGCTTATCCTTTTGTAAAAAACCCATAGTCAATAACGCAGAAAGGGTAGTATATCCTGCTCTTGTTAGAAATTTTCTCCGATACGGCATAAAGAAATTGTACTTAATCAAAAACACATAGATTATTATACTACAGAATGAGTTTTTATACTTTTTGAGGTTTAGTTATGACTCCCACACTCATCTGTTTGATTAAAATCAATCAACTATGCTTTTACATATCAGCAATAAAGATGCTATCTTAATATATAACGAGCATTCGATATAAATAAGCTGAATCATGCCTAAGATTGTTGACCATGAGCAATACCGTAAAGAACTGCTCGACAAGTGCTTTGATTTATTTGCCCAAAAAGGCTATGGTTCCATCACTATGCGCCAAATTGCTGAGGGATTAGGGGTTTCTACTGGTACGTTGTACCACTATTTTCCTAGCAAGCAAGCTCTATTTGAGCAATTGGCCCAGGAGATTTGTGAGCAAGACTTAAGTACAGCATTAGCTGAACTAGAAGGAGCGCAAACGCTACAAGAATCAATGGAAGCACTAGGAAGATACCTAGTGAAAAACGAAGATTACTTCATTAAATGGACTTACATTTGGATTGATTTTTGCCAACATAAAGATTCTACAAAAATGTTAAAAACTAGCATTTTTAAGCGTAATAATCAGCGTTATCAGGAGGCAATTTGCGATTTATGGGGTATTCAAGATTCGGTATTGGCTTCCTTTATTTTGAGCTTTGTAGACGGTTTAATTCTGGAGAAGTTATGGGGTAATGAAACAATTGATTTTATTGAACAATGTGCGTTGTTAGGCAAAATGCTGACAGCATATTTGCCGCGACCTACAGCAGAAATAAAAAATAAAATGGACTTTCTATCAGGTTTGGAGAGCTAGAATATGTATCTTATTATTGTTGTAAACTACTATAGTCTAATAATTAGCCTGCATTTTATTGACAAAGACGGACTCATTTAATATAAATAAAATAATTTCTGAGGAGAGCAAAAGAGATGGTTCAAAAGTTGTCAGAGAAAGCTTCTAAAAAAGGGTTAATTACATTAGTAATTGCAGCTACTGCTATTACAGGTGGAATTGTTGCTTATGGGATTTCTCAGTTTGGGTTAGTTGGTCAAACTGAGAAATCTGAGCCAGTTGAAACCACGCCCAACATTCAAAAAGTAGCTGCATTAGGACGGCTAGAACCGGAAGCAGAGGTAATTAGCTTGTTTGCGCCCTTAGCATTGGATGGCGATCGCATTGCCCGAATTTTAGTCAAAGAAGGCGATCGCGTTAAAGCCGGACAGGTGGTAGCAATTTTAGATGCCCGCGATCGCTTGCAAACTGCTGTACTACAAGCCCAACAACAAGTCAGAGTTGCTCAAGCTAAACTCGCTCAAGTGCAAGCAGGAGCAAAAGCAGGAGAAATTCAGGCCCAACAGGCAAGCGTTGAACGCCTCGAAGCCCAGTCCCAAGGAGACAAAACAGCGCAACAGGAAGCGATATTTCGCATAGAGGCGCAGTGGCAAGGAGACAAAATAGCGCAAGAGGCAACCATTAAGAAGCTAGAAGCAGAACTCAAAAATGCCGAAGCCGAATATCAACGTTATCAGCAGCTATATTCCCAAGGTGCAGTTTCTAATTCTTTGTACGATAGTAAGGGCTTGACTGTAGAAACTGCCAAACAGCAAGTAGACGAAGCCAAAGCAGTTCTCAACCGGATTAACACCACTGCTAGCAAACAACTTGCCGAAGCCAAAGCAGCACTCGCCCGTACTAACGCCACTGGTAGCAAGCAAGTCAGTGAAGCCAAAGCCACACTTACCAGTATTGCAGAAGTCCGACCTGTAGATGTAGCCGCAGCCAAGACAGAAGTTGAAAATGCGATCGCTACACTCAAACATGCCCAAACCGAGTTGACGGGTGTTTACATTAAAGCACCGATGGCGGGACAGATCATCAAAATTCATACGCGAGTCGGAGAAAAAATTAGTGATTCTGGCATTGCAGACTTAGCGCAAACAAACCAGATGATGGCGATCGCAGAAGTTTATCAAACCGACATCGGTAAAGTGAAACTAGGACAACAGGCAGTGATTAGCAGTCAGGCATTTGTCGGTGAACTGCGAGGAACCGTTGCCCAAATTGGTTTGCAGGTGAATAGACAAAACGTTTTCAGCAACCAGCCAGGGGAGAACCTTGATAGCCGAGTAGTTGAGGTGAAAATTCGCCTCAATCCTGAAGACAGCAAACGAGTTGCAGGTTTCACTAACTTACAAGTACAGACAGCAATTGAAATATAGGAATCCGGTTTGATTCCTGAATTTACTTGCGTGGGCAGGGAACAGGGAATAGGGAATAGGGAACAGGAAAGAAAGCATAGATCCGTACTGAGTCTTGTTCAAAAATTAAATAGGAGTCCTATATAGAGTTGTTGTTCGCTACCTCGTGTATTCCATCATTTTTTATAAGGTGAATTCAATCATGCTTAAAGTCATATATCTTCTGCTTTGTGTACTTGGCTTCGTTCTACCTTACTCCCAGTTTGTTCCATTTATCTTAGAGCATGGTCTTGATATAAAGCTGTTTTTTGAACAACTCTTTACCAACAAAATTTCTGGTTTTTTTGGCATGGATGTTATTGTTTCATCGCTAGTCTTGTGGACATTCGTATTTTGGGAAGGAACACGTTTGAAAATGCAAAATCTCTGGGTTTACGTTGTTTGTAATCTTTTAGTTGGTGTTTCTTTAGGTCTTCCCTTATTTCTTTTCATGCGAGAACGCCAGCTTGAACAGCAACCTGAAACACTGAGTTATTAAAGGGTTTTTTAAATATGTTTTCTAAACTATTTCGCAAAACGCCGCTAGCATGGCGGCAGTTAATGAAAGAAAAAACCCGTCTGGCTGTTGCAGTCGCAGGTATTACCTTTGCGGATATGCTGATGTTTATCCAGTTGGGATTTGAAAGTGCGCTTTTTGATGCTGCTGTGAAACCTCATCGCAATTTACAGGCAGATTTGGTTTTAATTAGTCCCCAATTTCAAACTTTGTTTTCTGTAAAAAACTTTTCCAGAGAGCGACTATATCAAACATTAGGTTATGAAGGTGTTCAGTCAGTTAATTCTGTCTACATCAGCACTGGACAGTGGCGAAATCCTGAAACACGTCTTGAGCGTGCCATTTTGGTTTGGGGTGTCGATCCGGCACAATCACCATTCAAATCGCCCGAAATTAAGCAAAATCAGGAGCACCTTAAACAGTTGTATCAAGTTCTGTTTGACCAGGCAGGTCGTCCAGAATACGGGGCAGTTGGCGATATCTTTAAGAAAACAGGCAAATTTGACACGGAACTCAATAGTAAAGCCGTCTTTGTTAAGGGCTTGTTTACTGATGGAGCCTCCTTTGCTGCTGATGGTAATGTGATCACCAGTGACTCTACCTTTCTCCAGCTATTCCCAGAGCGTCAACCCGATCGCATCGAAGTTGGATTGATTACGCTTAAACCAGATGCCGATTCTGAACTCGTGCGATCGCAACTTGTCAATGGACTACCTAAAGATGTCAGAGTCTTGACTCCAGAAGAGTTTGCCAAAGTGGAGAGAACTTACTGGGAAGCCGGTACTGGCATTGGTTTTATTTTCGGTTTAGGTACTGGAGTTGGGTTTATCGTTGGCATCGTGATTGTCTACCAAATCCTTTACTCGGATGTTTCTGACCACTTGCCAGAATATGCCACCCTCAAAGCAATGGGATACACCGATAATTATCTTTTAGGAGTCCTAATTCAAGAAGCATTATTATTGGCTATCTTAGGTTTTCTGCCTGGATTCATCCTTTCTTTTGGATTGTATCAAGTCACCTATGCTGCGACGATGCTTCCTATTTTCATGAAAATGGAACGGGCGATACAGGTTTGGATTTTGACCGTGATCATGTGTAGTGTTTCTGGAGCGATCGCAATGCGGAAGTTACGATCTGCTGACCCTGCCGATGTTTTTTAAAGGGGGCATTGGGCATGGGGCATGGGGCATGGTTATTCTCCTTGTCCCCTTGTCTCCCTCATCTCCCTTATCTCCCTCATCTCCCTCATCTTCCCCATACCCAATGCCCTATAAAATCTTATGTTGCAAAAATCTTTCCCAGTAAATTCCGATTCAACATTTTCTACTTTAGAATCTGTAATTTCTATTAGTAACCTCAACCACTACTTTGGTGAAGGTGGGCTTCGCAAACAAGTATTATTCGACATTAATTTGGAGATTACTGCTGGAGAAATCGTTATCATGACTGGCCCCTCTGGTTCGGGGAAAACCACCTTGTTAACCTTAATGGGTGGATTGCGTTCTGCTCAAGAAGGTAGTCTCAAAATCTTAGGGGAGGAAATTCGTGACGCTAAAAAGCTGCAATTAACTAAACTTCGCCGCCAGATTGGCTATATTTTCCAGGCTCATAACCTGATGACTTTTTTGACAGCAAGAGAAAATGTGCGGATGTCCTTAGAGTTACATGAGGATTTTCTGAATCAGGATATCAATGCTAAAGCGATCGCTATTTTGGAAACTGTCGGTTTAGGTGATCGTGTAAATTACTACCCAGAGAAACTATCTGGAGGGCAAAAGCAACGAGTAGCGATCGCTCGTGCCTTAGTTAGTCATCCTAAGATTGTCTTAGCAGATGAACCCACTGCTGCACTCGACAAAAAATCTGGGCGCGATGTCGTAGAAGTGATGCAGAAGCTAGCCAAAGAACAAGGCTGTACGATTTTGCTAGTTACCCACGATAACCGCATCCTCGATATTGCCGATCGCATCATTTATATGGAAGATGGTCAGTTGAAGACCGATGGTGTAGATTTTACCAAAACAAGCAAGTAAGTAGGCGGGTTAAATTATATAGGACTTACGCATTGACAAGAAATACCAAATATGGATTAAGGTTAAAAACCATATCTTTCGTAAGGGCACAGCATTGCTGTGCCCCTACAGCATCGTCTATTTACGATCACAGGATAATTAAGAAATGCCTGAAAACTTGCTATTTGTCACGCACTTTACGACCCTGATGGTGTTTTAGAGGCTTTGAAGGTAAAAACAGAGCTTTATCCAGTTGGGCTGAAACAGGCAACTATTGATACTTTCGCTTGGGAAATAAGTTTCTCGCTGTTGGTCGCAAAAAAGGCGATCGCACGCGATGATGTTGTTTACGCAGCAGGTTGTTGTTTCCGCAGTGTGGCGTGTATGAATCAGGTTTTATTCGCGCTCAACGAAGATTACCTGTTGAATGAAAAAGGGGCGATGGCAGTCGCTAATAGGTTCGCTATTTGCCCTACTGACTATCAACAACGGGTTGAGCGAGCTTTTACACTTTTAGCTGCCGATGCAAAATCAATAACTGAGGCGATCGCAATTATTGAGGCGATTGAGGATGATTTGAGTCAATGGTATGGAAATCGGCGATTAGCGATGTAATTTTTATAAACGAGTAGTATTGTTCCCGACCCTATACCCCACAAAAAAGAATAAATTGTTTTAAAGTGTTATCAAATAAAGCCTTTGGTCATTGAGTACATTATTAATACATATTAATAGATGCAGTATTGCAGATGAGATATTAATAGATGCAGTATTGATCGAAAGTTAATCTAAGAGCCTAAAGCTATCAACAAACTATCCTTTAAACACGGAGTAAATCCTACCGATAAATCTTTAATGCAGATAATACACTTACTTTCTAGTACTGGCTATTTCTGATTCTTATATTCCAATAGGGTTCAGTTAAGTATTTCTTTCTTTTCTCTGCGTCCTTGGCGTTCTTGGCGGTTCGTTAAAAATATCACTTTAACTAAGAGTTTTAACCTTAACTGAACCGTATTGTCTTATATTCACGTGTTCTGATAATGCAGCTTAAAGGCGGGGACAAAAATCATACTATGAACAAAACCTTTGCAACCATCGACGGGAATGAGGCTGTTGCCCGTGTTGCTTACAAATTAAATGAAGTGATTGCCATTTATCCCATCACCCCCTCTTCAGCAATGGGTGAATGGGCAGATGCTTGGTCAGCAGAAAATCGTCCCAACCTCTGGGGTACTGTTCCCAGCGTCGTGCAAATGCAGAGCGAGGGAGGAGCTGCCGGTGCTGTACATGGAGCATTACAAACAGGCTCCCTGAGTACCACCTTCACGGCATCTCAGGGATTATTGTTGATGATACCCAACTTTTACAAAATTGCTGGTGAACTGACTAGCGCTGTGGTTCACGTTGCCGCCCGTTCTTTGGCTACCCATGCATTATCAATTTTTGGCGACCATAGCGACGTGATGGCAGCTCGTGCTACTGGCTTTGCTCTGCTGTGTTCTGCTTCGGTGCAAGAAAGTCAAGATTTTGCTCTCATTGCCCATGCTGCTACCCTGGAGACACGAGTCTCGTTTATGCATTTTTTTGACGGCTTTCGCACATCACATGAAGTGCAGAAAGTCAAATTGCTCTCAGATGACGATTTGCGATCGCTCATCCACGATAACCTAATACTCGCCCATCGTAGCCGTGCCCTCACCCCAGATCGTCCAGTATTGCGGGGGACTGCCCAAAACCCCGATGTCTACTTCCAAGGACGTGAAGGCGCTAACCCTTATTACAACGCCTGTCCAGAAATTGTCCAGCGCATCATGGATGAATTTGGAGAACGCACGGGAAGGCATTATAAAATCTATGAATATTACGGAGCCAACGATGCCTCGCGCGTTATCGTTCTTATGGGTTCAGGTTGTGAAACTGTTCATGAAACAGTAGATTACCTTAACGCCCGTGGTGAAAAACTTGGCGTAGTAAAAGTGCGACTTTACCGCCCCTTTGATGTCCAAAGGTTTGTTGCAGTATTACCAACTAGTGTACAAGCGATCGCAGTTCTCGACCGCACCAAAGAAGCAGGTAGCGCCGGGGAACCTTTGTATTTAGATGTAGTGGCTGCTATTTATGAAGCGTGGGGAGATGGGGGAGATGAGGGAGCAGGGGGAGATGAGGGAGCAGGGGGAGATGAGGGAGCAGGGGGAGATGAGGGAGCAGGGG
>NZ_JAIVFQ010000102.1 GCF_020829495.1 Nostoc favosum CHAB5714 | reverse complement strand
ATTATTGAGGCAGTTAACTTAATTTTTTTCTTCCCGTGTAATACACGGGAAGGGAGGTTTCTCCTCTCCATGTAATACGCGGTACAATCGGCGTTTTTATGTTAAGTAATGTTTCGCCAACGGTATCCGAAGCTTGGTACAATCGCGGCAATGCGCTAAGAAATTTAGGACGCACACAAGAAGCGATCGCATCCTACGACCAAGCACTGAAATTTAAACCAGATGGCCACGAAGCTTGGTACAATCGGGGCATTGCGCTAGGCAAATTAGGACGCAATCAAGAAGCGATCGCCTCCTACGACCAAGCACTGAAAATTAAACCTGATTACCACCTAGCTTGGTATAATCGGGGCAATGCGCTAGATGATTTAGGACGCTTTGAAGAAGCGATCGCATCCTACGACCAAGCACTGAAATTTAAACCAGATAAACACGAAGCTTGGTATGGCAAAGCTTGCTGTTATGCTCTACAAGGTAATATTGAACAGGCACTAGAAAACCTACAAAAAGCAATTAATCTAAGTCCTGATGAATGGCGTGAATGGGCAAAAACCGACTCTGATTTTGATGGTATTCGGGAAGATGAGCGGTTTCAAGCTTTAATTCAATAACCGCTATAAAGGCTAGACTAACGTAGCGATTAATGTAGCGATTCGCCTTTACACTTACACTGAAATTAAAAGCGATGCGTATGAATGACAAATTAAAAATTTAACCTATCTTGAAGAATGGAAATCAAATGTCAGAAACAATCAATATTGAACAAGCGGTATTAGATAATCTGCGAGTTCTCTCGAATGACAAGCAACAAGAAGTCCTAGATTTTGTTGAGTTTCTTGTCAAAAAAACAGCCAATCACCAGGAGTTAAATACTGAAGATTCAGATTCTAATATCTCATCAAATCTCCAACAGCAAAAACGGTTATCTCTCCGAGAAATTGCTCGACTACCTATAGCAGAACGTCACAAAATACTAGAACCTTTTATCGCCGCCATAGCCGAAGATTTTTTGAATGACCCAGAATTAACAGAGTTTGCCGTTCTGGATGGTGAAGACTGGGAAACTGAGAATGACTAATCCTAAAAAAGGTGAGATTTGGCTAGTGCAACTTGATCCAACCAGAGGACAAGAAATTCAGAAGACTCGCCCTGCTGTTGTGATTAGTTTTGATATTTTAATTTCTATACCAATGCGGATTATTATTCCTGTGGCAACATGGCAACCTAAATTCCAAAATCGCCTTTTCATGATTCCCATCCAGCAAACTAATGAAAATGGCTTAGACTCAGACTCAGCAGGTAATGTTTTGCAAGTTCGTAGTGTAACAACTGAGCGATTTGTCCGGTGTTTAGGAAAAGTTTCAACAGCCGTCGTGCAAGAATTGCTAGATGGTATAATTATCTGTATTGATTATGCTCCTGAAAGCAACGACTGAAAAAGAGCATCTTTGATAAAAATACAATTCAGATGCAGCGATCGCCTTCACACTTCCACTGAAAATACTAACTGAAATTAACAGCGATCGTCTCTAAATAGAATTACACTAATATTATGAAAATCCTAATTAACGGTTATGCAAAATCAATTAACTACTCTGACTTATGAAATTGAACTAAAACCAGGGGAGAAATTGAATCTTCCAAAATCAATACTGGAAAATATAACTACAGGACGCTGGGTAATCACCATCCAACAAAAAGCGGAAGAATCCAAAAGCACCCGCAGCCATGACGCTTTTTTGAACGGCTACGCACCAGAAGACGAAGGACTTTATGACGACTATCCAAGCAGGTGAGTTTTGGGTAGCAGATATTCCATTCACTAGTGGTGGCGGTTCCAAAAAGCGCCCCGTACTTGTGTTGTGGATAGATGCAAATGATGTTGTAGTAGCAATAGTCACATCAGCAAAACCACGCACACAAACTGATGTATCTTTAAATGATTGGGCTGCAAGTGGCTTGCGTGTTGCTTCAACCGTCCGTCTGTCTCGATTGGATAGCCTAGAACAGTTTTTATTGCTGGCTAAAATAGGGCAAATTTCCGAATCAGATGCAAAGCCTTTAAAAGAAGTATGGGATTTGCATATCAAGCCTCAATTTTAAGCAACTGAAATTAAAAGCGATCGCCCATACATTCAAATCCATACCCGCCGCGAACTAATTCACAATGCATCCCTCAAAGGAGATAGATAGGAGCCTAAACCCTGTTGTAAAATAGACATATAAGGATTCGGGGGGCCATTTAACTGGTCATAAACGCCTATAGAAACTATTTTTGGAAATCTCCAAGGTTTGAAGTCCAGCCAACTGAAGCAATTACAGAGGCTGTATCACCAGCGTATACCGGGCGATCGCATCACCACGTCCGAGTTCTCCCAGCGTCTGGCAGCAATTAGCACAGAAATCAATCAGCCTGTGTGCGCCTACGTCAACCGTCGCGGACAAGTGATTCGCGTCGGGGTAGGCACACCGCGTCAAACACAAATACCACCCCTAGAATTGCCCCGTTACGGTGCAGAACGACTCAGTGGTATTCGTTGCATCGCCACCCATCTCAAGGCAGAACCGCCCAATGAAGCGGCACTCACGGCTATGGCACTGCAACGCTTAGATGCCCTAGTAGTCCTAAATATTACCGGAACCGGATTTACACGACGGGGAGGCGGTGCGACTGGGTATGTCAAAGAAGCTTATCTAGCTCATCTGACACCCCAAGAGTCTCGCACCCTAATTACTAGTCCTGCTGCTTTGAAAGTAGAAGAGAGCCAAATCCAATCCCCAAGTTGGAATATATCGCCACCTCTGGGCTTGGATGATCTGGCAGACCAGGATTTAGTAGACTTGGTAGAAAATCTGGAAGCAGAATTCCAGCGTGAATTTGTCGCCCAGGAAGTAGACTCTGACCACGATCGCGTGCTAATTGTGGGGCTGATGACCAGTGAAATAACTCCCCTACAATTCCAAGATACCCTAGTAGAATTGGCACGTTTAGTTGATACAGCTGGGGGAGATGTATTACAAACAATACAACAAAAGCGATCGCGCATTCATCCCCAGACAGTAGTTGGTGAAGGTAAGGTGCAAGAAATTGCCCTAACTGCCCAAACACTAGGAGTTAATCTCGTCGTCTTTAACCGCGACCTCTCACCCTCCCAAGTCCGCAACTTAGAAATGCAAATTGGTATCCGAGTGGTTGACCGCACCGAAGTAATTTTGGATATTTTTGCTCAACGCGCTCAGTCCCGTGCCGGGAAGTTGCAAGTAGAATTAGCACAGTTAGAATACATGCAACCGCGACTCGCTGGTAGAGGTCGTACCATGTCCCGATTGGGTGGTGGTATTGGGACTCGTGGCCCTGGTGAAACAAAACTGGAAACTGAACGCCGTGCCATTGGGCAGCGCATTTCTCGACTGCAAAAAGAAGTAGACCAATTGCAAGCGCATCGTTCGCGGTTACGACAGCGACGACAGCATGAAGAAGTTCCCTCAGTGGCTTTGGTTGGATATACCAACGCTGGCAAGTCCACTTTGCTGAATGCTCTCACGAATGCAGAAGTTTATACAGCCGACCAGCTATTTGCCACTCTCGATCCCACCACGCGCCGTCTGGTAATTCCTCATGGCGAAGCTGATAAACCTCAAGAAATTCTGATTACAGATACAGTAGGGTTCATACATGAACTGCCTGCATCGTTGATGGATGCCTTCCGCGCCACCTTAGAGGAAGTCACAGAAGCCGATGCCCTACTCCATTTGGTGGATTTGTCTCACCCCGCTTGGTTGCGTCATATTCGCTCAGTCAGAGAAATCCTGGCGCAAATGCCAATAACTCCTGGCCCCGCGCTAGTTGTTTTTAACAAGATTGATCAAGCCGATAGTGAGACACTGGCTTTAGCTAGAGAAGAATTCCCCCTAGCGGTGTTTATTTCTGCGAGTCAGCGCTTGGGATTAGAAACCCTGCGTCATCGCCTTGCCCAGCTGATTGAATATGCCGTTGACTGTAGTTAAAACTTGAGTTGCGAATTCAGTGCCAGCATCTTAATATTAGTGTCCTAAATTTTTAACTTTGGGGAAGGCGAAATCGCCTTCCCCTCTTCGTTTAATCATACGGAAAATACTTAAACGATTTGTTAAAAATACATTGTTTGCTTCCAACTTAAAGTTTTAGTTAACCTTAATATATAAGGTAGACAAGCAATAGTTTCTTATGCCAATTTATACATGAGCAATTATCAATAAAAAAGTTCTCTTAAGACGTTTTAAATGTCTTCAATAGAAAGTAAAGGAGTTTCAAGCAAGTGTCTCAACTATATTCCAAGAAGATAGTAGGTTATGCAGCCTACTGTATATCAACATTAGCTATAGTGACAGTTTCGCAGATGCCAAGAGCAGATGCAGCCTCCATGACTTTTTCAGCCACAGGTACTAACCCAGTATCAGGTGGAACTAGTAAAGACCTTGCGGCGAAAGCTGTCTTTGATGATTCAATAGCAGGTAAGTTGACACTGACCCTTACTAATACAGGCCCAGGTGCATCAGCCCCTTCTGATGTTCTAACAGGAATCTTCTGGGATTATGCTGGATCTCCCTTAACAAACTTAACGTTGTCTTCAGCCAAAGCTCCAACCGTAATCAAGAATAATGTAACTACCGGAACTAATGTCGATCTTACCAAGGTTGGAGGAAAAGTTGAATGGGGTTTTGCAAAGACTATCGTTAGCAGTGGACTTGGTGGTGCTAGTGGCATAATTAACAAAGTAACTCAGCACTACGGTTTTGGTACAGCTGGTTTTGGCATCTCGCCTGGTTTCAATCTTTCGGGTGGACAGCAATTCAATTATGGTATTATTACTGGTTACGATAGTCCAAATCCAGCAGTAAGTGGGAGGACTTTTGTAAAGAACTCTGCGACATTCGTTTTCTCAGGGCTACCTACTGGCTTTGATTCAACAAAGATTCAGAATGTTCATTTTCAGTATGGTACTGGTTTAGATGAGCCTAGTACTTATTATATTGCTCCGCCACCTCCACCTAAAAAAGTACCTGAGTCTGGTGCAACAGTTGCTCTTGGTTTATTTGCTCTAGGTGCGCTGAGGGTTGCCAAGAAACAGCCTCTAGTCTCAGCTTAAATGAGAACTTGAGTGCTAACTGACAACTGAGTTACGCTTTATAAGCAATTCTCACAATTAGATAATAGCCACCCTGTTTTTTAACAAAATTGGTATAAACATAATATCTTAGTCAAGAGTCCAGACTTTATCTCTTGACTAATTTTTTTTATATAAACTAGGTTAGCGCCTTATAAGGATAAAGACAAACCAAGATAAGGTGTCTAGAGTCAGTGGCAAAGTTCTAAAATTAAAAAGTATTAAATCAATTTGAGAACATTATGGCTGCCAAAGTAGAAATTTACACTTGGAGGACTTGCCCCTTTTGCATTCGTGCCAAAAGTTTGCTGAAGAACAAAGGGGTTGAATTTATCGAATACAGCATTGATGGAGATGAGGCAGCCAGAAATAAAATGGCTCAAAGAGCAAATGGACGGCGCTCTGTACCGCAAGTTTTCATAAATGATGATCATATTGGTGGTTGTGATGATATCCACGCTTTAGACAGTCAAGGCAAGCTAGATGAGCTACTAACTTCTAGCAAGAGCGTGTAGTTTCAGAAAATATTGCTAGAAGCTAGCGACAAGCCGCTACACACGGCAGTCGCTACAACTCTGGAAGGGACAGCAACGCGCTGCCTTATTTACGGACTTTTTTCTCACAAAAGCCATATCTGTCCACAAGACTTTACCCACTAGGTTCCACTCAGCAGTACATATATACGTCAATTGGTGAAAGCATCAAGAGATAATAATTGAATAACCATTTAATTTCTTGGTGATTGAGGTATAAAGGGTGAAACTGGCTTTTATCATTGATCCCATCCATCTGCTTGACCCGTGTCATGATACCAGTGTTGCCCTAATTGAAGCAGCGCAAATCCTGGGACACGAAGTTTGGGTGACTCAGGCAAATCTGCTGAGTGTGGTGGAGAGCAAAGCTTGGGCTGTCCTACAGCGAGTCGAACTTGTACCAGTGCAGTTGCTGGAGGGACGCTGGGTAGCGGTGAATCCTTGGTATAAGTTGAGCGATTCCTGCTTAACTTCTTTAGAGACAATGGACGCCGTATTTATGCGGAAAGATCCACCTGTCAATGATTCCTACCTCTATGCCACGTACATTCTGGATTACATTGACCAAAATAAAACCCTGGTGATTAACAGTCCTAGTGGCATCCGAAGGGCAAATGAAAAAATGTACGCCCTCCAGTTTACCAAAGCGATTCCAGAAACCATTGTCAGTGCTGATAAGCAGTTTATCCGGCAATTTGTCGAAGCAAAAGGAGCTGCGGTTCTCAAACCATTGGGTAACAAAGCTGGGGAAGGAATTTTGTTTTTGCAACCAGGCGATCGCAATTTTAACTCTATTGTCGAACTCAGTACCCTCCAAGGTCGAGTGCCTGTAATGGTGCAAACCTATTTACCAGAGGCAAAAGAAGGAGATAAGCGAATTATCCTACTCAATGGCGAACCAATTGGTGCGCTCAATCGCCTCTCTAGCGGAACTGATTTTCGCAATAATATGGCCACTGGTGGCACAGTCGCTCAAACCGAGATTACCCCAAGAGAGTATGAAATTTGTACCCAAGTAGCCGAACAGTTACGCCAAGACGGCTTAATTTTTGTGGGTATTGATATTATTGGTGGCTACTTAACTGAAGTTAACGTGACTAGTCCTACTGGAATTCGTGAGATTGATCGCCTAGATGGTACTCACCTTGGTCATCAGGTTATTCAATGGATTGAAGAGACAATAAAAAGCAAAAAATAATTTACATTTATTTTTTGCTTCGTGTCCTATTTTCTAGGAAACAGACTTCCTTCGGACGCTTGCGTGGGCGAGTTACCCACGCAACTTATTTGAAGTAAATATACTTATTTATACCGTATTATGAGTTTAAGGAATCGCGGGGGTAGATGTAGCGATAACTACGACGAGCTAGCTATGACGCTCCGAAACTCCCTATCGACGTCGCATCTGTAGTCGAGCAGGTATTCTTCTTGATTTGTTCCAAAAGCATAGCTGGACATGTGAGCCAGCAGACTCCTGCCCAAGTTCATTCTATTTTTATAAAGTAGCGTTGCGTTAACGAGTTTTTTACCCATTAGCAAAATCGGGGATGGCAACAGATTGCTTACCCCTGCCCTTAGTAAAACCCTGGAACTAGCAGATTTTATACAGCACTCAGCCTAACCTGAAACTGCTAATTTAATCTAAAATCTCAAATCCAAAATCTTTTAATTCCGTGGTGTACGTCGGTTTCTTAAGAAATCAGGTATATCTAATCCAGGTTTTTCTTTTGGTTCTGGAATTGGAGTTGGAGTTGGAGTTGGAGATGAGGTTGGGGGATTAACTGCGGGTTGCTGTGTTGTTGGTCGCTTTGAGGTATTAGGTGCTACTCGAACGTTAGCCACGCTTTGTTGTTGCACAGCTTGCACTTCACCTGTAAATCCGGTGGCAATTACAGTAATTCTTACCTCACCTTGGAGTCTGTCATCAATTACAGCCCCAAAAATAATATTGGCGTTGGGATCAACTACTTCATAGATTGCTTCTGCGGCTGCATTTACTTCATGCAAAGTTAAGTCAGTACCACCTGTAATATTAAAGACAACCCCTCTGGCACCTTCAATAGAACATTCTAGTAATGGTGAAGAAATAGCTGCGATCGCAGCTTCTCTGGCTCTAGATTTTCCAGAGCTAACGCCAATTCCCATCAATGCCGATCCCGCATCTGCCATCACCGCTCGAACATCAGCAAAGTCAACGTTTACCAATCCGGGGATCGTGATGATATCAGAAATACCTTGCACCCCTTGACGCAGTACATCATCTGCATAACGAAAAGCTTCTTGCACAGGTGTTTGTTCGGGGATCACTTCCAGCAGTTTGTTGTTGGGGATAATGATCAGTGTATCTACTCTACTTTTTAGTCCTTGAATACCTTCTTCCGCTTGGCTGGTACGGCGGCGTCCCTCAAAGACAAATGGACGTGTTACCACACCAACAGTCAGAGCGCCCATTTCTTTTGCTACTTCTGCCACAATCGGGGCTGCACCTGTCCCAGTACCACCCCCCATTCCAGCAGTGATAAATACTAGGTCTGCACCCTCCAAAGCTGTAGCAATTTCGTCTCGTGATTCCTCAGCTGCCTTTTGACCAATGGCAGGATTACCACCTGCTCCTAAACCCCGTGTTAGCTTCTGTCCAATTTGCAATCTACTGGGAGCGCCAGCTAAGGTAAGAGCTTGGGCATCAGTGTTAATTGACCAAAACTCTACCCCAGAGACATCAGATTCGATCATGCGGTTAACGGCATTGCCACCGCCACCACCTACACCAATCACTTTAATGTTGGCAACCCGCCCAGGAACAATTTCGCCAATTCGGCTATTTTCCGGAGAAATCTTCTTATTATCGTGATTTTGTCCGAAGTTCAACCCAGAGTTATTAAAGGGATTGGTCGAGTTAACTGCCAGAGAGAACCCCGGCTGTCCCGTAGATTGGGAATTTTTATAGTTAAGTCCTTGGTTATTATCAAGTGTCATTGGATTTGTCAAAGGGTAGATAAACGACTTTTTTAGGTGTTATTCACCTAAGAGTCAACTTTAGTTTGACAGTGCCACAATACTAGGGCACTGTTCTTTATTGTTTTCACTACTGCCAAGCCTAACAGAATTGGCAGTGCGAAAATTTGCTATGGGATAAGCTTTCAGGGCAGCCGATCGCACAGCCAATTCTAGAGAAGTATACCTACATTTATCTAAAAGTGATCTGTATAACTTCAACCATACATTAATCGCTTCATTATTCTCAGCAGAGGGCAGAACTTGTAAAGACACACTACGGCGCATCTTATCTACCTCAATAATATTGTTAATAGATTTCACCATTGGGGATAGCTGCAACCTTAGACACAAAATTTACCTTATACTTACTTATCCATAAGGTTGAAGTAAGCAAGAATTTACTTGTCAGACTATACCTGATTAATTTGTTGTTTGGGGGTCTTAATGGACACTTTGCTTGAGCAATAGTCTATCTTACAAGAACCCTCACGACTGTGGTCAACAAATCAAGATTTTTGCACAGGTTTCGTACCCCAATAGGAATTACGGCACAGAATAGTCTAAACTCATTGCCCAGAAGCAATGCTTACGCAACCTTGGGCGGCATTTTCCTTTACAGATTGAAACTTGGCTTCGGTAAACTGTCTTTGGAATAGAAGGCGTTTTGCACGCCATAGCCCATGATTAGATTGTCGGACATCTTGCACCCTACTATTAGATGTTAGGGGTCATAATTGAAAGTGTTTTACTCGTAATAGAGATTTTAGGATTTATCTTCTCATTTTAATTAGAAGTTAATGCAGATTTTCGTGCGGTTTGCTCGAAAACTGAAAATAATAAATATATTTATCAGCATAAAGCTTCTTAATTTACTAGGAGCTATCAATACATTAAACACGCTAGTACCGCAAGGCGGAAGTCACACATTCACGCATAATTGTATTTCAGGCTTTTGCGCCATTTGAAATGGTATGAAATGCTATGTTTATTTACGCGCCCACTGTACTAGATGTTTTTAGGGGTTTTGGAAGTTAATTTTTGTTCTTTTTGGTTCATCTGTACTAATGGAAATTCGGGATTTTTCAGATCAATATAGTCTATTTGGCCGGAATTGAGTTTTGCTGCTAAATGACGCATTTGGGCGAGTACTTTAATTTGTTCAGACAGTTGGGGACCTGGAACGCCGAGATGCACATTTCCTAGTTCTGTTTTCAAAATTAAATTCGCTGGATTTTGGCAATCAATTTCTATCACTTTTACGGGACTTTGGCTTACAGCTTGATGAAGTTGAGTCCAGTAGAGACAGTATTGTTTAGGCAATCCAATTACTCTAAGATTGGGTAATTTTTTAGTGGGATTGAGTGATGTGTATTTTTCTAAAGGCATCCAGGCCCCGCTTGCATCTAGTAAGCCGATTGTGACTTTTTTGTTGCCAGTGCCCTGATTTTGAACACTTGGTGTTTGAGTCACGGCTACAGGGACTCGTTCTTGGATTTCGATGTTTAATCCAGGAGGAAACAAGCTGCGTCTAACGATCGCTTGGGCAATAGTTGGTTGTTTCTTCAAAGAATTAGCGATCGCTGCCGGTTCAATCCGCCACAAAGATTGGGGGTAAGATAGCACCAAGAGTGATTGAGTTGTCTCATCCGACAGGGACTGATTGCCTAATTTGATCACTACTTGTTTGGGACTTTTTAGCACCCACACTGGTTGGACTGCCAGCCAAAGCAATCCACCCGCCAAACCGGTAATGGCAAAAGTTCGCCAAATAGCTTGAATAATTCTCATTTGCCGATGCCGACGTAATTTCTTACGACGCTGGGCTAGATCCGTGCGGGAAACTGATATTATGCCAGCCATTCAAACCCCTTTCTGGTTACAATCCAAATTCCTTGACGCGCTTGTATCATTATTAATCTCAGTAAACACCGTCGGCATCTGTTAGCCGCTCTCCTCAAGACTTTTTTTATTTTTAGTAACACTTTACAGTAACTACACAACCAACGTGGCGCTAGTCATCCTTCCGATTAAAGTTTCCGGTGTCCATTCTTAACTTACTGTTGTCTTTTCGACAAGCGATCATCAAATATCTTGTCTCCAAAAATTACAAAATATTAATTTATATATTTCTAATTTTGCTCTCTTGACAAATCAAACATTAAATGATACAAAAATGTCACTAAATCTCTGTATAGATTGCTATAATTCATACCAGTCCTTATGATTAGCAATCCAAACTGGGAACTATATGATGTAGTAGCTTTTTTTACTGATCAACTCAAGCCTACAAGGTTTGTGCTAGGTCAAACAAAAGCTACAGATTCTCAAAACCTCAATAGCAGGTGTAAAAAGGACAGATATGCTTAAGGTTATTAGGGTCAACTAAATCTCTACCATACTACTGACAGCGATCTGTAATAAGTGCTGTCTTTTGCAAGATACTACCAACTTGCGAAGTAATCGTGTGCCTACATCCAGGCTAGAGATTTTTTGTATAAAAAATACAATTTAACTGCATCTACACACACATCTACATACACCTTTACATAACATGAAAACGACATTAAATTTATCGCGTTTTTATAAAGCATGTAACCCAAGCTACACGCTTAATATAAGTAACGTGCTAGATCGCCAGTATTACATAGATTTTGCTGATGTCCGTGGTTGCAAGATTGTCGAAGAATTGCAGCGGACTATCATTCGGATTTCTCCTGATGAGCCAACCTGCCAATTATTTACAGGTCACATTGGCTGCGGCAAGTCAACGGAATTGCAGCGTCTCAAGACAGAACTAGAATTGGCGGGATTTCATGTAGTTTACTTTGAGTCGAGTCAAGACTTAGATATGGCGGATATTGATATCAGCGATATTTTGCTGAGTGTAGCCCGTCAAGTCAGTGCCAGTTTAGAAAGCATTAGCATCAAACTCAAACCTGGTTACTTTACCAATTTATTTAAAGAAGTAGGCGATTTTTTGCAAAGCCCCATAGAGCTTTCTGGACAAGCAGAGTTGTCGTTGGGTATTGCCAAAATTACCGCTAAAACCAAAGATAGCACCCAGATGCGGAATCAACTAAGGCAATATCTGGAACCACGTACCAATAGTATTTTGCAAGCGATTAACGAAGAAATTTTAGAAAAGGCTGTTGAACAGCTAAAGCTGCGGGGTCAAAAAGGGCTGGTTGTGATTGTAGATAATTTGGATCGAGTCGATATGCGTCCCTTAGCATCGGGGCGATCGCAACCAGAATATCTCTTTATCGACCGAGGCGAACAGTTACGCCGACTCAAATGCCACCTAGTTTACACCATTCCTCTAACGTTAATTTTCTCCAATGAGTACGAGACACTAAAAAATCGCCTGGGGGGAGGGATTGCGCCAAAAATATTACCGATGGTATTAGTGCGCCAAAGAGATGGCAGTGACTATGAACCAGGGATGTCACTAGTGCGCCAGTTAGTCTTAGCAAGAGCTTTTCCAGAAGTTCCTTTGAATGAAAGGCTTTTATTAATTACAGAATTATTCGATCACTCCCAAACTTTGGATCGTATATGTCGCGTTAGTGGTGGTCACATTCGTAATTTATTAGGTTTACTTTATAGCTGCCTGCAACGACAAGATCCGCCTTTTTCTAGGGACTGCTTAGAAGCCGTGATTAAAGACTACCGCGACGATCTGCTATTAGCTATTGATGAATCCCAGTGGGAATTATTGTTTGAAGTAGTGCAGCAGCAGAGAGTTAAAGGTGAGTCAGACTACCAAAGCTTACTAAGAAGCATGTATCTGTTTGAATATCGTGATCCTGTAGGGCGATGGTTTGGCATCAGTCCAGCCTTAGCAGAAACAGAAAAAGTTTTAGCTTGGCAACAAAAAAAGTAACAGTGCTGGGTGAGTCATTAGTCGTTAGTCCTTTGTCCTGTGCCATTGGACTAATAACTAATGCCCGATTCCCCATTCCCCATCCCCCATGCCCAATAACCAATAACCAATGACTACTGACAAGCAGCTACAAGTCTACACAAAAGAAAATCAGCATACATTGCAAAGACTGATTAGAGCGATCGCACTTTCCGAAGGTCAATTTGCCCTAATTCTAGTTCGGTGTAACTATGGGCAATTATGTGAGCAAATGTTAGAAAATATTCGCTCCATCACCAAAGACATATATATCAGAGAAATCGTTCTGCATCCATCAACTACTTCTTTACACAACACAATAGTCTCAGAACTATCTTTAGATAATCCTGCTGTCCTTACAGACTCTTTACCATCAGCTGTAATGATTTTTGGTATTGAGTCAACTATCAACCTGGAAAACTTACTTACAGGCATCAACCAAGCACGAGATATCTATGCTGCGACTTTTCCATTTCCAGTAGTATTGTGGCTACAAGATGATGTGGCATCATTGCTTTCAAGATTAGCACCTGATTTTAAAAGCTGGGCTGCAACCACTATTAAATTTGAAATGGCAAAAGCAGATTTAATTGCTTTGATCCACCAAGAGGCAGAATCTCTATTTGCCAAAGTTTTAGAAGCAGGTGCCGAAACATTTTTATCTAACGCCTCCTTAGATTTAGATCCTAAGTCTCAACACCGCCACGAAATAGAATCAGCTCGTAATGATTTGCTGCGCCTGTATGGCTTTCAATTAACACCAGGATTAGAAGCTAGTTTAGAATTTGTTTTAGGGCGAGATAAATACGCCAACGATCAAATTAATGGTGCTTTAGGCAATTATCAAAGAAGCCTAGCATTGTGGCAGCAAGAAACGAGGAGAGTAGCAGAGTGGGAGAGTAATTCTTCTTTCCCCCCCTCATCTTTACTTAAGCAAGCAATAGTACTATTCCATCTGGGGCTGTGTTATCACCGAATGGCAGACTTACACCAGAATAGTAATAGTAGCTATTGCGAACATGCTCTGTTGTGGTTTAAACAATGCCTAGAAATATTGGAGGAGGTACAAAGAGAAGACTTAGTTGCTAAATTTATTTTGCCTGCTTGTGAAATGTTGCAACGTTTACAAGCCTGGAATGACTTAAAAGAATTAGCTCAAAAGTCATTACATCTACATAAAACCTATGGAAGCCCTGCACAAGTTGCTCAAGATTATGGCTTTTTGGCAAGTGTGGCAGCTTCTGAGTCGAATTGGATACTGGCTCATGAATTAGCGAATACAGCACTTTCTATCTCCGAAGAAGTAACACAAGCTTCTCTGCGAGATGCTTTGCGAAGACGACGACAAGAAAGTTGGTATCTTCTCTTGCTAGCACGTACACAGAGGCATCTAGGTGAGCCAGAGGAGGCTATCAATAACCTGGAATGGGCGAGGATAGTTTGTGAGCTACAACATCAGCCATCTCTTTATTTAGAGATTTTAGAGGAACTGCGATCGCTTTACTTTTTTGAGCGTCATGACTATACAGAAGCCTTTAAGCTCAAGCAAGAAAAAATTCAAATAGAACATCAGTATGGCTTTCGTGCTTTCATTGGGGCAAGCCAATTGCAGCCGCAACACTCTAGAATTAACCCAGCATTGGAATCTCAAAAAATACCGTTTATTTCTGAAGGAGTTGCCCAAGAAATATCTGCTTCTGGACGGCAGCAAGATGTGAATCGTTTGATTGAAAGAATTACTCGTGCAGACTACAAGCTCACAGTAATTTATGGGCCATCCGGTGTAGGTAAAAGTTCAACTCTCAAAGCTGGTTTAGTCCCAGCGCTGAAAGGTAAAGTTATCGGTGAACGCATTCCTATACCTATTGTTTTGTCTGTTTACACTGATTGGCTCACAGTCTTGATAAGCAGTCTAAATCAAGTGCTGGTATCCACAGGAATATCAGTTAATCTTGACTCTACACCCACTATACTCCTAGAAAAAATTCGGTTAGCAACCGAGCGCAATTATACAATAATTATCATCTTAGACCAGTTTGAAGAATTTTTCTTTATTAGTAATCTCCCCACAGAAAGAATAGAGTTTTACCAATTTTTTAGTGAATGTTTAAATATTTCATTTGTCAAAATTATTCTGTCATTAAGAGAAGATTATTTACATCATTTACTAGAATTTGAAAGGTTGAGCCAAAAAAATAGTATTGGTTTATATGATTTAGGCGTAATTAATAAAAATATTCTCGATAAGGATATTCGCTACTATCTAGGAAAATTCTCTAGCCAGGATGCTAAAGCCATAATTCATAGTCTTACTCAGCGTTCATATTCTGAACTGAGTGATGAATTAATTAACCGATTAGTCCAGGATTTAACAGGAGAACTAGACGAAGTACATCCAATTGAATTACAAATAGTTGGCGCTCAACTACAAATAGAAAACATCACCACACTCGGACAATATAAACTTTGCGGCGGCTCGGCAAAATTGGTGGAACGCTGGCTTGGGGAGGTTATTAAAGATTGTGGTCAGGAAAATGAAGAGTTAACTTGGAAACTATTATTTGAGTTAACTGATGAAAAGGGCACGCGACCGTTAAAAACTAAAGCTGATTTGGCGGCTGCATTATTTAATAATCATGATATAGATACAATATCAAGCTTTGACACAGTTGGGGAACTAATTTTAGAAATATTGGTGGGTTCAGGTTTGGTGTTGCGAGTTAGAGAAGAGTTAGGCGATCGCTACCAGCTAGTTCACGATTATTTAGTTGAACCAATTCGCCAAAAGAACAATTATGGTATGCTGGCGGAATTAGAAAAAATCAAACTTGAAAAAACTAAAGCTGAAGTTGCCCAACAATTTAGTCAAAAGCAACTGAATTTGGTATTGCAACGGCGATTGCGGGAAGCACGCATAGCAGGCGCAGTGCTGGCAATCATGGGGGGAACAATAGCAACATTATGGTGGCAAGCCGACTTGCAAAAAAGAGCAGCAATCCGCCAAACTCTACGAGCTGAACGCAGTGAAACCAACTTGAACATTAGTGCGATCGCTGCTGCTAGTGAAGCTTTATTTGCCTCTAATAAAGAATTTGATGCCCTATTAGAAAGTTTGCGGGCTTGGAGAGAACTTAAACAGGCTGATGGAGTGCAGCCAGATACCCGAATGCGGGTGGTGACAGCCCTCCAACAGGCAGTTTATGGGGTAACAGAGGTTAACCGCTTAGAAGGGCACGCTGATATTGTCTGGGGAGTAGCTTTCAGCCCAGATGGTCAGTTGCTAGCATCAGGTAGCCGAGATCAGACAGTGAAAATTTGGCGTCCTGACGGAACCTTACTCCAAACCCTCAAAGGTCATACTGATGCTGTCACTTGTGTAACTTTTAGCCCAGATGGTCAAACCTTAGCGTCCGCCAGCCTCGACAAAACAGTGCAAATCTGGCGCAAAAACCGGGTTACAGGTGAATTTGACCCCAAGCCATATAAAACCCTCAAAGGACAGGGTGATTCTGTTGACAGCGTTAGTTTCAGTCCTGATGGCGAGTTGTTAGCTACTGGCAGTCAGGATACAACCGTAAAAATCTGGCGCAAAGACGGGAGTTTAGTAAAAATACTGAGAGGACATCAAGGGTGGGTTAACTGGGTAAACTTCAGCCCCGATGGTCAATTCATCGCCTCGGCCAGCGACGACAAAACTGTAAAAATCTGGCGCCGGGACGGTAGCCTCGTTACAACTTTGCAGGCACATCAGCAGAATGTAATGATGGCTGTTTTCAGCCCAGATGGTAAATTGTTGGCGTCAACAGGTCGAGACAAAACAGTGAAACTTTGGCGGCGGGAAATTAACAGCACTAAAGACGGTTTTGACTTTCGTCTTTACAAAACTTTACGGCAGCATAGCAGGAGAGTGTGGAGTTTAAGCTTTAGTTCCGACAGTAAAAAGTTAGCTTCCGCAGGTGAAGACAATACCATAAACCTCTGGAGTATTACTGGTACTTTACTCAAAACCTTCAAAGGACATAGCGATGCTATTGTCAGCATCGCTTTCAGTCCAAATAACAAATTTCTGGCTTCAGGAAGTTATGACAAAAGCCTGAAACTATGGAGTTTAGATGCCCCAACACCATCTATTCTTCAAGGGCATCAGAAGCGAGTTTTGAGCGTTGCTTGGAGTCCCGACGGTCAGATGCTAGCTTCTGGTAGTAGCGATCGCACTGTTAAACTTTGGCAACGATACACCAGTAGAGGTGAGGCCAAAACCCTACTTTGCAAAACTTTAATAGGGCACACAGATCAAATTTCTAGTGTCAGTTTTGACCCCAAGGGTGAAATGCTGGCCTCAGGAAGTTATGACAAAACTGTGAAACTTTGGCGGCTTGACGGTACTTTAATCATGACTCTCCACGGACATACTGATAGTGTGATGAGCGTGAGTTTCAGCCCTGATGGTCAGTTTTTGGCATCAGCTAGCAAAGATAAAACAGTGAAACTTTGGAACCGTGAGGGCAAGTTACTCAAAACCTTAGTGGGGCATCAAGGTTGGGTGAATAGCGTAAATTTTAGTCCTGATAGTCAGATTTTAGCTTCCGCTAGTGATGACCAAACTGTTAAACTTTGGCAACGGGATGGTACGTTGTTAAAAACCTTTTCGCCCCATGAGAGCTGGGTGACAGGTGTCAGCTTTAGTCCCACTGATGAGTTACTGGCTTCTGCCAGTTGGGATAACACCGTAAAACTGTGGCGACGGGATGGGACGTTGTTAAAAACCTTATTAAAGGGTTACAGCGATAGCGTTAATGCCATCACTTTCAGTCCCAATGGTGAATTGCTCGCCGCCGCCAATTGGGATAGTACAGTGAAACTTTGGAGCCGTGATGGCAAATTAATTAAAAGTCTCAATGGGCATCGCGCTGCGGTATTAAGTGTCAGTTTTAGCCCAGATGGTCAAACATTAGCATCAGCTAGTGATGACAACACGATAATTTTGTGGAATTTACATCTTGACGACCTACTTGTTCGTGGTTGCGACTGGGTGGGCGATTACCTCAAACACAACCGCAATCTTGAAAAGCGCGATCGCCTTATTTGTGATGGTATAACTAGTAAAAACCCTTTTTAATTACGAATTACAAATTACGAATTACGAATTAGATTGAAGCCTCAATGAGCAACCGCTCTTGGTTTAGCGGTTGATGAGGCGATTAGAGTTGTTAATTCACAGCTATAAACTTATTTTGAGTTGATCAGCCGCATGAGCGATCGCTCTCCAAAACTTCATGATTATTTTCTGCGGGAGCCTCTTCTGGCAAATTTGTTAAAAAGGCTTGTAGTCTCATGCGCTCAATATAAGGCCAGCCCCCCTCAGACTCAATATCTTTCAGTAGTGAGTAGAGTTGCCGACGGTTAACAGGCAAACTCTCTTGAAAAACCCCATCCCGGATCTCTCGGTGTAAATGCTCCAATTGCCTAAGCATTGCCAAAAGAGCTACACTATCGCCTTGACAACCTTGAACTGCATCATACACCACAGTTGCGATCGCTTGCAGTTTACAGGACAACTCTCCTGATTCAAGATTTTTGTTATCGTTCATGCCATCCTTTCCGTATAAATGAGGTCAACTCAAATTTACCGGAGATTTTTAATTTTCCCTAGTTTGCCAATAGTTCTTTTAGAAAATGAAGTTTCTCTAGGCTTCTAAATGAGTTTTTTCTGGAATCTCCGTTTACCCTTATCCCCCATCCCCGTGTCCCGTATCCCCTTATTTGCCTGAGTAAGGGGTGAATATAACTAGATTTGTATCTTTATCAAAGGCAATTGCGATCGCTCGTAAAAGAGCGTAGTAACCTTTACCATAGTCTCCACAGCAGCTAGATGCGATCAAGATGAGACTTTCTTGGATTTTGAGTACTTTGATTTTGAGTTAAAAAAAATCGTATGATCTGGCTAATTTACCCATTAAACAATGGGCTGTATGTAGTAGCGTCACATACATGATACAAAAAGACTTGGGTGACGCCGCTTTTGCTATATGCAAGAGCAAAGTGCGAAGCAGCGACACGTTTAAGTACGTTTAGCAGAGAAAAGTTTGAGTGGCGGCTGCCAACCTATACGCCAGGACACTTGTTTCAACTCAAGAATCAGAGCAATGCAGTGTCCGATAAAGGATGGCTTCTCGTCAGAGATCAAAGCTTCGATGCAGTTTTACAACTTAGATATTAATTTTTGAGATTGAGGTTGACCATGAGGTATCGCGCTTTAATTGTTGCATTTTTGGCTTTGTGCCTGGGGCTAATAACTGCTTGTAGTGATGCTCCTGCTACTAGTAGTAGAGATGTACTCACTTACGATCAAATTCGCGGCACTGGTTTGGCGAATAAATGCCCCCAACTAGCAGAAACAAGCCGTGGCTCCATTCCCCTTGATTCTAGCCAGTCATACGTCATCAAAGAACTTTGCTTGGAACCAACTAGCTTCTTCATCAAAGAAGAACCTGCTAATAAACGCCAACAAGCAGAATTTGTTGCTGGCAAATTGTTGACCAGATACACTTCCACCATTGACCAGGTGCAAGGCAACCTAAAAATCAACCCAGATAATAGCCTGACCTTTGTGGAAACTGATGGTCTTGACTTCCAAGCCATTACTGTGCAACTTCCTGGTGGTGAGCGAGTACCTTTCCTCTTCACCATCAAAGACTTGGTTGCTCAAACCCAACCCAGTTTGAGCAGTATTAACACCTCCACGGACTTTGAAGGCACCTTCAAAGTTCCTTCCTACCGTGGTGCTGCTTTCCTAGATCCAAAGGGTCGTGGTGTCGTTAGTGGCTACGATAATGCCGTAGCTCTCCCCGCCCAAGCAGATGATGAAGAACTTACCCGCACTAACGTCAAGCGTGCTGAAAATCTTAATGGTAAGATTTCTTTGCAAATCGCTAAAATCGATAGCTCTAGTGGTGAAATTGCTGGTACTTTCGAGAGCGAACAGCCATCTGATACAGATTTAGGTGCTGGCGAACCTAAAGAAGTTAAGATTCGCGGCCTATTTTTTGCACGGGTTGAACCGACTCGTAGCTAAACTCTCTGGAGTTAGGTAACTAGCTGGCATTCAGAACTACAATGCTGTAAGCATCAGGTTTCATAACAAAAGTTAACTTCTTTGCCCCCATCTTCAGGGCTGTTTCATTCCTATAAAAGCATTACAGCGAAGAAAAGAGACAAAGGTTCAAGGGGAGACAAGAGAAAATTCTTCCTTCTTTTGTCCCCAGCTTTTCAAGAGGCTTTTAAAGAATGAAACAGCCCTGCTTTTTTTTAGGCAGGTAGATAGGTTTTTGGCGTTGCAGAACAGTGGGATGAATTGGGGCAAGCAGGGGGGAATTTTGGAAGTTGTTAAATCATCTCGCTTTTTCCGCAACGCAAGTTTTTTACAAAGAGGGGGAAAGGTTAAATACAACAAAGGGCGAGAGGCCTTTTGTTGTATTTTTTTGCGTAAATTTACGTACTCTTTTATAAAAATTATTAGTAGTTTTTAATTATTTGATGAATTTTGGTTGAATAGGCACGTAATTTTACTGTAAATCAAACTTTTGCTTATCCAACAAAATTCCAACTACGGTTGTTTTGTTTATAGAAATTAGGTTCACCATTAATTAATTAAAGTTAAGTACAATCTCGGTTTGATATTTAGTAACTAATTTTATATTTTATTTCTATGTAGTTCTAAAAACAGCTACAGATCATACCAAAGAACAATAACAAACTAAATACGATTTCGCTTCTTTAAACTTTGCTCGATTGTCAAGCAAGTCTATGGAATTTTCTCTAGAAAAACGTTGTTATCTACCAGAGAATTTGCTAAGGCATATAGCACAATATTGTCTTTGATATCGTGCGATCGCCACCGGAAAGGGCGGGTACGCCATCGCAGCTGAGTTTAAAAGTGAGGAATTAATTGTTGATTTACTTAATAAACACGGTGCTATGCCTACGACAACCACCAATGAACTAAAACATGAAATTTGGCAGTTGTTGCGAGAATATCAGCAATCTCCGTCAGAAAATGTTCGCAATAAGCTGGTAAAACTCAATTTTGGACTTGTGAGAAAAGAAGCTCACTACTGGACGAATCAATGTCATGAAACCTATGATGATTTGCTCCAAGTTGGATGTTTGGGTTTAATCAGGGCGATTGAAAAATTTGAACTTTCCAAGGGACATGCCTTTAGTTCCTATGCTCTTCCCTATATTCGGGGTGAAATTCAACACTATCTCCGAGATAAAGGTGTCACCGTGCGAATTCCTCGGAAGTGGTTAGCACTGCAACAGCAAGCAATAGGAGTGTCACGTTCTTGGCGTGAAAAGCATAATCGCCAACCAACAGACTCGGAATTAGCAACAGCACTGGAAATTTCTCCAAACGAATGGCAAGAAATTAAATTAGCATGGGTAAACCGCGCTCCCTTGAGTCTCGATGTGCCAATCCAAGATGGAGAAGAAGGCTCTACCTGTTTGGGAGAATTGGTTCCAGATCCTCACTATCGCAGCTTTCAACTAGCACAAGAAGACCAACTTCGCTTGCAACAAGCATTGGTTCAGCTAGAACAACGCACCCGCGATGTATTGGAATGTGTGTTTTTGCAAGATTTGACACAAAAACAAGTTGCAGAGCATCTGGGAATTAGTGTAGTAACAGTTTCCCGTAGAGTTAAGAAAGGTCTGGATTTGATGAAAGAGCTTATGGGTGTGGCAGAAGATTGACTGCAAATAAACACCAAGCCGCAGTTATGCCCAGGAGGCAGTGCTAAAAATAACCCTTAAAATTTAAAAACTTAGGTTATAAAGGGAACATACTGTGACTTTGATACAAATTTCAGGCATGTTGATTTCCACTTTCCAATTTTCCAATGGCTTTTGAGAACAGCTCATGGGCAGAAATTTAAAAATTACAATTGCAGCTATTTTAACTTTGGCGATCGCTGGATGTGCTTCTGAAGATACACCACAAGCGATCGCTCCTGCGCCGATTCCCAAAATAGCAGCAAAGTCGCCACCAACAGATCAATCCTTTAAGAATCCAGTGATACCTGCCAAACAGGTTTCACAAGTTACTCCTGCATCTGCTAATTTGATTCAATCCACTAATGCTACAGAGCGGATACCGCTAGTTCAGTTATCAAAAGATCGAAGTGACCCGTTTGCACAACTTTTCGGGCAAACGTTTTCCGGAATGCCTAAAACATCTGTAAGACCTGTTCCCGTGGTGCCTAAGCTACCTACTCCATCGATAGCAGTCCGAAAACTTCCAAGACGCAGCATAGCTTTAAATCAGAAAAAAAATAACATTGCTTCTGTACCAAAAAAAGTCAATCCTACTTTGACTTCAGTCTTGCCTAAGGTTTTACCTCAAGTTGTCCCCAATCCCACTTTAGTATCTGTATTGCCACCGCCAGCACAACCTGAGTTAGCAAAGGCAGTTGTTGTGACTGGTGTAGTTCTAATTAGTCAGGAACCACAGGCAATTATCAAAGTACCGGATGAGCCGACAAGTCGCTATGTGCAGGCGGGACAGCGATTAGCAAATGGCGTACTGGTTAAACGGATTGAAATGAATCAGGGCTATAACCCCATCGTGATTCTGGAACAATATGGTATTGAAGTTGCCAAAATGGTAGGGGAAGGGGCTGTCAATTCAACGCCGTCAGCTGCATCTGCTAGCGGCAATCCTGTTTCAGCGACAACCCCTCCGTCAGATCCTTTTAATGTTGGAGCTTCATAAAGATGGAGACTAAGGAAAAAATTGAATTCGCTGGTTTGCCTTTAGCTGTCTATAGAGAGATAGCAGCTCATTTACATCAAGTCGAAGGGGTAGAAGTGGAGTTAATTCCCCAGTCATCCCAAGAGTTTGATTACAATCAAAGTCAAATTGGTGGCTTGTGTATCTCGTGGACAGCAAATTCTGGTTTAGAAAGTCGGCAACGAGTTAACCAAATTTTGGCTTACTATCAAAATCGCTATATGAATCCTATTTGATTTGTGAAAATTGAAACCTTAAATTCCCGATTTTTCAAAGAAGTCGGGAATTTTGTTGTTCACGAATGACTAAGTAGAGCTATAGCAGTCCTATTTGATTCGTGAAAAATATAAAATTTGAAAACGAACCGCAAAGTATTGGCTTTGGGCGCAAAGGGAAGAAAGAAAAAAGAGATATATAATTTTCACAAATGATTTAGGACTGC
>NZ_JAIVFQ010000101.1 GCF_020829495.1 Nostoc favosum CHAB5714 | reverse complement strand
GGGGGGGATGAGGGAGCAGGGGGAGATGAGGGAGCAGGGGGAGCAGGGGGAGATAGGGAAGTAAATTCTTCCTCATCCCCCTCATCCCCCTCATCTTCCTCATCCCCCTCATTCCCCTCATCCCCCTCATCCCCCTCATCCCCCTCATCCCCCTCATCCCCCTCATCCCCCTCACTCGATTGGGTGATTGCGGAAATTAGCAGCTATCAAATAGAATCTTCGAGTTCTCTTGCTCCACGTATCGGTGTTTGGACGACTTTCACACCGGATCATCTTAGTCGCCATAAGACTTTAGAGAACTATTACAATATCAAAGCCAAGCTGTTGCGTCAGTCCGAGTTGCAAGTGTTCAATGGCGATGATGCCTACTTGAGGCAACAAGGTTTAAGTGCTTGGCCTGATGCCTATTGGACAAGTGTCAGAGGAAAAGATTTCCTGATTAGCGAAAAAGGCTTTTACATCGAGGACGACTGGGTTGTGGAAAAATTGACTGCAACCTCTGCACCAGAACCGATTGTGAAAGTATCTAGTTTGCGGATGGTGGGAGAACATAACCAACAAAATCTCTTGATGGCAGTAGCAACGGCACGGTTAGCGGGAATTAATCGTGATGCGATCGCACGTGCTATTGTTGAATTTCCTGGCGTTGCTCATCGTTTGGAGCATATCTGCACTTGGGAAGGTATTGATTTCATTAACGACAGCAAAGCCACTAACTACGATGCTGCCGAAGTTGGTTTAGCATCCGTTAACAGTCCAGCGATTTTAATTGCTGGTGGAGAAGCAAAAGCAGGTGATGATACTGGCTGGCTAGCACAAATTCAAGCCAAAGCTGCTGCTGTGTTATTGATTGGCTCTGCTGCACCCACATTTGCCCAACGCCTCCAAGAGGTGGGGTATTATTCTTACGAAATTGTGGAAACTATGGAAAGGGCAGTTCCTAGAGCAGCAGAATTAGCTAAGGAGTATCAAGCGCGTGTAGTATTGCTATCTCCGGCTTGCGCGAGTTTCGACCAGTACCCGAATTTTGAGGTGCGGGGCGATCGTTTCCGTCAGTTGTGCCTTGATTGGGCGGAAGCAGAGAAGCTTCAATACAATTCGATTCTTTCATCCCCTCTGCCTTAGTACAGTTTTGCGTAAAAGCGTAGCGTTTTCAATGCAGGGGAACGCATTGGCATTGCATTGAGATGCATTAACAATGCAAGCCGACGCATTAACAAGGCCGCCGACGCATTAACAATGCAAGCCGACGCATTAACAAGGCCGCCGACGCATTAACAAGGCCGCCGACGCATTAACAAGGCCGCCGACGCATTAACAAGGCCGCCGATGCATTAACAAGGCCGCCGACGCATTAACAAAGCGGCCGACGCATTAACAAGGCCGCCGATGCATTAACAAGGCCGCTGGCGCATTAACAAAGCGGCCGACGCATTCATTGCCATTGCAGGGTATTGCCAAATTTAATTCGCTACGAATTAAGGAAATGCTGTACTTAGCTCATTCACTGTGTAGCTGCAAGTCACACAGTGAATGAATTATGTAAAATTATTAACAATTTTGGTATTTGGTAGCAAATAACTGTAGAGTATACAGCTATTAATAATACTGTGTAGCCAGGAGAGATTTATGAAATTCAAAATGGTCGCAGCTTGGCAATATGCAAAGAAAAATTTTGTTTTCCCAAAAAATATTATATTTTTTGGGTTGGTACTTTTGCTAATTTTAGGTTTTAGTACGGCTGTAAACTTGATACCATTGGCTCAACCTGCCACAGCTCAAGTGGCTCCACTCTCAACCACTATTCCACGTTATGCCGTAACTGCTGAATTTGGTAGAGATAGAGCAGGTAGCGATTACACATCTTTTGTGACGACTTCACCATCCGCTTCAGTTTGCCAGGAGTCTTGTATTAATGATAGCAGGTGTAGTGCTTATACCTATGTTCGACCAGGAGTACAAGGTACTAATGCTGTTTGTTATTTAAAATCTGTAGCACCACCATTAACACCAAATAGCTGCTGTGTATCCGGTGTGAAATTGTAAGCTAAAAGTGCGGTGCGATCGCATTATCACATAGACTTCAATATTCTAGAAGGATTGTTTAGAGCTAATTTAGTGGTTTCCTACAATTATATTTTGCTGTAGTTTGCAACTTCAACCTCATGAGCGATGCTTGTAGGTTTAGGAATAGGTAAACCATCTTCTAGCATTCCTTCTAGATGAAATTCAATAGCTTCTGCAATCATCTGCTTGACTTCTTCTAAGGTTGCACCTGTAGTTACACAACCTGGTAAATCAGGGACATAAGCAGAGTAATTACTATCCGCCTTTTCAATCACCACTACGTAATGCATTGCCGTTCTCCTTATAACTGTGCTTGCCTCCAAATACTACTGAGAGTACCAGGGGCTAAGTCGTCAGACAATTTACCTGGAACTGTAACTAAACCTGGTTTATCAGGATGCTTGAACTGTCGATGACTACCTTTAGTTCTATCAAGATACAAACTTCCATGCAATTGAGAACCGCTATAGGAGGATTGTTTACTACTAATTTAGTGATTTACTATAGACCTCTTGCAAAAGTCCTAGATGTGTGGGACAAGTAGGTTAGAGTTGGGTAGGATTGATGACGTTGGAAAAAAGAGAGAGTACCGTACCTACTTCCAAACAAGCAAATGCGATCGCTCAACAAACAAATGCGATCGCTCAACAATCAAATCCTGTCGCTCAACAATCAAATCCTGTCGCTCAACAATCAAATCCTGTCGCTCAACAATCAAATCCTGTCGCTCAACAATCAAATCCTGTCGCTCAACAAGCAAATGCTGTCGCTCAACAAGCAAATGCTGTCGCTCAACAAGCAAATGCTGTCGCTCAACAAGCAAATGCTGTCGCTCAACAAGCAAATGCGTACGCTCAACAAGCAAATGCGTACGCTTAACAAGCAAATGCGTACGCTTAACAAGCAAATGCGTACGCTCAACCTGACTTTTGACCAGGGCTATTTCGTTCTAAACATAAACCGCCCAGAACTAAAGTTCACAGGCTTTTAGCTTAAGTCCACTAAAGTGGACTAAAAGCCTTTCTTAGTCGTCTTTAGACGACTTTTGCTATTAGCCTCAGAATTTATTCTGAGGCGGGCTAGATGAGAATGAAATAGCCCTGCTTTTGACGGGATGTGGAAAAGGGGATAGACCTTTGCAAGAGGTCTTATAATTATATTTTGATGTAGTTTGCAACTTCAACCTCATGAGCGATGCTTGTAGGTTTAGGAATAGGTAAACCATCTTCTAGCATTCCTTCTAGATGAAATTCAATCGCTTCTGTAATCATCTGCTTAACTTCTTCTAAAGTTTCACCCACAGCTACACAACCTGGTAAATCAAGGACATAAGCACCGTAGCTAGTTTCTCCCTTTTCAATCACAACTGTATAACGCATTACTCTTCCTCCAATTGAGCTTTTTCCCCCTTCCCGCCACGGGTTGGGGGTTAGGGGGTTAGGTTTTTGGTGGATTCCACATAACGTGAAGTCAGATTTTATCATGGGTTTCAGCATTGCTAAGTAGATGGGCAAAAATATTTCTCATGAATCGAGTGGCTCAAAATGAAATGCTAAAGTTAATAATCAAGCTTTTCCAGAGCTACATTCTCTCTCTCCCAGATAAAATTTATATATGAACGCTACACAAGAAAAACTAAAAATTCAGCTTGAGCAGGCAATAGTTGCGGCTTTTGGCGCTGACTTTGCTGGAGTAGATCCAATTTTGGTTTCTGCTAGTAATCCTAAATTTGGTGATTATCAGGCGAATGTGGCTTTATCCCTGAGTAAAAAGTTAGGATTGCAACCAAGAGCGATCGCAGGTGCGATCGCCCTGAAACTAGATGTATCGGAAATCTGCGAACCGCCAGAAATCGCTGGGCCAGGATTTATCAATCTGAAACTGAAAACGGCATACCTGGAAGCACAACTGAATGAGATACAAGCTGATCCTCGATTGGGAGTTCCAGCCGCGAAAACGCCTAAGCGGGAAATTGTGGACTTTTCTAGTCCGAATATTGCTAAAGAAATGCACGTTGGACACTTGCGTTCTACGATTATTGGTGATTCCATCGCCCGGATTTTAGAATTTCAAGGACACGATGTTTTGCGATTAAATCATGTAGGTGATTGGGGTACGCAGTTTGGCATGTTAATTGCCTATCTGCGGGAAGTTTACCCAGACGCGCTTACCACGGCTAATGCTTTAGATATTGGTGATTTAGTCTCTTTTTACCGCAAAGCTAAACTGCGGTTTGATACAGATGCAGCTTTTCAAGAAACAGCACGGCAAGAAGTTGTCAGATTACAAGCAGGTGCAGAGGATACACTTCATGCTTGGAAACTGCTGTGTGAACAATCACGGCAAGAGTTTCAAATAATTTATGACTTGTTGGATGTCCAGGTAATTGAACGCGGGGAATCTTTTTATAACCCTTTACTATCTGGCGTTGTGGAAGATTTAGAGAAATCTGGATTACTCGTAGAAAACCAGGGCGCAAAATGCGTTTTTCTGGAAGGGTTTACAAATAGAGAAGGTGAACCTTTGCCCTTAATTGTGCAAAAATCAGATGGCGGCTATAACTACGCCACAACAGATTTAGCATCCCTCCGCTACCGGATTCAGCAAGATCAAGCAAAGCGGATAATTTATGTAACAGATGCTGGACAAGGAAACCACTTTGCCCAATTTTTCCAAGTAGCACGCAAAGCTAGATGGATTCCCGATGATGTGGAATTAGTGCATGTGCCCTTTGGATTGGTGTTAGGAGAAGATGGGAAGAAATTCAAAACTCGTTCTGGGGATACTGTGCGGTTGCGAGATTTATTAGATGAAGCTGTTTCTCGTGCCTATGCTGACTTAAAAACTAGATTACAAGAAGAAGAACGCCAAGAAACTGAAGAATTTATTAATGAAGTTGCTAGGGTAGTTGGGATCAGTGCAGTTAAATATGCAGACTTAAGCCAAAACCGCACCAGTAACTACATTTTTAGCTACGACAAAATGCTGGATTTTAAAGGTAATACTGCGCCCTATATGCTGTACGCTTATGCGCGGATTCAGGGAATTAGCCGCAAGGGTGATATTAACTTTAAGGAGTTGGGAAACAATGCTGTTTTGTTAGAGCATGAAACAGAATTAGCTCTGGCAAAATATTTACTTCAACTGGATGAAGTTATTAGTAGTGTAGAGCAAGACTTGCTACCCAATCGTTTATGTGAGTATTTGTATGAACTGAGTAAAAAGTTTAATCAGTTTTATGACCGTAATCAGGGAGTTCAGGTTTTGGAGGCGGAGGAACCGCAACGAACATCACGCTTGATTCTGTGTGATTTGACTGCTAGAACTTTGAAGTTGGGATTATCTTTGTTGGGAATTCAGGTATTGGAAAGGATGTAATATTTTTTTAACGCATAGGCGCTTCGCCTTCCCGTAGGGTAGGAACGCTGAGGTAACGCATAGGCGCTTCGCCTTCCCGCAGGGTAGGTACGCAGAGTAAGAGTTAAGCTGATTTTTTCTTTGTGTACTTTGCGGTTTTTTAATTAGAATTGCTGGACTTGGAGGCGATCGCAAATGGTACAGACACCATCAAAAAGCATAACTTTGGCAGAGTTTCTGAAGCTACCAGAAACAAAGCCCGCCAGTGAATACATCAATGGTCAAATTATTCAAAAGCCAATGGGACAGGGAGAACATAGCACTATTCAAGGTGAACTGATTATTTTTATTAATGCTATATTGAAATCCCAAAGAGTTGCACGAGCATATCCAGAGCTGCGGTGTACTTTTGGTGGCAGATCAATTATCCCCGATGTAGCGGTATTTACTTGGGAGAGAATACCTCGCAAAGAAAATGGCAGGGTAGCAAATTTATTTTCAGCAGCTCCGGATTGGACTATCGAGATTCTATCACCTGACCAAAGACAAACGAAAGTTACAAAAAATATTCTGCATTGCCTGAATTATGAAACACAAATGGGTTGGCTGATTGATCCAGAAGAACAAACGGTATTCGTGTACATCCGTAATCAACAGCCAGTCATGTTGGATGAATTAGAAGCTTTACTACCTGTGCCAGATTTTGCAAGTGAGTTGAGGCTGACAGTAGGAGATTTATTTGGTTGGCTGTTGGAGTAAACCAAATCCTGACGAATTGAATAAGGAAATACACCAAGTGCAACAGGTTTTATGGGTAGGAATCGGTTGTAAACGGGGAACCTCATGGCAGTTGATTGATGGGGCAATTGAGCAAATATTTCGAGAAAATCAACTTTTTCAAAGTGCGATCGCAGGTATTGCTACCATTGACACTAAAGCTTCGGAAGTTGGTTTAATAGAACTTTGTAACCTACGCAATTTGCCCCTAAAAACCTTTTCTGCCCAAATCCTTCGCTCTGTCTGTGTCCCCAACCCTGCCAAAATTACCGACCACAAAGTAGGTACACCTAGCGTAGCAGAAGCAGCTGCTATTCTTGCGGCTACTCAAACCCCATTGTTGACTGCTTCCCCTTTTACCAGCATAGAAGCATTGGGAGTGAGATTCCTAATTTCTAAACAGATTTTCCAGCTAGAAGGGCAACCAGGAGCGGTAACGCTAGCTGTTGCCCAAGCCTCAAATATGAGTATTACAATTTAACGCCGTGTGCAAGTTTCTCTCAAACCTAACCCCCAGCCCCTTCCCTACCAGTGAAGGGGAGCAAGAATCAAAGCCTCTCTCCGTTTCGGGGAGAGGTTTGGAGAGGGGTTTTAAGAATAGTCGCACATTGCGTAATTTACTAATTTTTCTAGTCAACAACTCTCAAAAAATAGTTAATTATGCTAGAAACAATAGCTAGCACAATTGAACCTAACAAAGCAGGTAAAAAGCCCCGAATCTCAAAACCAGAACCAGGAGTTAAAGCACTTGCTAACCAAAGGGTTAAAGCGTTGATTACCAATGTAAATAAACCAAAGGTGAGCAAGGTAATTGGAAAGGTCAAAATCTGTAAAATTGGTCTAACAAATGCATTAACCAGACCAATAACAAGGGCAGCTATCAAGGCAGTCACAAAATTCTTGATAAAGAATCCCGGAACGATATTAGCAGTCATAAATAACGCCACCGCAGTACCGAGCCAAGTTAATAAAAAGTGTTGCATAAGTTTTTTTAGAGGAATTAGCAGTAAGTTTAATTAATTTCACTATTTACAGATGTGATCTGTAACACTATCAGGTGTCGTTGTGCTTGACTCTTAAAGTTGTCATCATTTTTTGTCAGCCCAAAAGCAATGTAATTTTTCAGTGCTGGCATAGAGAGATACTTTTAATCGGTGTATCTTTATCGTATTGCAGGATGTACCTGATTAAATTCTAGGACTTACGCATTGACAAGAAATACCAAATATGGATAAGCTTAAAACCCACATCTTTCGTAAGGGCACAGCAATGCTGTGCCCCTACAGCATGGTCTATTTACGATCGCAGGATAATTAAGAAAAGGCTGAAAACTTCCGCGAGCATCGTTAATGCACATCACGATGCATTTGTACAGTGCGGAAGTCCTAAATTCATAAAAAATGGTGTGAACCGCAAAACCCCTACAGAGGTTTATCGAAGTTGAAAAACCTCTGTACCTTGGGATTTCCAAGAAATAAGTTATCAGAACTTCGGAGCATTTTGCCCGCGCCTTTGGTTACACACAAAGGAGACGCTGGCTATGCTCATAGTATGCCTAACGCCGCAAAAGAGCCTCCCAGGTAGAGCCACCAACTACACCGTCAGCTTCTAAACCATAGCGCTTTTGTGCAGCTTTCACAGCTGCTTCGGTTGTCTCGCCAAAGTCTCCATCGGCATTGCCTCTCAAGAAACCAAGCTTTTTCAGTTGTTGTTGCAACTTGACAACTTCAGAACCACGTAATCCTATACGCAAAATTGGCAATCCTTCTGAGGTGTATTGAATACCAGGGGTTCGCTTAGTAGTTGTGTTTGGCTGAGTTCGAGTAGTTTGCCGAGTCCGTGTAGTTGACTGAGTTCGAGTAGTTGATGTAGTACGATTCGGCGTTTTCTGTGTGCTTGAAGTTGTAGTTTTTTTTGGGGTAGCAGGTCTTGGCTCAGGGCTAGTCGCAACTTGTCTTACGGCTTTTTTTGGGGTAGTAGGTCTTGGTTCGGGGCTAGTCGGAACTTGTGTTACAGCTTGTCTTGGAGGATTGGAATTTATAACGTTGGTGACATTGCTAGCCTGGGTTGGAACAGGAAAATTCGTAGCTGAGTTAAATCTTGGCTGGGATGAGGGAACGGTTGATGCTGCTACTGGTTGATTAGGGAAAAGTCGTTGCCAAGTGCTGGCATCAACAATGCCATCTGGATTCAAACCAGCAGCTTGTTTAAACCGGGCAACGGCACTGGCTGTATTCTGACTATATGTACCATCTACGGCACCAGAATAAAAACCCAAAAGTTTTAGAGCTGCCTGAAGTTCAGATACACGTTCGCCTTGGCTACCAACTTTGAGGATAGGGCGGTTGATGCTATTTCCAGGATTTACTTGGGCAATTTTTTGTGGCGCTGCTATTGATACTACAGCTGTTGAGGCAATAAGCAGAGGCGTAGTGGAGAACAAGAGTATTTCAATGGCTAATAAAGATTTAGACTTCTTTGGCCACCAACCCTTTGGCCGTTTTTCCATCCTACAGCGATTTCCAGTTGGGTCTAGTAATTTTAAGTAACTCAAAATACTTGCTGTCAGGCTGCTTTGCATGGAATTCACTCCCAGAATATTCTCATGCTAATGGTACAGCCGCTTGGTCTAAAAAACAGCTGCTGCATTTTACGATTATACATTCTCAGTTATGCGATCGCTCGATTAATTGCTTCTTCTTGACCAACTAAAGACAAGTAAGGCTCTTTTAAATACTTACAAGCTGAAGCGATGGCATCCTGGGCACTCACAGCCGCAATTAATTCTTGAAACTTTGTGTCAAAATCAATTCCTAAGCCCAAAATTTCATACCAACCGTATATCTGAGCAATTTGCCCGTTCGTTTGTTTACCCAAGGCGTACTGTCCCAGTATCTTGTTTTTAGCAGCTTGGAGTGCGCTTTCGGATACTTCGGTGGTAGACAATAAATCTACTTCTGTACGCAATCCTTCTAGGGCTATGCTAGTATTTTCTGGTGCTGTACCCATGTAAACCACAAATGACGCTGGAAATAGCCTTGTGGAGTAAAAGGCGGATACTTCGTAAGCTAAACCGCGTTTTTCCCGCAATTCGACAAACAAGCGACTAGAAAGCCCATTTCCCAAGTAGGTACACAGCAACTTCAGGGCGGGGTAGTCAACAGAACTCACTGAGGTTCCCAAATACCCAAGCATCACGATTGATTGTTGTGTCTGTACTGGCTTAACTCTTACCTGCGGTTCCACCTTAATCTCAGGTAGATTCAGTATTGGTGGTGCTTGGGCTGGCGCTTGCCAATCAGCAAACACTTCTTCTACCGACGCTGCTGCATCTGTGGCTGTGACTCTACCAGCAATACTAATTACTACATTATCTGGACGGAAATAAGTTTGGTGATACTCCACTAAATCCGCACGAGTTAAGCGGCTCATAGTGGTTTCATCTCCCAGCACTGACATAGAGTATGGATGATTTTGGTACATTACTTGCCGCATTTGTTCAAAGGCAACATTGAACGGTTGCTCTTTTTGGGAACGAATATCCTGGAGTGCTAAACGCCGTTCTAGTTCCACTTGAGTTTCGGGAAAAGTAGGCGATCGCAAAATCCGCCCTGCCAATGTTAAAATTTCCCCAAAATCGGATGTTACCGTTTTGAAAGATAGCAAAAAATAATCAGTGCCAGCATCTGCACTCAAACTCGCTCCTACAGACTCGACTTTTTCTGCAATTTCCAAACTAGAAAGACCATCGCATCCCTTTGTCATCACTGCTGATAGCAAATGCGCCAACCCTGCTTGCTCCCGGTTTTCGTTACAACTACCAGCGCGCACAAAAATTCGCGCCGCAATAATATCCGCAGCAGGATTTTCTGCCACCAGTACGACAATGCCATTATTCAATACGGTGCGATGGATAGGCGATTTTTGCAGCAAGGTTGTCATTTGTAATTTGTCCTTTGTCATTTGTCCTTTGTCCTTTGTCCTTTGTCATTGGTCATTTGTCTTTTGCTAATGACTAATGACTAATGACTAATGACTAATAACTAATGACTAACACGGTTTAAGTACAGTAACCGCATAATTCTCCGGCGAGAGATACTGTTTAGCTAATTTTTGCAGTTCTTTGGCATCAAAAGACTGAATCTGCTGAGGATATGTCACAGCTAATTCAGCTTGGGCGATGGTATTGTAATACCCGTAAAGCCCTGTAAGTTGATTTGGCGTTTCGGTAGAAAACGCATACTCATTACATAGCAGCCTGCGTGTACGAGCAAGTTCCTGTTCACTAATTCCTGTAGTCTGCAAATCATCCAAATGAGCGCAAATTAAGGACTCAACTTCCTCCAAATTTTCTGGTTCCAACCAGGCAGTAATTGTAAATAAACTCGATTCCCGTTGTAGAGAAAAACTACTGTAAATCCCCTGTACCAATTGCAAATCTTCTCGTAAATCACGCACTAAACGCGAAGTCCGCCCTTCTGCCAATAACACTGACAATAAATCTAAACCATAGCCAGCGCGGATTTCTTCTACTCCAGGAACCAGCCACGCCATCAATAATCGCGCTTGTTCTATGCGTGGTAAATACAGTTCTTGACGATGAATACCTGTTATTACTGGCTTTGTCACTTTCTTAAACTGCGGACAATTAGAGCGTTCGGCAAAATCAGCAAATGAACTATTTACCATTTCCCAAGCTGGTTGCTGGGCTATACCCCCGGCAATTACCACCGTCATGTTTTCCGGCTGATAGTGAGTGCGGTGAAAACAGCGCATTGCTTCTGGCGATTGCTGCATCAGTTCTTGCTCAGTACCCAACACCGAACGTCCGTAAGGGTGATGCGGATAGATGCTTTGAATCAGCGCTTGGAATCCTATCCAGTCGGAATCGTCCTGACAAGAGCGAATTTCCTCTAGCACCACGTCCCGTTCGCGGCTAAATTCATCTTCTGGAATTGCCGCATTGAGCAGTAGCTCTCCCAAGTAGGGCAGAGTATCTTTTAAATAAGGGGCAGCCGTGGTGAGTGAATAATGAGCATAATCATAGCTTGTCGCCGCATTACTCACGCCTCCCCGATTTTCAACTTTAGAATCGAACATTCCAGGGGGTAGCGTCGCCGTACCTTTAAAAATCATGTGTTCTAAAAAGTGCGCTATGCCAAACCACGGTTTTGGTTCTAGGCTTGCTCCAGCACGAACCCAAACATCCGCCACAACTACAGGAGTAGTGGGAATTTCTTGATGAATAAAAGTTAAACCACTGTCTAGTCGGAAGACCGAGGCAGGAAATACTGTATTAGTTAGTTGCTGTGACAATTTTCTGTAGCTTTAACCACAATTTCAGATAATTTTGTCATCTTAACTCTGAACGATACCTAATTTAGAATCAAGTTATACAGATTTTGTTTTTATCTCCAAGTATTACTAATTTCTAATTAAATTTGTTTGATTAATACAGCCAAAATGCTGAATCTGCGTTGTTTCAGATTTTTAGTTTGCAATTTCTTATTTGTCCTATAAGGAATACTGATTTAAATAATTAAAGCTCCCAAGTTCTAACTGACTTTAGGAGCTAATAATTTTAAGTTCACCGCGACGCCGTTTTACCTAAGTTTATGACCTGGTTTAACCAGGTGGGAACCTAAATTCCTCGTTTAAAGTTTCCGGGTACATGCCCGGTCTACTGCCACGAGAACTGTTGACTCCCTTGTCTTTAAAGGCATAGATCAAAAAACTTGATGGCAGTCACCAACGTCGTAGTGGAACTTAACTCATTATAGCTTTTCAAAAGATGTTGTGTGTTCAACATCAAAAGTTTCTGAAAATTTACCTGGGATACCAGATAGATTCTATACTGTGGGCGATGGCGATCGCTTGCTCTCGATTCTGATTATCCAGCAAAACGGTAACATGTCCCAACTTCCGCCCAGGACGTGATTCTGTCTTCCCATACCAGTGAACGTGCGCCTGGGGAATTTCTGCTATTTGTTGACGCTGGCTTTGGTAGTCGCTATGAGAATTTTCATACCCTAGTAGGTTCACCATCACAGCGCCAGCGCACTGCAAAGCCGGATTTCCTAAAGGTAAACCACAAACGGCTCTCAGGTGCTGCTCAAACTGCGAAGTTTCACAGGCGTCAATAGAAAAATGCCCAGAATTGTGGGTACGGGGTGCAATTTCATTTACCAGGATTTTGCCATTAGTACCCAGAAATAGCTCAATTCCAAAAATGCCTACGACTTCTAGGCTATTTAATAAAGTATGTGCGATCGCTTGGATTTCTGCTACTTGATTAGGCGTAATTTCAGCAGGCGCAATTACCCGCCGACACACTTGTTGTTCTTGTTGGGTTTCTACCACTGGATAAGTTACAATTTCTCCCTCTACAGAACGAGCTGCAATTATTGCTAGTTCTCTTTCAAAAGGGACAAATTCTTCTAACAAGAAAAGTGATTGATTTAAAGTTTTTATTGTGCTTTCATAACTTAGCTTTTGCTCTAAAGTAGCAAAATCCTGAATTATGAAAGTACCTTGACCATCGTAACCGTGGCGGCGGGATTTGAGGACTGCTGGAAAACCTAGATATTCTATTTTTGATTTGAGATTTTCCACCTCGTCAAGGGCGAAAAATTGAGGAACTGGTAAGCCCAAGCCGCGTAAATAGCAACGCTGATGATATTTATCTAAAAGAGGAGCTAAAGCTTCTAATCTGGGACGAAAACAAACGCCTTGGTGTGCTAAAACAGATAAAGCATCTAAGTTAACAAATTCGTTTTCAAAGGTGATGACATCGCATTTTTTAGCTAATATTTCCGTAGCAGTTGCATCATCAACTGGAGCGAAAACAGTTTCTTTCGCAATTGACACGGCCGGGTCGTGTTCACTAGGAGTTTGTATTACTAATTCTACTCCTAGCTTCTGTGCTGCATCCGCCATCATCCAGGCAAGTTGTCCGCCACCAATTACACCAACACGTTTCATTGACATCCTAGAGAATCACGAGTTTGCACGCCTGTTTTGGAATTCACACCACTGGCTTTACCGCACAGTTCTTTGATTTGCGCTCTATCCAAAATTGCATCTGTAAAATCTGCACCGTCTATATTCACATCATTAAATATGGCGCGGAGCAAAAGAGCTTCTTTGAAAACTGCATCGCTCAAATCTGCCTTAGTCAAGTTTACCTGATCAACCATTGCATTCGTTAAATCTGCTCCGTGGAGATTTGCATTTGTCATCACCGAAGCACTCATAACTGCTCCCCGCAAGTCAGCGTTAGAAAAGTTAGCCAGTTCCATATTGGCGTTAGAAAACTCGGCAGCTTGCAAGCTGTCACCAGAAAAATCACGTCTTGACAACTCTGCATTGCTAAATGAAAGCGGATGAGTCCAGTCTACTGCCTGTGCGGGATCAGCCACGCACCATATAATAATTCCTAGAAGGAACGCCAACCCTTGCCGCCAAAACATATTGAGAGCCAATTTGGTGTCTAATCGCTGCATTTAATTACCGCATTTGAATATTAGCAAGATTGGCTGATTCTAATTAAGACTCGCAGCCTTGCTCTGGACTTGGGAGAAGTATATTTCCCTAGCTTAATATTTTGTAACGCAAAAAGGGTGGATGCGTAGCCTGTGGTAGACATCGCTTCTCATCCTTAGTAGCTAGAGAGCGGCAATATAGTGTTTCCTAAGCAGCTTAGGTACACTCAAATCTTTTTTGCCAAGGTTAGTAACTTTGAAAACCTACCTTACCAAATCGGGAACCACTATATTTACACATCACGCGCTTTGAAAAAATTATAGATAGCAAGGGCGATCGCTAAAAGCAACACTGCATGTATTAAACTTCCGGCAATATGAAGTGCCAGTCCTAATGCCCAAAAAGCAATCAGTACAACAACAATACCCCAAAGTATACTCAACATATATTTGATTTAAATCAAGTAAGTTTTTATTGATTTAGATATTTTACTCCTAGTTCACTTTGATTCTATTTACCCTCAGAGAGGTATAGAAATTTAAATCATCTTTCTTGAGAAAGAAAATTAATTAAAAATTTACCTTTTGCCCTTACCCGCAATTCTATTTCTCCTTGAACTGAGCCTAAGCTCGTGGATTTGTTTACAATTATTCATTTTTAGATTTGAATTTCAGGATATAAAGAGTTTTCTTAAGCAGTAATACTCATGAACTTATTTACAATTCTTGATTTTCAATATTTCAAGTAAAGTTTATTGTCTTTTAAATTCAACAGCCCCTATCAACTGTTAGTCTTTTAATTAATGAAAGCAAGGTTTGAGCGTAATTATATGCGTCTCAACTGCTTAACAAAGCTTAAAAGTTGGATAATTAGCGTTAATTTTATAGCGATTAGTTAGTTCTTCAGGAATCTCCAAGAGTTTACATTCACCAAGTACACAACTTCCACAAACCGAACTCCCAAACCCGATGATGAATCATTACTCACTTCAATGGATTGAGGCATGGTGCCAAGAAAATGGCTGGACAGATTTATTTGTAGAGCGACGTAACAACTTCTGGGCTTTCCCTCCGGGTGGGGTAATGCCGGAACCAATTCCAGTTCACGTTCTCAGAGTGATTAAAGCCGAGAAGGGATTGACTTTTGAAGAACGATTGTGGTCGATGTCCGCAGTAATTGGCACAATCCTAGCTGTTCTTTTTACCTTTTGGTTGCAGTCACCGATGCCATTAGTTTTGGCTTTCGCTTTTAACGCCGTTACGGTGGCTCAATTTGAACTTGAAGATGCCTAAATTTTTATTTTGGGCTTTGCTATTAAAAACTGCTCTTGTCTAGTTTCAGCAAGAGCAGTTTTTAATTTTAGAAAACGAGATAAAATCACGACAAATCGGTTAAATTTTCGGATAGGGATTGAAGTTGGGAAGATTTTTTCACGGGTAGATGGATGGAATACACTATTCTAGTCTTTAGGCAACTTTGTGCCACCAAAGAATATTGTACACAACCTCCAGCCGCTATATTTTAGATTACGCAATGCAACAGTTGTCTCTTTTCCTCGATTTGTCTAGCTCCGAGCCAATTAATACAACTTGGTTCCAAGATATTTTAGCCATTCTTAGAGTCAGGCAAGAACCAGCATGGACTGACAATTTTGGTAAATCTCTCCGCCAATGGCTGATGGAACAGGGACATACCCCCATTAAAACACTCAGCTTATTTTCTGGTGGTGGTGGATTAGACATTGGATTTCATGATGCTGGCTTTGAAATCATTCAAATGGTAGAGCTTGAAGCTAAGTATGTTCAGACTTTACAAAAGAATTCTTTACCAGAGAAATGGCTAGAAGGCTCTGAAGCTGTTTGCATTGATATTAGAGATTATTTACCTGAATCTCATCTGACAGTAGACTTTATTATTGGAGGCCCCCCTTGTCAAACTTTCTCTGCTGCCGGACGTAGAGCTGCTGGAGTCTCTGGAACAACTGATGCTAGAGGTACACTATTTCAAGAATATGTTCGTATTCTCAATGTACTTAAGCCGAAAGGATTCTTATTTGAAAATGTATATGGAATAACTGGTGCCAATGGAGGAAAAGCTTGGCAAGAAATTCAAAAAGCTTTTAGAGAAGTTGGCTACAATATTTATTTTCGGATTCTTGATGCCGCTGATTATGGAGTACCGCAACATCGAGAACGTTTATTTATTGTTGGATTAAAAGAAGGCGAATATTTATTTCCCTATCCTACTCATGGCCCAGATTCTCTGAATCAAAATTCTTATTATTCAGCAGGAGAAGCTGTAGAAGGCGCTGATATTTCAGAAATGGAAATAGGTTTAGGTGGACGTTTTGGACATCTACTCGGACATATTCCACCTGGACTGAACTATAGTTTTTATACAAAAGAGATGGGTTATCCTAACCCAATATTTAGCTGGAGATCGAAATTTTCAGATTTCTTGTATAAAGCAGATCCAACAAATCCAGTACGAACAATTAAAGCACAGGGAGGACAATATACCGGGCCCTTCAGTTGGGAAAATCGGAGATTCTCGATTGCAGAGTTAAAAAGATTACAGACTATTCCAGATGACTATGAACTTATTGGGAATAGGCAAGTTTCTATTGAACAAATCGGAAATTCAGTGCCTCCTCAACTTGGTCGGATATTGGCTCTTAGTATTCTAGAACAAGTAATTAAATTTGAATTACCTTTCCCTATAAGTTACTTACCTGAAAATAAAAAACTAGGTTTTCGGCAGAGAAAAAGAAAGTTAACAGAAATTTATTCTCAAAAGGCTAAATCTGCAATTGCAGATTTACGTCAATCAGGAAAAATTTTATCTATACCTCGTTTGAAATATGAAGACAAAGGAAAAATGATCAGATTTTTATCTGCTGATTTTTCTTGGACAACAGAACAAACTTCTGAAGGTGTAAAAATTTATATATCCTACGATTTGAATAATTCATGCTGGCTGTTCATAGCAGGTATCAATGATAATTGCCAAGAAGAAGATCAATTCGTGATAGATATTAATCCGTCTTGCGGTCATGATGAATGGGTTCTGGGAACATGTTCAGTTAAGCTTTGTGCTAAGGCTCTTGATGCACAGTTATATACATCTCTTTGGAAAGCTTTTGAAGAAAAGTTAACTGAAGCTACAGGAAAAGCGGATTTAGTTCAGTTATCTGGATATTATCAATACAATGCCCGAATTAGTGGAATAATAACTTTTCATCCTCAGTTGAAAGTTAAACCACTTTGGCGTGTAATCCAATGTGTGACGAGGTGTATTGGTACTGCTGCTCAACTTTCAGCTACAGAGCTTGCAGACCGATGGGGTGTGAAAGCAGAAGATGTCTTTTCCTATCTTCAGTCTCTGCGAGCTATGGGTTATGAAGTTAGAAATCACAACACAAACCCACAAATTCTCAAAGGTGAGTATTTGATTCCTTACGCCTTTCCTACACTAAACCCTAAAAGCCTGCAACTTCGCAAAAGTCTATAAACAGATTATGAATGAGATATACCTAAGAGTCTATACAAATAGAAGTGAGTTGGTTTTACCTGATGGAACAATTCAATACTTTCAAGAAGGAGGAATGAATCAGGCTGCAAAGATACGGTACAAGAAAATAGCAGTAGAACTATCTACAGGTTACTTGGAAAGACAGATTTTATTTTGCAGAGATTATTCATCGAATATTGATTTTTTGATCTTGAACCAAACGCATAAATATCTTTTAGATAGACTTGTACAGTCAGTGACCAGCGAAGTTGGTAGAGCATTAGTAGGTTTGTCAATTCTACAGTTGTGCGTTAAGGCAATTGAGCCAGAGCAGAGTATTAGGTTACACAAAGGTAGTACGGCTACAAGAGACTTTTCTTGGTGTGATGGTATCTCTATGCGTTCTCTCGATAAGCAATATATTACACCTGTGTTACGAAAATATGAACTACTGAGATTGAATGCGGATGGTTTCATGATGACACGCGGTTTAGCAGAAAATTACCCGTATTCATCTGTATATAAAGCCAATATGAGAGGCGCACGTTCTGAGTGGGTAAGTCTTGTTGAGGCAATTGAGAAAGACGAAGTGGTTTCTGAAGTAGCATTGCGCTATCTTCTTTCGCAACTACTCAATCAAGCAGATAACTTTAGAAGATTAGCTTTACAAACTATTGAGAATATGACATTATTTCTGGGAGCAACAGTTGTTAATAAAGGCATTTTATTAAGTCTCATACTGCGTCACATTAATCAATCTGATTATGCGGCTCGTTTAATGGAGATAGCTATGCATAGCTTAATGCAAGCTATGCAAGAATACCAAGTTTTTCCCCACAGGTTGCTAAAACCACTTTCGCAAATGCGTTCAGCCAATAAGAAGCATGGCAATGTTGGTGATATTGAACTTTTAGAGGATAGGCAAATTGTGGAAGCTTGGGATGCCAAGTATGGTAAGTCATACTTGCGAGATGAGATTGAGGAGTTATCAGAAAAACTGGAAGTACATCCCGCAGTTAGAAAGGCTGGTTCCGTTACAAGTGTTGAAGCTGAACGAATTGATGAACTGATGCCTAGATGCAATGAAATTGAAGAAATATTTGGGATATCACTTGAAATAGTTACTTTTAAAGAATGGGTAGAGCTACAGTTTGCTCGTACATCGGCAGAAGAGGCCACAACTGAGCAAGAACTTGCTTCTGCTTGGCTCATAGCTTACACAGAATCTTTAGCACAGCAACGTAGGGAGATTGCCCCAATTGATGAGCCATGTTATCAATGGCTGCTTAAGCTAAACGAGACTTTGACAATTGAATAGCTGAATGCTGCTCATATTCAAGACTTGGGTGAAGTGAGGAATTCAACAAGCTACTCACACTTATTTTCTTAAAATTTTCACCTGTTCGAGCGTGCTATTCGCTTCAAAAACTTTAATCCCACGCTATATTGCGTAGATTACCTTGTAAAGAATTGCTTGAGTTAAACATTTGCTAGATGCTACCGTCTACAAAATGGAACAGAAGTTGAAGGGGTTTCTTTAACCATGAAGGGTAGACACAAAGTAGCTTTTAGTTTAACATCGCTGATTAGTCTTAATTTAATATCTAGTTTAGTTGCATTTGATGGTGCGATCGCCACAGTACCGAGAACCCCAGATAAAAGTGTCAACTGCGAAATTTTAGTTGTGGGTGGTGGACTATCTGGTGTCGCCACAGCTTACGAGGGCTTACTAGCAGGACGAACGGTTTGTCTCACGGAAATTACTGACTGGCTGGGAGGACAAATTTCTTCTCAAGGGACATCTGCGTTAGACGAACGGCCAACTCAACGTGCTCTCAAATTTTATTCTCGCGGCTACCTAGAATTGCGAAACCGGATTGGGCGCAAATACGGTGAACTTAACCCCGGTGACTGTTGGGTAAGTGACTCCTGCTTTCTTCCCCGCGATGCTCACGCCATTTTGGCCCAGATGCTCAAAGATGCCGAGAAGCAAGGCAAAGGGAAGTTGCAATGGTTTCCCAACACGGTAATTAAGGATTTGGAAATCGCTGCTGATGGCAAAATAATTAATGGTGCGATCGCTATTCAACATCAACCACCAAAAGGCGCACCACCTCTCAATACCTTTACTTTATCTCAAAGTATTGAAGATTCTTATAGCTACGAAAACTCATCTCGATTTACCAAAACTATTGTCCGTTTCCTCCCCAAGGCAGATAAAGGGGATGCTCCTAAGTGGTACGTCGTAGACGCGAGCGAAACTGGAGAAATTATTGCACTTGCTGATGTCCCCTACCGATTGGGTATTGATGCCCGTTCTTACTTAGAACCTTCTGCGTCTAGCGCCAACAATGATCCTTATTGCCCTCAAGGCTTTACCTACACCTTTGCAATGGAGGCAACTAAGGAACCGCAACCGCAGACGATGCCCCCATTCTATTTACAATACGCACCATATTTTAGCTATGAATTAAAGCGACTGGCTAACTTTGACTTAGTTTTCACCTATCGTCGGATTTGGAGTCCAAATAAAGGGAAACCAGTAAAATTCGGCGGTCTCAGTTTTACTGCGGCTACACCAGGGGATATTTCCATGCAAAACTGGACTTGGGGTAACGACTACCGCCCCGGAACAGCTAAGGATAACTTAGTTTACAGTCGCCAACAGTTACAAGGCACTGGGCAGTTAAAACCAGGTGGTTGGATGGGAGGACTGCGAACAGAAACCCTCCGCAATGCTGAAGAAAATGCCCTCTCATTTTATTATTGGTTGGTAGCTGGGACTACAGATTCCCAGTTGGGGGAAGGTGTAAAACAGCAGCAAACTAATAACCGCTTTGTTTCCGGGTTAAATTCCCCAATGGGGACAGTGCATGGCTTATCGAAATATCCCTATATGCGCGAAGGACGGCGCATCATTGGACGCCCCAGTTGGGGACAACCTGGTGGCTTTGGTATTTGGGAAATTGATATTTCTCGCCGAGATTACAATGATCAGTATTACTCCCAGACTCTACCAGCAGATATGTATCGGAGGCTACGAGCAGCACTTGCAGGTTTGGAAGCAGTATCAGTAATTGAAGGTAAAGTTTCACCAGAAAAAGCAATGCGACGGACTCGTTCTACCATCTTCCCCGATGCTGTGGGTATTGGTCACTACGCTATAGATTTCCATCCTTGTATGGTGAATAGTCCCCCAGAAGCCCCTGGTAATATAGAACGTCCAGGTGAAAGGCGTGGTGCAGGCCTTGCTTATCCCTTCCAAATTGCTCTGAGGGCAATGATTCCCCAGAAAATTGATAATTTACTGGTAGGAGGCAAAAGCATTGCTACTAGTCATATTGCTGCTGCTGCTTATCGAGTCCATTCCTTTGAATGGTCGTCTGGCGCAGCTGCGGGAACTGTTGCTAGTTTTGCCATCAAAAATGCGATCGCACCCTACCAACTAGTCGATGACTTACCCAAACAAGAGCCACAACTGGAAGCACTCAAACGGCTTTTGCAACAAAATGGCAACCCCACAGCCTTCCCCGATACATCCATTTTTAACGAAAACTGGGATAATTGGCGGTAGATAGTCATTAGTCATTGGTCATTGGTCATTTGTTAAGGACAACGAACAACGGACAAATGACCAATGACAATGGACTAAACTAATTGTTTGTAGTGTAGTTTTGTAAAATTATCTTGCTTAATTGTTCTATGGTTATGACACTTTCAGCAGATGTTTACGGGATGGCCACAGCACCAACTAAAGCTCCTGAACGGTCTAATCAAGTTACCCGTAAGACTTATCCGAATTACAAAGTGATTGTATTAAACGATGATTTTAATACATTCCAACATGTGAGTGAATGTTTGATGAAATATATTCCAGGGATGACTGGCGATCGCGCATGGGATCTAACTAATCAGGTACACTATGAAGGTCAAGCGATCGTCTGGGTCGGGCCCCAAGAACCTGCGGAACTCTATCACCAGCAGCTGCATCGAGCAGGTTTGACAATGGCACCTCTAGAAGCAGCTTAATTATCATGGGCAAACCCACCGTAGATTCCCTCCGAGCAGCTTCGCAAAAAGCTGGCAGACTGGTTTGGAATCACTCGACCCACCTTGATGGTCTCATCCCCATTTTAGAACGTCTTTGTCAGCAGCATAGCATCCAAACTGTGACGCCCGGAGTGATTGGGCGGGCAAAAGGCCATTGCCCGAAAATGCAACTGCGCGTTTCAGTACCGATTCGCGGCGGCTATAAAGTAATTGCACGGCAGGGAAAGACGGTACAAGAGGTTTTTATTTTAACCCCTTTGGCGCAGTCAGAATTGGAAACGGCATTAGCGATCGCTATGAAATCTTAATCATGCCCAATTCCCAATTCCCACTTGCCCTGAGCGACTTGTGCCGAGCGTTCGCGTAGCGTCTCGCAGAGAAGCCGAGGTAAGCCGAAGGGATGCCCCATGCCTCATGACTATTCTTCAACACGGTGTACTGCAAATTTGTGTAGTGGCAGACTAACAATGCAAGAAAAAGTTAAGAAATATGACAGAGCCGTAGTTATTCTCAAAGTCATGAGCAAAGATTCCCAGTCGGGTAAAACTATTTTTTCTATACCAAAGGCTACACAGTAAACTAGCCAGTAAGTAAAGCTCATTCTAAATAAAATCCGCTCTGTTTCTTCTACATCATTTTTTTGCTGCTTGCCGTCCCACAGTAAAACTAGTCCAATAATGCAAGCTACAAAGGAAACAGCAACTACAAATTCGTGACAAAATATATTTAACGAATGCATTTGTGTTTATCCCCACATTTTTCAGTTGAAGATCAGTCTAAAGGAATATTCATTGTAGAAATACAAAATATTTACAAACCTCAATAGAGTCATGCAATTTATGTAAACAAATGCAACAAAAATTGTTTTTTTACAAACCTAAATATTTTTAATAAAAATTAAATATTTCTGTAAAGTAAGGGTTTGGGAATTAGAGATTACTAATTGGTTTAGATTTTGGACAAATAAAAAACTCGCATATTTTTTACTATGCTTTGGGAAACTTAAAGCCCAAACGGTAAAGTACTGGTTGATGTCATCCAGCACTTAGCGTCGCACACATCATAGTTAGGTTAGCTAATTGCTGGATAAATTGAGCGTGTTCAATAACCTGACAAATTTTAACAATTGTCTCCTGATGTTTCACAAGCGCCAATACTTACCCATCGGCTAGAACCATCTTCCCAATGTTCTTTCTTCCAAATGGGGGCTTCGTGTTTGAGGGTATCAATAGCATACTGGCAAGCTTCAAACGCCTCACTCCGATGAGGACAACCTACTGCGACTAAAACGCTAATTTCTCCAACTTGCAAACGTCCAGTGCGATGATGAATCACTACCCGATTCACATCAGGCGTAGATAAGCGAATATCAGCAGCAATTTGATAAAATATCCGCAATGCCATAGGTTCGTAGGCTTGATATTCTAGAGCAATTACAGGTTTACCATCAGTTTGATTGCGAACTACGCCACTCATCATAACCACAGCACCGTTGGCTGGATCGTAAGAATTGGCATAGATTTCTTCAAGAGACAATGGTGCAAAGCTAATGGCAAAACTATCTTCGGCTTTTGGTTTAACAGCAGAGGTAAGTGTAGTCGTCATAACTGCGTTCGTATTATGTAGGCTTTTTCTATTGTCCCTGAACAAAACACTGCTGGTGTATGATTAGTTGCTCTTGCTATAGCGCTTCTCGTTTCCGTGAGGTACACCCGTAGGGGCAAGTCTTTGCCCATTGGTGTCAACTTAAGCAAAAAGAAACCATAAGATGTAATCTAAGAATATCTTGATTGATGTTCTTAGTGATACATCATGAGTACAAAACGTCCAGCCCGAAAAGG
>NZ_JAIVFQ010000100.1 GCF_020829495.1 Nostoc favosum CHAB5714 | reverse complement strand
GGAATCAAAGTTTTATCACAAGAGTTAGAACAGTACCAAACTCTATGGCAGCCTTCTGAAACATTACCCAAATGGGATATTACTATTGTGCCTGTTTAACTGGTATTTTATTTTCTTGCAAGTCCCTTACCGAATTTCAAGACCCAAATACAGAACCATCGGTTTTTATCCTTTCCTTGAAAGCAGGGGGCGTAGGTATCACCCTCACGAAAGCCAACCATGTCTTTCACTTTGACCGTTGGTGGAACCCAGCAGTGGAAGACCAAGCAACTGACCGTGCTTTCCGTATTGGTCAGAAAAAGAATGTCTTTGTGCATAAATTTGTTGCCATTGGGACTCTGGAAGAGAGAATTGACCAAATGATTGAAGATAAGAAAAAACTCTCTAATGCTGTTGTTGGTAGTGATGAATCTTGGCTCACCGAATTAGATAATGAAGCCTTTAAGCGGTTGATTTCATTGAACAAGAGTGCAATTTTGGAGTAGATATTATGGCTAAATTTAGTCGAACTTGGTGGGGCGATCGCTTTATTCAAGCACTAGAAGCTTTTACAGATGATAACCGACTCAAAAGAGGACGGTCTTATGCTAGCGGTGGTAAAGTCAAAAGCTTGGAGATTGACTTAAATAAAATTACTGCCAAAGTCAGAGGCTCAGTTAATCCCTATTTTGGAGTCTACAAAGAACCAACTTATAATATAGAGATTCAGATTACACCTATTGCTAAAACCCGTTGGAATGAAGCTATCCAAAAGCTTTCTTCTAAAGCCAGTATCATTTCTCGATTGCTGCTAAATGAAGTCCCGGAAAATATTGAAGATACTTTCTCTAATTTGGGACTACATTTATTGCCCCATAGTAGTAAGGATTTCAAAACTAAATGCTCTTGCCCAGATTATGCTAATCCCTGTAAGCACATTGCTGGAGTTTACTATTTAGTGGCTTCTCAATTAGATAATAATCCCTGGTTGTTATTTGAATTACGGGGATTATCGAAAGCAGAACTTCAAACCAAATTAGCTGATTCTCCTTTGGGAAAAGCTTTATCTGAAGAACTGAATATTAAGGAAATGCCTTTAGAACTTTCTAATTCGCTGTACACCAAGCTAGAAAAGCAATCTCTTAGCAAAATCCCAAATGCCAGGGAATTTTGGTTAGGTACAAAGCGATTACCACAAACTATTGAAGTTGCAACTGTCAGTAGTGTCTCAGCCATTTTGATTAAGAAACAAGGAGATTTTCCTGATTTTTGGCATAATGATGCTTCCTTTATTGAAACAATGGAAGAACTGTATCAGCGAGTCAAAACCAAAAATCATCAGTTCTGATTTTAGCTCGTTTTCCGCTTTCTTGAATACTTAAATAATGCCAATGACATTACTCATGCTTCTGTGTATTGTTTCTGGCTCAACTGGATCTGGGCGAATATTTTTCCAATGGTTATCGTAGATAAGACATAATATTTTAGCTAGAACTTGCCTGTTGCAACAACTTTGAGTCCCAGGTATAAAGTCCGATTTCTTCAGGTACTCTTGAAAATCTTCCTGTGCGATGCCCTCGTGATAATTCGTTCAGGACTTTGGGCTTTACTTCTATAACATCTGATGGATCAAGTTCTCCATATAATTCTTCGATAATTTCCGCCACATTGAAAACTTTACTCGGATTTTGTTCCAACAAAGAGGTCAGCGCATCAATCAAAAACTGCCCGGAGAATTCTCCTTGCATTGGTATAGTATTAGTTTGTGCCTGTGGGTCAGGTTTTCTGTTTTTGCTCTTCTTAGAAGAACTAGTACGATTCGAGTTAAGCAATTTTAAATCTAGGGTAAAAGAACCTGGTTTACCAGGAACAAGCGACCATTTACCGCTTTCTCTGCCATAAGTTAATGTAGATTGAACTCTGCCCTTTACTAATTTGAAAATATCTGGCTCTAAATCACCATAGAGCGAACGTACCACAAAATCTATGTGACATACAGTACCCCTGTGTTTTTGCAATACTTTTAGGATCGCTTCGGTACGGTTGAGAGATTGATATTCCGGCAACATTGGAATTTCTGACCACAAGAAGGATCTCTCTAGAGCTTCTTGTTGGAGCAAGAAAGGTTTCAGGAGGAGGCTGTAATTGTGATTGACTATTCATAAACTTTTAATTAACAAGATAATCTTTGATCGTGTGTTGCTGATGGCGCAGAATACTGATTGCTTTGGTTTGAATTTGGCGAATTCGTTCTCGACCAAGGTTTGTACGATCGGTTCGCTCATTTGAATAAATAGTAGTTAAATAAATCTAGCTCTTAGAATCAATCTCACATTCGGCGATGATTCCATTGTATGCGGTCAAGGATTGAGTTTTCAGGTGTGGCGTCAATGAATCATCATCAAAAGTCAGCATTACAACATGAGTGTCTTTAATACTGAGGGGTGATTTTCTAATATTACTGATTTTTGCAGTTTTGCCATTATGTATACCTATTAAATACCGTACTGGCTGGGCAATTTGTAATTGTGATAGCTCAACAGTCATGACTAGAGAATGGATAAGTAACTAGGGATTAACCTAACCTTAATTGCTCGGCTCATCTTGAGAGTAATTCTTAATCAGTTCTAAGAGTGCTGACCTCACCTTGTTTTGCCAGCCAGGGATTGCTTTTAGCTGGTCTTTCACGCTTTGTGTGACCTTGAGATCGAGTTTGGCAGTCAGCGGCTCATCTCCGGCAGCTTTGAACTGTGTAGCTTCTCTAATACCTTCAAAAGCCTTGCGATTACTCATAAGTTTTACCTAGTCCACTCGGTAAATAATAGCATAAATGATAAGTAAGTTATATCAAAAAAACATTGCTATTACCAGGTGGTCTTGGTATTATATAAATATAAACAATTCTTCGGGCGATCGCAGATTTCTCAGGTCAGGCGATCGCCCCTTCACCAAAACCGATAAAGGAAATGATGATTACTACAAGATTAGCACCGATTCAAGAAGCACAGTCCACTGAGTCCAATTCTGTTACTTCTTTACGACTGGCTTATCAAGAAGCGAAGATAGACTACTCCCTTGTTGAGCAGCAAATTAAAAATACTCTCCTTAATCAATTCAATTTGCTAGTGCAACTCAACACTGAATTAGTAGCAGCAGCAGAGAAAATGTCAGTCGCGTTTGATGCTTGGAGTGATGAAGTAGATAGATTATTAGACGTACCAGTAAAGGTGGAGCCGCTGCCCACGCCAGGACTGAGATTAATTGACGGATGGTTGTACGATAGCCACGGCGGACGAACCTTAGTACTAAGCTAACCCCATCAGCAACAGCTAGAACTCATATCTTGTCCATAGTTCTAGCTGTTGCAAGCTTTTTTCAGTATTTTGATTCGCTTCATTTAGCTTCACTTAATAGAGCTTTTGCAATGGAATTATTACCCGCAGAGATCCGCGCTCAATTGCCTGTTCTTTATGCACAGGAAAAATGTTCAGATGCGATTGTTTATGTGAAATTCTTCACCCCTTCAGGGAACTGGACTTGGTACGTAACTGAGTTTGACGGTGAGGATACTTTTTTCGGCTTAGTTCAAGGGTTTGAAGAAGAGTTAGGCTACTTCAGTCTAAATGAACTGCAAAAATATCGTGGAGCGCTGGGTATTGGAATCGAGCGTGATTTGCACTTTAAACCCACACCACTTTCGCGTAAAGGTAAAACCGAAGCAGCAATCGCTTTAGATGCAATTGGGGCAATTGGTATAAATAGCTTCATCCAAGCTCAAACAGGATGGTTGCCTGACCAATACCAATCGTCTCGAAAACAGCGACAGGAACTTAGCCGCATTTTGGAAACACCCCAGCCTTGGACGAGGATGTTTGAGAGCGAGTTTGAGGAGAATCTAGAACGTATTACCAAACTGCATAAGCGACATATTAGAAATGGACAGGTCTACTGGGAGTTTGTTTATAACTGGATGACACCAGAGGAAAAAGCGAAGCTTGATATTGTAAATCCAGTGCTGACTAATGGACGCAGAAAGCACAAGATACACCAAATGCTCTCTGACCAAACAAAACAGAGATTGACACCGCACGTTACCTCAATCTTGATTTTGATGAAGTCGGCTAACTCAGTAGCAGAACTGCGGCGACTGGTGCAGCGACAGTATGGGGTAGATCAGCCCAATCTGTTTGATGGGTGGAGTATAGAATAGTCGGTGATAGCAGTGTGGTCATCTCAGAAGATAACCACACTGCAATTAAACTTATCGTAAGAATTCCGCACCCAGGAGTCAGAAGCCAGAATTTATAAGTAATCTAGAATAATTATTATATTTATCCATCAAATGTTCTGATGATTATTTAACTATTCTGAATTCTGACTCCTGAATTCTTACAACTTATTTATAATGCTTTTGCCTTTGATGCGGAGCATCTTTAATAGAATGCGGTTCTAGAGACAATTCCGACAAAGAATTATTAGATGTTGCTAAACTAGCTAACTTAAAAAGTCCGCCAAAGCAAGTAATTGTGATTAAGAAAGCCAAGCCAGCTTGAGTTACTTTATGCCAGGAATTAAAAGCTAGTTTCGACTGAACTTGTTGAAATAAAACAGTTTCTAATTTCTGCTCAGTTGTGCGATTTTTCAAGTACTCCAAAACTTGCAGACATTCAGATATGTCCTCGCCTTTGTGTACTTTTTGGCACAGCAGAATTTCTAAGCGTTCAATGCGACGTTCAGAAGTTGATAAATTGATATCATCCCAATCGTCCCAAAGCTTGGTTTGTTGTAGTTCAGACATGAGCATTTCTTAATTATTTACGAGGTTTGGATTTGTTCTTATTACGTTCGTACTCAGCAAGGATATTTTTGAATTGTTGGGGAAGAATCACAGTTTTCTTATCCAATCGCAGTAAATAACATCCCTCAGAGTCACTTTTGCAAACGATGGTGGTAGGCCAGTTAAGTCCTGCGATTAGCCCAAGAGTAGTGAATGTGACAATGGCAGCCAGGAAAAATAAAGTACCAGAGCGACCAGAGCCAACCCAAGCACCAGCCCAAAAAAGAAGTTCTTTGAATTGTTCAAACCGCTTGTGACGAAGTTTTTGACGTTGTGTTTGTGCTTCATTCCAAGCTTGGAGCTTTAAAAGCTTTTGGGCAGCAAGTTGGGTGGCTTTCGCATTAGAGGCTTTATCTACTTGGATATCAATGGTGCGTTCTCTGTTATGAATTTCCTGTTCTAGCTGGTAGTCGTATCGCTCTCTGATTCGCTGGGCAATTCCATTAATTGAAGAGAAGTCGGGGGTAAGGAAAATACCCGATGTTTCTCCAGCAACCTCTGCAAGGGAGTTGGAGTCTGGGACTTTCCCTCAAGTTGCTGCATAATCTTATCTTCTAATTGAGCAAAGAGATAATCGCTTCCTTGAGATTGTTGTCCTAACTTGGCTAGGGCCTTTTGAACGTACAAGTCCTTAACTAATCCCGATGGAATTTTTTCAGCCAGATAATCTGTAACTCTATCAACCAAGCCAGCTAAAGCTTCTTCTGATTCAGTATTAATATTTCCAATGCTACTGGAAATATCAGGTGTTTCTTCACTAACGAATCCAGAGGTTTGGATAAAACGCTCAACTTCTTGGTGGGTATATTCCTCTTTCTCTCCTAATCCACAAAAAGCCAAAATCCTGGAAGCTTGTGTCAAGGTGAGCTTCAATCCCTGTTCACGAGCAGCAATCAACAATTCAGTTATATCTAATGGTTTAGTCCCTTTTTTGGCAGACTTTTTCTCATTTCTGGTTTTCGGTGCAGAATTCTCCTCTAAACTTTTTTGAAAAAGTGTTGTAGCTTCTTGATAATCAGATACTTGTCCATCCTTGAACCACTGACGAACAATATCAAACCGAGTCTCAATCTCTGCATCAGAGTATTCCTGTGTGTCATCAGTCAGTCCACAAGCTATCAATGTTGCTAAGACATCCTCTGATGACAGAGAATACATATTCTGCAAGGCTTCTTTAGTGTAAGGCATTACTCATCTCCTTCTAACCGAACATTTGTCCAACAGCATTGTCATTTTGATTTTCTAGAAAATCTATCACTGGTTTGAGTATTGCTGGTTTAATCAATTCCTCCTCGTCAGTCTCATCTTCATCATTAGAGTTAGTCATATTAGATACCATCAAATTTGATAGGCTTTCCTCAAAATTCCTCAGATCATTAAATATTTCTGATTCAATAACGCTTTTATTAGTCACATTAGATACAGGCAGATTTAATCCCATCTCTTGTGCTGTTGGTCTAGCAGAAATATTTGAGGAAGAATTGACAGGAAAATCTTCTAGTAAAAAGGCTTCAGATAGAAGCAGAATGTGCAGTTTCAATCTGTAAATTGCACGAATAGCATGTTGTCTTAATTCGGCTTCAGAATAGCTCCCATCTGCCTTTAAAGCAAAAGGCAACCAATATCCAAACAAGGCAGGTAATACCTTATCCCTCTCAGCAATCCCATCACCCTGCTTTATGTAGTTTATTAGAGCAATACTAGACGGCTCTTTGTTCATGGAAATTCGACACCGATAATCAACTCTTTCGTTTCTTTCACTCATTCGCCCCACCTGCCCCAACAACCTCTTTGTTTAGACTCATCCCCTGACTACAGAGAAAGAAAAATAATCCATAAGCGTCTGTCAATCGATAGTTAAGAGACTTAGAAGAGACTTGAGGAAAATTATTGACGATTTGTGCCTCCAAATTTTCACACCAGTTCACATTAGAAAATGAAAACAAGTTGTTTAACTGGGACTGGAAATAATGTGCAGTCCCTCCACCGATAATCACTTCATCAACATTGTGAGGAATTTGCAACTTTAACCAGTTAGACAGCATCATCCAATATTCCTGTCTACTATTAGCAACGGCATTACGCATTCGGGAAATTTCATGCTCTCTATAGGCTGGTTCTACACTAGAAGCTAATTCACTCAACGCTTTATAAGAAGAGTTTTTCTTTGTCTTACAAATCGCCCATATCAAACGATCTACGTTCAACCCCGATGTCTGATTCATCACTGATTCAACCATTTTCGAGAAACCTAAAGGCTCTGTTTTGCCTTTACGCATTTCTCCACGCTCGATTAACAGAATGCTTATATCTCTATAACCCAACATTACAACCGCGATCGCTTGTTCTTTGATATTAGAGCTAGCATCTCGCCCTCTACTCAAGATTCCCCCTCCTTCAGGAAGACAAATAAATAATTCTAGTGAAAATGCTTTTGAAGATCCTTTGAATTTGTAGTTAGAAAGGGCTGTCTTCACCAAATTCTGAAATAACTCTCGATCCTCAAATTCTCCCCAAGGCAGCAAAATCCCTAAATGAACCGATGACCTATTTTCTAAATTGTGTTTGTCTGCGATCGCTCCCACAATCGCCAACGCTTTAGCCAAAGCTAACTCAAATTTCCGCTTTTGTAATTGCTTGTCAGCATTGAAGCGCTTTTTGGCTAAGAACCCTACTGCAAAACACTTCTGTTCATATTCAATCCAAGCACTATCTTCAGGATTCGACTCTCCCATCTTGTTCCGTTCATAAGCTTCTAAGCTTCCTAACGGCACTGTCGCTACCTCCGGCTCCATCAACATCAACATTGGATGGAATGGTTCTAATGTGTAAAAGCCCCTCGAAGATGAACTACCAAGGTCTATCACTACCCTTAACAAACTCACACTTACCACCTCCTATTTAGAAATTATTTTCTGTAATTTATTTGTAGCAAAACATCCCAGTACAGCCAGAATGAACTGATGTTATTCTTCAGCCAATTGTAAGATAAAACAAGTAAAAATAATGCAAATAAATTAACTTTTTATGTCATTTAAAAGGCACTTCCTGGCACTTCCTAGAACTTCCTACAAGTCGAATTCATGTTTAGTGTATGTCACTCTTATGTCAAATCCACGGCACTTCCACGGCATCCAAATTTTCATTTGCGACGCACAGTACGCCAAATTTTGCGGAAAGTTTTTCAGCGTAATTTGCTATAGTAAAAAACATCAGAGTTGGAAAATAAAAAAATTGTTGTCGTCAAAGTTTTACCAAAATTTCTTCACTCGGCATCAAACAAAATTTTGTTTGGTGACGGGAATGAACTTTGGCAGCAATGGTTATTGGGTTAAGTTGTGTAAAGGGGAACAGGCAATAGGGAACAGGGAACAGAAAAGAGAGAATAAGCAAGAAAGTGAACAGCTTGGTTTTAAGAGTTTCCTGTTGCCTGTTGCCCGTTCCCTGTTCCCGCCCCGAAGGGGTGTTAGCAGAGGTGAACAATGCTAACAGCTGCCAACGTTTCCTCAGAGATGGCGGTGAAGTACTTTGTCAAAAACTACTACCACCAGGGCAAGTCACGCTGGAGTGGACTAGGTGCAGAGAAACTTGGATTGTCAGGGTCAATTGATAATGAGCTTGAATTTACCAATGTAATCGAAGGGCGATCGCCCGATGGTCTTGAGCAACTTAATGCGAGGGTGCTGAAACAAAAAGAACGTAGAGCAGCACTAGACTGTACATTTTCTGCGCCCAAGAGTGTGAGCCTAATGGCGTTGGTCGGTGGGGATTCAAGATTAATCGCCGCGCACCATCAAGCATTAAAGGAAGTGATCGGGCTGATGGAAAGGCGTTATGCCATAACGAGGGTGACACAAAACAACGGTAGGCACAGGGTAAACACGGGTAACTTGGTGGTCGCGCAGTTTGACCACATCGAGAGTCGGGATTTAGATCCACATCTGCACACCCACTGTTTAGTCATGAATACGACGCAAGCTAATGATGGTCAGTGGATGAGTTTGGTGAATAGTGAGATATTTGCTAACAAGAAATTCCTGGGGATGGCATACCAGAGCTATCTAGCGGCAGAAGTCCAGAAACTAGGGTATGAGGTAGAACTCAGAAAACATGGACAATTTGAGATTAAAGGTTTTAAAGAACAAGATTTAGAGGGGTTCTCAAAACGGCGGCAGCAGATCGTAGCTCTTGCTGGTGCATCTTCTTCATGGGCAGAGCGAAACCAAGTTTGGGATACTACTCGTCAACGCAAGCAAAAGTGGAAAGAGGCAGAACTCAAATCGCTGTGGTATGAAGAAGCTGCGGCACTGGGCATCAGTTTCATCAAGCCTTCTGAGCCAAATAGTCAAGTAGTTGCTGATTCTCTTGCCGAACCCAACGTTGAAGATGCGTTGGCAGATGCCATCGCTCATTGCAGTGAGAGGAATGTTGCCTTTAAACTTGAAGATTTAGAAAAATTTATCCTCTCTGAAAGACTTTTAACTGATGTAAATGCGCTTGAGCCATTAATCAAGGAGCATCAGGAGTTAATCGTTCTGCCGGGAATGGAAAGACAATATACAACATGGACGGCAGTAAAAAGAGAACTAGCGACGATTGAGTTGATGCAGTTAGGAATTGGAGCAGTTAATCCGATACTGCATACACAAGTAGCTTCAAGCCTTTTAGAGAAAACCTCACTAAACCTTGGGCAGCAGCAGGCAGTTAGTCTAGCTGCAACGACAACAGACCAATTCATTGCGTGGCAAGGGGTAGCTGGTGCTGGTAAGACTTTCGCCCTCAAGGAATTAAACGCGATCGCACTAGCCCAAGGCTATACAGTCAAAGCTTTTGCCCCTTCATCGATGGCGGCTAAGGTATTAAGTGAGGAGCTAGGCATACAAGGCGAGACTGTAGCCAGTTTATTGGTGTCTGAGCCAGCACCCCGACTTGAATTAAATCAAATTTGGATTGTGGATGAGGCAGGTTTACTTAGTGCCAAAGATGCTCATGCCCTGTTAGAGAGAGCTACCCTTGAGGGAGCAAGACTATTACTAGTTGGCGATACCAAGCAATTATCGGCTGTCGAAGCTGGAAACCCTTTCAAATCCTTGCAACAAGCTGGCATCAAGACCGCGCACTTAAACCAATCAAACAGGCAGCGTAACCCAGAGTTAAAAATTGCAGTAGACCTAATTGCAGATGGGAGAGTAGAAGCAGGATTTAAGCAATTATCGGCAATAGGCAGTATTCAGGAAGTATCACCCGATACTACAAGAGAGATAATTGCTGCTGACTATATAGGATTAACGAAAGAGCAACGAGCGCGAACATTGGTACTGGCTGGTACAAATGTAGAGAAGTTGGCACTTACCCAGGCAATCCGAGGCAAGCTAAAAATTGAAGGAAGTTTAGGGGCAACTGCAAACATTACCCAGTTGCAAGCTTTAAACTTGACCAAAGTGCAGCTGCGCTATACCCATAACTTTGAACTAGGTAATGTGGTGATGCCAACGCGCAATTACAAACGCCGAGGTTTAGAGAAAGCCAAATTGTATGAAGTCGTCGGCAAGAACACCGACCGATTAATTTTGAAAGCAGACGATGGAAAGCAGTTAGAAGTAGATGCCAATTTTGACAAAGCTGTTTACCAACGCGAGCAAATTGAGATTGCTGTAGGCGATCGCTTGCAATGGAAGAAAAATGACCGCCAATTACAAAGGCGCAATGGTCAAGAATTTGTAGTTACGGCGATTGAGGGAGATTCCGCCCAAATTCAGTATTTAGATAGCAATCGAACTGAAACTATTAACCTTAAACAGGCGCAAAACTTAGACTACGCGCTTGTCAGCACAATCTACAGCAGCCAAGGCAAAACCACTGACCTAGCCTTGATTGCGGCAGATTACACCATTGGGCAAGAAAGTTTTTATGTGGCGATTAGTCGAGCTAGGCATAACGTCAAGCTTTATACTAAAGACAAATCAGAATTGCTGGAACTGGCGCAAGAGTCTAAAGCCAAAGATAACGCTTTAGAATTGCTGATGAATTCCTTAAAAATGGAACGAATTCAGGCGAAAACTGCCTCGGTCAGTCCAAGAGCTAATCAGCCAATAGTAAAACTTGAAGTAGCAATAGCAGAGCCTGTACTGAAAGCTCAACCGCTAGTTACAGAACAAGTTTCCTTACCAGTTAGTCGGCCAGTTCCATTAGTTACGACGAGTTTAGAAACTGTAGCCAAACCCACTCCCAAAGAGAAACATAGAGATGATAGAAAGTCTCCTGTTTTTGAAAAACCAGTATTAAAAACTGCTGCCCCAACAGAAGTATTTTGGATACCTCAAAAATCAGAAGAAGTACCCAATTTTATTGAACCAAAGCACTGGCAAGAGTTTGAAAATAGCGCCATTCACCCGGACATTGCGGCAAAAAACTTTGAAAGTCTTCAGTTCAACTATGCAGGTGGTGAGCATGAGGCTTGGGAAAGACTCATGGTTAGTGAAAAACTTAATCGTACAAATACCGGGAGGTTGACGGAGGGATTAATTAGAGCATATTCTCATCTTGATGCTGGCGGTTGGTGGTGTGATGCTGGAGTTGATGCGCGTTCATTTGCTGATTTAACACCAGGTGATAAACCTGCGATTAAAAGATGGGGATGTTACAAGCCGAACACACCTAGACCCAAAAAAGATGAGGAGAACCAGGTAATTGAAGGGAAATTCATTAAATATGAGCATCCCCCAAAGGTTGAATTAAGTATATTCTTGCTTAATGTCCCTGAAGATATTGCCGAACGCATCTACTCCAAACACAAAGTTAACCCCACGCAACGGGAGCGCAAATCGGGGTTTTGGTACTGTGTCTGGAAACATAATATCCCCTGTGCTCTAGCAGAAGGCGCGAAAAAAGCAGCCAGTCTGTTGAGTCAGGGTCATGCTGCCATTGGGCTACCTGGGATTTCGGCGGGATACCGAACTCCCAAAGATGAGTTTGGCAAAAAAATCGGTAAGTCTTATCTTCATGAAGAGTTAGCAGTTTTCGCCACACAAGGGAGAGTTTTCAAGTTCTGCTTTGACTATGAAACCAAGCCCGAAACGAAGCTCCATATCGAACGAGATATTTCAGTGACTGGAAGATTGTTACAAGAAGCTGGAGCAAGAGTAAAAGTCATCAACTTGCCAGGCCCAGACAAAGGTGTTGATGATTTCATCGCCGCAAGTGGGCCACTCGCTTACGAGAAATTGAGTCATCTTGCTCCAACTTTTCGGGACTGGCAACAGCAGAATCAGCATTCAAAGGCTGCGGCTTTTGCACCTTTGCGTAAGCCGATACCAGAACAACGTTCTATACAACTTGAGGGAACAGGCAACAGGGAACGGGCAACAGGGAATGACAAATTGGATCTCTTACCAACACACAGGGAAGAGGAAATAGAAAAAACTGTTGCCTGTTCCCCATTGCCTGTTCCCTATCTTTTACAAAATAAACCACAGGTACAAACCCATGACTTTAACCAACGACAACAACCTAACTCAGATACAGTTGCTAATCGAGAAGATAGAGCAATTGACCCAGAAAATCGAGCAGTTACAAACCAACAGCCAGCAGATGAGCGAGCTAATCAAGTTATTAGAAACGAGTCAAACCGAGAAACTAACCGAAATGAGTGCGAGTCACGCGAATTTCTTGCAGCAATTAACCGAGATGCTGAACTCGAAAAAGTCTTCGAGCATGGAGACGATATTGCAGGAATTAACCAAAGCTCTACAGATGATGGGCTTCGAGGTCAACGAACAGAGAAACTCTCAAGACAAGCTAACGGACAAAATTCAACAATTTTTAATAGAGAAGCAAATTATGTCCATTCTTCACAACCAGCCACCAGACAACTCTTAAATACAATCTCTGATTATGTTGAGCAATCAGCTATTGAGTCTGCTTTAACCCAAACAGTATTAGGGCTAACAGAACAACTTTCTCAATCTCATCAACAACTTGTTATTGCTAAAAGTACATTCAATAACTTTGATGAAGCATTGACGGCTGAGTTGCAATCTCATGCAGAAAATAAAGCTATTCTGTCAATCTCTGATTATGTTGAGCAATCAGCTATTGAGTCTGCTTTAACCCAAACAGTATTAGGGCTAACTAAACAACTTTCTCAATCTCATCAACAACTTGTTATTGCTAAAAGTACATTCAATAACTTTGATGAAGCATTGACGGCTGAGTTGCAATCTCATGCAGAAAATAAAGCTATTCTGTCAATCTCTGATTATGTTGAGCAATCAGCTATCGAGTCTGCTTTAACCCAAGCAGTATTAGGATTGACAGAACAAATTTCTCAATACAAAGAGCAACTCGTTGCTGCTAAAACTACATTCAATAACTTTGAAACAGCATTGACGGCTGAGTTACAATCTCATGCAGAAAAGAAAGCTATTTTGTCAATTTTTGATTATATTGAGCAATCAAGTATTGAATCTGCTTTAGCCCAAACAGTATTAGGATTAACAGAGCAACTTTCTCGATCCCATCAGCAGTTTGTTGAATATCAAACTGCATTTAATGACTTTGAGGAAGTATTTACGGCTGAGTTGCAATCCCATGCAGAAAAGAGAGCTATTTTATCAATCTCTGATTATATTGAGCAATCAGTTATCGAGTCTGCTTTAACCCAAGCAGTATTAGGATTGACAGAACAACTTTCTCGATCCCATCAGCAGTTGGTTGAAGATCAAACTGCATTTAATGACTTTGAAACAGCCTTGACTCAAGAGTTAAAATCTCATGCAGAAAAAGGAGCCATTTTATCAATCTCTGATTATATTGAGCAATCAGCTATCGAGTCTGCTTTAACCCAAACAGTATTAGGGTTAACAAAACAACTTTCTCAATCTCATCAACAACTTGTTGCTGCTAAAAGTACATTCAATGAGTTTGAAACAGCATTGACGGCTGAGTTGCAATCTCATGTAGAGAAGAGAGCTATTTTATCCACCTCTAACTCTGTTGAGCAATCAGCTACTGATTCAACCTTAGCTAAAACATTACTAGCAGAATTAAAGTTGCATCTCAAACAGACGATTCAGGGTTTAGATATTGAAAGATTGGCTGCTTTAGTTATGGAAGTAGGAAAATATGTCAAAGGTGAAAAGGTAACAGGAGCAAAGGTCAGCGAGTTATTTACGAGTGTTACAACTGATGCTTTAGCTTTGACTTTTGAGGAGAAAATGAACATCGTTAGGCAACTGATTAGAGATGACAAACCATTGATTCTGAAGAGATTGAAAATAAACCCTCAACAGTCAGATGACAACGGTGAGCAGATCCGGTTTCGGCGCTAACTTATCAGTTATCAGTTATCAGTTATCATTTTTAGCTAAGAGAGCCTTTTGCGTTGGTACTGGGCTTAATGGTACAAAATTTTGAGGTGAAATTGACGACGCTTTTGTACTCCTGACTTTTCACGGCATGTGGAAAAGGCCATTTTGAGGGTTTTCCAAACCCTGATTTTTCCGTTAGCTATTTTCATTAACTTAAAGCTATTGACAATTAGGCTGTAGAAAAAGTCACGTTTTTTCGAGGCTTGAAGACTTCCCGTGAAAAGTCAGTTTTGTACTCTTGGCTGGTAATTGGTCAGGTTTAAAATCTTGGGAGCGATACTTTGGCTCAGGAAGAGGAGGTGGAAAAAAACCAAACAGCCAACCTATAAAAATTATCCCACCCAGTCCAAACAACAAAGCAATAATAAGCATTTTTACCACCTTGGGGGAGCTTTCTGGGGCGGGGGGGCGGAGGAGATGGGGAGCAGAGGAGAGATTTATATAAGTTCTTTCCCCTCCACTCCTCTGCTTTATCAAAAAAGTAAAGGTTCAAAACCCCACCCCGAAATGTCTGTCTGAGTTTAATTGCGAATTGCGAATTGCGAATTGCGAATTGGATTTACCTGTGTATATTTCTAAATTGTGATTCTTGTTGAGAATCCTGCTGAATTTGATGATGCATATCAACGACAGATTGAACCTTATCAAGTGCCTGTAACTGTTGGTCACTTACGTTAGGTGATAAAACTCCGTCAGTGAGAACAGGCTCGCCGTTTTTGGCACGAACGATTACATTATCGCCAAGACGTTCAAAATCAAAAGTTGTACTTTTGAAACTTTTAGAACCATCAGAGTTATCTTTGCCCAAGATATTCAGCAGCGCTTTGACACTTTGCTCAATTGCCTGACCTTTAACATCATCGACAGCAGCCCGTAGTTCAGTTCGAGTATTATCAATGGCTGACTTGACACCCATAAAACTTTGATTGACAGTGTTTTTAACGCCATTTACTTGTGTACGTAACTCTTGAGTTAAGTTCCCAATTTGTTGATTGAATTCATCCCTGACGTTATCTGTATTTTCTCTGACTTCATCTAGTCGGTTAGTAACTTGTTGCTCTATTTGAGCTTTCATCTGTGCAATTTCTTTTCTTAGCTTGGTGACTTCAGGTGTCAGCGCATCTAAAAGGCGCTCAAATGCGTTTTTAGCTGTTTTTTTTACCTGACGTTCAACTGACCCAACCCAGTTTTGAAGAACCGTATTTTGAACTTGTGGTAAAAACCGTTCATTTACTTGGGACAAAGCTTTTTGGGTGTTCTCAATCAACTGTTGTTGCTTTTCTAAAGACTTACCCATTTCGCTAACTTGAGCAGCCAGTTCTGACAAGGATTCAGGTGTTTGTTCATTTTTTTTAAGACTGTCAACAAGTTTTTGTTGCGACTCTAGTTTAGATTGCAAAACAGCCACTTGTTTTTGCAAAGCTTCTACACTGTAAATTCGCTCATTACTTACAACTTCATTTTTCTGCGTTCGGGGAGCTAAACCTAATTTGTCAGTCAATACCTCTCCATTTTTAATATGAAATACTTTTTCATTACCAATTTTAATGGAAATCGCCCCTTGAGAATTTTTCGGGTCAGACAGAGCTTTTCTTAAGTTCTCTACTATCGTCGGCGTTAATAAGTTTTTAGAGGGTGATTCTCCTAATGTACCTTGATAAACTTTGCTAGAGCTAGAGTAAATGTGAACATCCTTGCTGGGATCTAATCCTTTTTCTTTCGCTTTCGCATGGATGAGTTTCAGGAGAGATTCTAAAATGTCTAGATAATCTCGCTTAATTTCATTCGCTTCACCATCCTTAATCATTATTTTCGCCTTTGATAATTGACTGAATTAACAGTTCGGGATTAATCGCTACTTCTGGCAAAACTATCCCACCGAGTTTATTAAGAACCTGTCTACCTTCAACTTCAATGTAAGCAAATTCTCCATCAATCATCACTGTTATCGATGATATATTTTTTTCAGCATGAGATGGGACATAATCTTTCAGAACACCATTTAATATAAAAATATTGGCATCATCTACATCGCTGCTATAGACTTCAAGGCACTCAGGAAGATAGTTATCATCAAAAGGCAAGTTATCCCAACTATCAGCAGTGTTTAAAATCTCGCTCGGATATTTATCTGCTAGGGCTGCTATATCTGGAGGTAGTTTAGCAATTTGTTTTCTGTCATAATCGGAGAGCGGGTAAAAATTACTTGACGACATGAATTTTATCCTAACTATTTTCAACTTCAATTTTAGCCCAGAAAATATCACTTTAAATCAGGCTTGCATATTCTGATAACTGCTCTTGATTTTCTATCAAAGGTAACAATTTTATTGCGGAGGCTCGGCGAATTTTCATTTCTTCATCTGCTGGAGTTAAGAGAGTAGACTTTTTAGATAAGAACTTTTGAAACTCGTACCAAGCTTTCACACTGTCAGCTTCAGATTGGATTTCATGTTGAGGAATCTTAATTGATTGCAAGATTGGCAAACTTATTTGACCACGAGAACGAAAACCGGGACTAATAATTACTGCTTTTCCCTCTGGTAAGGTGTTAAATTGATTGACATCAAACAACTTGCGAGTACTGTTTTGGTCAGAATTAGAAATGCTTGCACCGCCCTTTCCTCCTGATGAGCGAGAACGTTGCTTGTATTTAATTTCCTCTTCACCTAAAAACTTACTAAAACGTTCCGCCGCTACATCATCTTGGGGATTGAAGAATGCCTTAGTCGCACAACCACCAAAGATGGCATTCGTTGTATTTTCTCCATAAGCCTCAATTAGCATTGAGAGATTTTGTAAACCTAAGATAGAAATTAGTCCATCCTCGCGGTTCTGATTGAGCCAATCAACCAGTGCTGGTAAATATAATGTGGGTAATTCATCAATCCCCAAAACCAAAGGACAAGTACGCTTATTAGCCACATTCCGGCTAGCTAATAGATGCAGAATGGAGACTAGCAAAGGGGCAATTACATCACGCTTTTCTTTGTTCATACCGAATACCACCATCTGCCGTCCCTTCAAATCCAATGGGATATTGGTTTTTCCACAAAACGCTGCTAATGCAGAGGGAACCATGAATCGGCTGAACAATCCGCTAGCTGTACCCACAATACTAGCTGCTGTTTCTGGCGACCCTGCGACAGATACAAACTGTGCGAAAGCCTCTCTAACCATGAAATTCAGATTTTCTGCTTGCTCTATGCGCTTAACTAACTTTGGCAACCCTAGTATCGCTTGGCACATCATGATATCTGGATACTCTGTGCCCTTTGCCAGCATAAAGACGGCTTGGACTAACTGATCGCCAGCGTTGGTAAAGAAGCTATTTCCAGAATCTTTATCACCGAGTTGGAAATTGCGATTGAGTGTAATCGCAAGTTGCCGCGCCATTTCTGAGTCTTCATTACTGCGAAGAAAGTCTATTGGATTGGCGATCGCAGATTCTGCAAATCCTGGGGCTAAGACGGTGACTTGATAACCACGCAAAGCGGCGTATCCGGCCAGTATTGGTGCTTGTCCTTTAGATGCGGCTGTGGCTGATTCCTGCTCTGCATACTTAAAATCATAAAGTGCTAAGGGAAATCCTTGATCTATTGCTGAACGAATCAACGGATTAATCATTGAAAATGATTTTCCACAACCTGGGCCACCACAAACGAAAATCCCCCGTTGTGCGTCTGGTAAGTAAAGGGTTACTGGATCTTCGGGAATGCACGTTTTCCTGATGCCATTGACAATTTCACTTTTTATATTCTTGGGAGTGCCGACGTACAGAGACACACGATTATGTTTACGTTTATTTATTTGTTTGCACGCTAGTTTACGGGCTGCTGTCTTCTCTGCTGTTCCACCCCATCTTGCAGTTGCTAATTTAGCTTTACCCCTTTTGGCATCTATGTATTTGGCTACCACAATCACCGCACCACAAGCCAGTAACCCCAGTCCTGCGGGTGAGATTAGTGCAGAAGAGAGTCCTGGTGGAATGAATTGGTTTGCATTGACTTGCGTGTTGGTCGTTGTTGTCATTGTCCGCTCCCCACAATAACTAACCCATTCTCTTTAACTCCAAGCCAGGGCACTGGCCCAATAAAATAGGGGGTACAAGTTTTTTGCATAAAAGGAGGACGGACACAGATCCTGAAGAACAACCCAAAGTCTGCTGTACCAAATGATTCATTTACTCCGGTCAATGCAACCTTGAATCCACTACCATATACCAACCGTCCTGTCGGTTCCTTCCCGGAATTGACCGCAGCCAAGAAACCATAACCACCTTTTACCTGCTGTGATGACCCAGAAGCCCAGCGCTTTCCATATAATGCGCCCTCTGAACCTGAGAAATCGCCCATTTCTAGATATGAGCATTCTTTCCCAGCAGCACAAGCAGTAGGTACAGTTTTATCGCCCCTTACTACACTGCCAGAGATAAAATAATTATTTCCAACCCTTGCATCACCTCTTTCAGAAGTACCAAGAACTACAGAAGCAATTCCTACAACACCAACACCAGAATTAATTGGTTGGGGCATCTTATCGAAGGGTACTTGGTTTAATCCAGGGACTTGGTTAATATAACTTTGCTGCCAAGACTTGAATTTTCCCAAGGGAGTTGATGTTAATCCTGGTATAGAGTTTAACGAGTACTTGCTTAAATCAAGCTTACCTAAAGGGAGATTCCCTGCTTCCGGGTTTGACCGTAAAATTTGAGAAATGTTTCTACCACTTAATACCCTATTTCTAGACAATAAGGCGGCTATTGGTGGGATTTTTTGAAGGCTTAAGTTTCCTAAACTAGGGATGGACTTAACTAGTGATGCTGGTGTCTGCCATTGCATTAATCCAAAATCTTTTAGTGTCAGTTTGTTATTACTTGGTGCGATTGAACTTATCGATTTCAGGCTCAAACTGGACATTTTAAATGCATCATCCGCATCACCCAGCATCACAACAGAATCAACTTTTTGTCCTGCTGACCAGGAACGTGACGGGTCATATCCAAATAGCGAGATGAGATTCTGTGGAATGCTTAGATATCCCGGTTGTTGCACAGGCGGGAGATTATCCCATGTGATTCGTGACCAGTCTGGAGCCTGAACAAGATATTGACCTTGCGAATAGGTAATTGTCGGAGTTTCAGCCTTTGATGGGGCAGGTAAGATAAATGAAATTAAAGACATAGCTGTTAATAAATATTGTTTCAACTTCATTTGTTCTCCTGATTAATTAATAAAGCCGATAATTATCTGAGTAAAAAAGGGCAAAGCATTATTTTTGTCCCCACTGAATTAACTGATTAAAAACTTCCTCCTTAACACCAGAACGCGAAATAGCTTCTTCTTTGCTCTTGCCCTGACGTAGTAATTTAATCGCATCCTGAGCTTTTTTCCAAGTTATTGAACCCTCTTGAATTTGACCATTACTATGAGCGATCGCTAAACCATAAACAAGAGCATTAGCATCATTTCTTGGTAAAGCCCTACCAGGTAATATAGAGTTTATAGTTGCTGCTGTTGGTATCCTATCTAAGGTAGTTGGGACTACTTCCGGTTTAATGGCTACAGGTACTACAGGTAATGGACGAGCCGAATCTGGTTTAATCACCAGACTAGTGTAAGATGGACTTCCTGTAGCAGGAATTAATTTAAATTGGTATTGTTTTTGCCCGTCTGACCCACTAGTAATGATGGTTATTTGTGTATTTCCATCCGAAGAAGAAGTTAAATTAGCGAACTTAATTGGTGTGATTTGCCGCAAGAATAAAACCGTGGCATTTCCTTGACTGCAATTTGAATCATTAGAATTATCATTACTTTTCTGACACAAGTTTCCGTTTGAGGTAAAAGTAATTCTAGAGGGGTCACCAATCCAAACTTGCTTGATAACTTCTCCAGTAGACATCAAATTAATCGTCAGTCCATAACCTTTCCAAATTTTCAGTTCCAGGAAATTAGAATCAACATCTTGATAGGAAACAGTTCTAACACTTCCAGCTAAAACCTGATGAGAGTTAATTAACAATAATGTTGCAGCTAAGGCTAGATTTTTTCTCATAACGAAATCGTTTGATTAACGAATATCTGTACTGTCTGACCAGCATCAATCACGAACACTTTTTCTTGGCTATTTAATTGCCCAGAGCGACTTTGATTAGATGCTTTAATACCTTCGAGAATATTGTTAAATGCACCTTCCCCAAAAGCAGAGGTGATGTTTTTATCATCATTAGTAGTTGTACTACTAGAAAATCCATTATAACTAATGTTGGTATGACTTGTTGGGCGATTCTGGATCTCAGCAGCCTTGGCAACCCCGGCAATTACAGCCGACATCAAATCACCTCCTAAATTACTACCTTTGCGAGATTCAGCTTTTAGAAAACTGCCGTTCTTAGACATGATTAAAACAGCGTTTTCTGGCAGTTTCTTTTCTTGGGTGTTCCCATCGGAATTAATTAAAACTGAAACCCCACGCAATTGGGCAAATCCTGAGCCATTTGAATTAGTCAATTGAGCTACCAGATAAGATCCCGTGGGTAACACTTCACTACCATCTGATGCTTTCAAAGGAAGAGATATCTTAATCAGGTAATTTTGACCGATATCATCACTAGTCCCCCAAAATATTGGTGTCTCTAGCCGTCCTTCTGTAGTACTACCAACTAAAATACGCTTTGTATTATAATCAGTTGTTTGTGCGGTAGTTTGATTTTTAATTTCTGTACTTGACCCCATTCCCCCTTTTATCCCACTGGGGTTTAATTGTTCATCATCAGAGTTGACTGAACTACTGAAACTACCAGCATTAGCAACAGCAAGCCATTGTTGCATCGGGTCTAATTGTTGAGTTTTTACAGCTGGGCTTACGCTCTTGCTAACTCGTGCTATTGGCTGAGGTTGAGGTTGAGAAACTGGCAACGAACGTCTAGTCGGCGTATTAATTCTAGGTGGAGAGGGATTTCTAGAAACTGTTACTGGTTGTGTACGCTGGGGTATTGTTCTCGTTGGTGGTGGAGCGATCCGATCAGGTGTGAATGTGGAACTAGGTGTTGGTGTTGGTGTTGATGTTGCTTCTGTTTTTTGATCGCGGATTTTCTTAAATTCCACATTCTGGCTAGTCAAAGCTAAAGCTGTTTTATTTTGTCCTGTCTCATCCTTGACTGGTTCTTCTATTGTTTCTTGATTAGTTTTTGGTGGTTCTATTTTTGTAGGAGAAAAGTTCAGGGCATTCATAGAACCATTAATTAGTCCGCCAACAATCATTATAAAAACAAGTATTATCCCACCGATAACAGCCATCTTTAAAAGTGGGTTTTGCGGGATTGTACGAGTAGTTGTGATTTCTTCTGGTTCAGGAGCTTCTGTATCGGCTAAGGATTCAAGCTGAATACTTACCCCATTCATCGCGGCGAAATCTTTATCTTTCTTATCCAAAGAACCTGGGTTCGCTGTGTCTGACTGCTCTTTTGCTAAAAGTTCTGCTGACTCTTCTAGAGGTTGAACGTTTCTTTTATTTACTGCGGGTGATTCTTGCGTTTGTGTCATAAATTCAAATCTTGAATTTTATATATTTCTAAACCTGCTTTGCGGACACGATAAGCTGTTTGTTGAAACTCAGATGAAATCTGCGGCAATGTTGGTGTGTCTATCACTCTCACAAAAACACTTTTGTTAAACCCTATTGGTTCGCCAACCATATTATTACCCTGAAAAACTATTACTTCCCCTACCATATCTACTTGAAACTTACCTGGTTTTACTTTTTTAGGCTCGCTAAGTAAACTGATTTTTAAAATTGATTGAGTCGTACCATTAAATACATCTGGTGGTGTAATATTTCCTATTTCTTTCAGAAACTCAGCACGGAAATCTTCTGATAACGCAAACCCTGTAGCCCATACATTCGTTGTAATTTTGCTATTCCCTGTTTGCACACCCGCATCAAGCTTTAATTTTTTAGTAGGGTCTGCATCGTAGTCACCAGTCACTTTTGGCAATGTATTCCAACTCAGTAACCCTGTCAGTGTTTGCCCGACAAAATACCTGATGGCTTGAGCCGATCTCTCCTCACTATGTATCGCCCTAACTCTTATAGATTCTCCATCATTTAATTCTACTAATGTCGGTGCTTTCGAGTTAGCTATAGTTCCCACTCTCGCAAAATTTATTATTTCTATTAACAGTAGCAGGCTCAGTAATACTGCATTCCCTATCAAAAATATTGGAGTGAAATTTAATTCTTTTTTTTATAGTAGCCTCATTTTCTTAATCCCACAGAGAATTTAATTCCACTAGTAAAAGCTGTGAATACTGACATCCCCCCTCCTGTGCCAATGGCTACTGCAAGTAATGGCGAAAAAATTGCTTGTATTAGTTGCATCAACAATGGATTGCTTGAAGGTTTGTCAACTATCGCACTCGCAACTATACCTACTATTATCGAGTATGAAATTAGTATTAGTGTCAAACCTAGCCAACCGGACAACCACGCATAAAGGGGCTTGCTTTCAAAAGGCAGCAAAGACAATACCAAGAATATAGGTGCAACGTAAGCAACTAACAAAAAGGATAATTGCACTATATATTGGAAACCTGCGGATAAACCACTCAGGATCACATAAACAAGACCTTGAATTGCACTATTGACAAGTTCACCACCAATATCCAAAGGGTTCCAGCTTCCCGAACCTGAACCAGTCCCCTTTTTCTCTCTAGCTTCGCGCGCGTCTGATTGAGCTTTTTCTATACCCTTTTTGATGCAAGTTTGTCTAGGATTTGTTGTGTTACCGTTACTATCTGTTTGAGAAGTTTCAAGTTTTTCACATTTAGCCAAAGCTGTCTGTGTAGCTAAAATGAAACTCTGATCGGCATTCACATTCCTGATAGCATCTTTTAACTTTACACCATTTCTAGTAATACTTAGGATACTTCTATTTAAAGTTACAGATACATCTTTTAGAGCGATTGTGGTATTAGCCAATAAAAAACCATTGTTAGTCAGCATTACAATTACTAACAATGGAAAAACCATTTCACTTACAAAATTGTAAGAAAAACCTTCTTCAGCGAACTTTCTATACCAACCCAAGGAGGCAAAACTGACTAAAACTACTGCAACCAACATTGATACAGCCACAACAGCCGTATAAATAGAACTTGTCCCAGATGCTAGCTCTGTCCAATCATTAGCAAAAGATTTGACAATCAAATCTACCCCATCAATAGCCTGACTTTTCACGGGATGTGGAAAAGAAAAAGTGGTTCGCGATGGTCTGTCGCGAACCACTGACTATTCTTTATTATATTTGGAAGTTTCTTCGACTAAATCTTTTAAACCCTGTTTGAGAGCCTCA